>CAKVLG010000003.1 GCA_934756675.1 uncultured Clostridia bacterium | reverse complement strand
GTACAGGAAAATGCTGAAGATGCAAATGAAGTTGCCGCTGAAGAAGTTGCAAACGTTGCTGTAGAAGAAGTTGTTAAACCTGCAAAGAAACCTGCAAAGAAAGCTAAAACTGAAACCGTAGAACAAGAATAAAAATTCAAGGAGAATAATTATGGAATTTACTGCAAAAGACGTAGTAGACCTTAGAGAAAAAACGGGTGCTGGTATGCTTGACTGCAAAAAAGCTCTTGCTGAATGCAATGGTAATGTAGAAAAAGCTATGGATATGCTCCGTGAAAAAGGCAAAGCTGCTGCTGCTAAAAAAGCTAGTAGAATTGCTGCCGAAGGTGCTGTTTTCTCATATATTCATATGGGCGGCAAAATTGGCGTTCTCTTGGAAATTAACTGTGAAACAGATTTCGTAGCTAAGAGTCCTGCATTCCAAGAACTTGGTCACGACATTGCTATTCACATTGCTGCTGCAAACCCACGTGTTGTATCAGTTGATCAAGTTAATGCTGAAGATCTTGAAAAAGAAAGAGAAATCTTAAAAGCTCAAGCTGTTAACGAAGGTAAACCAGAAGCTGTTGCTGAAAAAATGGTTGAAGGCAGAATTAAAAAGTATTACAAAGAAGTTTGCTTACTTGAACAAGAATATGTTAAAGACCCAAGCAAAACTATTTCTAACCTTATTAGTGAAGCTACAATCAAAATCGGTGAAAAAATCTCTATTCGTAGATTCATTCGCTATGAAATGGGCGAAGGCTTAGAGAAGAGAGTTAACGATTTGGCTGCCGAAGTTGCTGCTGAACAAGCAAAGTAATTAACTAAAAAAGACCACCAAAAATTGGTGGTTTTTTTGTTGCACAAAAAATACCTGGCAAAAAAGGTTGCATCGTAGTCGCAAAATATTGTATCATGTTATGTAGTATATAAAAAGGAGTCTGTATGGCTGAAATTGAAGAACAAATTCAAATGATTTTTATGGAATATGAAGAGGAGCTCGAAAAAGCGGTAGCTTTTTATAGAAGTGAGCTCGATGGAATAAGGGCTGGACGTGCAAATCCAAGAATTCTCGATAAAGTGTTGGTTGATTATTATGGAACACCAACACCAGTTCCACACATGTCGAATGTCTCGGTGCAAGAAGGTAGATGTCTTGTTATTTCTCCATGGGATACAAACTTAATCAAAAACATCAGAAAGGCTATTAGCGAGTCTGATATTGGCATCACTCCAACTGATGATGGTAGAGTTATAAGGCTTACATTCCCACAACTTACCGAGGAACGTAGACGTGAACTTGTTAAAGATACAAGAAAGCTTTGTGAAAATGCCAAAGTGACTTGTAGAAATGCACGTCGTGATTGTCTTGAACAATTAAAAGCTATGAAAAAAGATGGTACTGTTACCGATGATATGATGGCTGGATACGAAAAAGACATTCAAAAAACTCTTGACGGCGTTACAGGTAATATTGATAAAATCATGGACGAAAAAGAAAAAGAAATTATGCAGGTATAATATTGCTTGTCGTTTACTAGAATTATTTTAGGAAGGTTTTTATGTGTCTGTTTAAGAAAAAAAAGCTTGAAATTAAGATTGATATGAATAACATACCAAAGCATATTGCATTTATTGCAGATGGCAATGGTAGATGGGCAAAAAAACGTGGTTTGCCACGTTTTGAAGGGCACAAAGTTGGCGATGCCGCTTTGAAAAAGGTTTTTGATAGATGTTGTGAACTCGGAGTGTATGCCGTGTCTTTTTATTGCTTTTCAACAGAAAATTTCAATAGACCACAAGCCGAAGTCGATTATATTTTCAATCTTTTTAGAGCACATGCTGACATTGGTCAAAAACTTGTTGAACGCGATGTAAAATTCAATCTTATGGGCGATATTAATATGTGTCCAGAGGATATTCAAGTAATTTTGCGTAAGACTATCGACATGACAAAAGATTGCAAATCTCATGTTTTGAATTTTGGTTTTGCATATGGCTCAAGGCATGAGCTTGTTGATGCTGTTAACAGAATTATTGCAGATGGAATTAAAAAAGTTGACGAGCAAACGCTTGCAAATTACCTTTACACAGCTGGTATTCCTGACCCAGACTTGATTGTTAGGGCAAGTGGCGAACAAAGACTTAGCAATTTTATGCTTTTCCAAGCTGCATATAGTGAGTTTTATTTTCCAAAGACTCAATGGCCAGATTTTGATGCAAAAATTGTTGATGAATGCGTTATTGCATACCAACAACGTGACCGTAGATATGGTAAAATAAAATAGGAGAAAATAATGTTAAAAAGAACAATAACAGGTTTGGTTATTCTTATTCTTTGTGCGGGATTTACGGCACTTAGATTGATTTCGCCATTCTTTTTTGATGGATTTAGTTTGGTAATTATTTATGGTTGCCTTGTTGAAATGAATTTTTCGACAAAACTATACAACAAAAGGTCGAGCAAATCGATAATGTTTATTTATCCAATTGCTCTTTTTGCAGTGTTTGCACTTTTCCCAATGATAGAGAGTTTGAAAGGTAAATCTCTTGTTTTGGTTGTGCTCATTTTGTTATTATGCTTTGGTGTTTTAATGGTTAAGGAATTAATCGAAAATGGCATAAAACGCAAAATTGGCGAAATTGAAAAAGATGAAAAACTTTTAAACGAATCACTTTTAAATGAAACAAAAGATACAATAAGTATTCTTATTTATCCAACCACTTTGCTTAGCTTTTTGATGGGTATTAACCACATGGGGCTTGGACTTGGTTTTGTTGGAATTATAATGATTTTTGCTATTTCTATGATGACAGATGTGTTTGCTTATTTATTTGGTAGAATGCTTGGCAAACGCAAAATGGCACCAGAAATTTCGCCTAACAAGACAGTTGCTGGCATGATATTTGGCTTTGTTGGTGGCTTGATTGCTGGCGGGCTCGGTTTGTGGCTATTTTATTTCGAAGGATGGTTCGGTGCTGCCGAAATTTTGTCATTACCACTTTGGAAGGCCATTACTTTGTTTGCGGCTCTTGGCATAATTGGTTCGCTTTTAACACAAATGGGCGACCTTGTTGCCAGCAGTATTAAACGTAAAATTGGTATAAAAGACTTTGGTTCAATCTTCCCAGGTCATGGCGGATTTATGGACAGAGTTGATGGCTTGATGTTTACAACTACTTTAGTTTATTTGCTTTTTTCATTAATAATTTAGGAGCGTTATGTTAACAAATATTCTTTATATCTTACTTGCGATTGTAATATTGATGATACTTATCACAGTTCATGAACTAGGGCATTTTATTGCTGGTAAAGTTTTGGGATTTAAAATCAACGAATTTGCCATTGGTTTTGGTAAGGCGATTTACAAAAGAACAAACAAAAAGACTGGCGAAGTCTTTTCGATAAGAATTTTGCCACTCGGTGGATATTGTGCATTTGAAGGTGAAGATGAAGAAAACCCTTCTAAAGATGCATTTAACAATCAAAAACCTTGGAAAAGAATAATTGTTTTGGTTTCGGGCGTACTTTTTAACTTTATGTTTGGTGTGCTTATGTCTGTTGTTTTCTTGCTTGTAAATGGTAATCCGTTGCCAAAAATTTCGGCAGTTGAGCCGATGAGTGCAAACTATTCTGTTTTGCAAAAAGGTGATATTGTACGCAAAGTTAACGGAAAAAGCATAGAAATTTACCGTTCTTTGCAATCATTGACTAGCAAAATTGATGCTGGTGAGGACATTGTTTTACAAATTAGCCGCAATGGTGAAATTCAAGACGTTGTCGTAAAAAAATACGAACATAGAGCATTTTATTATGTTTCGCTCGAGTCTGGGTACGAATTATACTCCGCACCTAACACAAAGGCAGACATCGATGCGTTTAAGACAGAAGTAATGTCTTTTACGGTTACAAAAGATGCCGAAAATAACTACGCAGAATTATCGCTTGCAACCAAGTATTACAAAGATGCAGCTTGCGAAAACGAGTATACGATTGACGAGCTCAAATCTGTTGCTGGCATTACGCTTGCAAAAGAAGGCGTTTCGCTTGGTGTTGTTCTTGGAAGTGAGTTTGTTAAATATGGATTTTTCGAAGCTGTTTTAAAGGCTTGGCCATTCTGCTTTTATATTTGTGGTTTAATTCTTTCTGCTCTTGGCGGGTTATTCACAGGAAAAACTGCAATTAAAGAACTTGGCGGAACAATAACAGCTGTTTCGCAAATGGCAGAAATATCTAAAATAAGTTTTTCGTCGTTCTTAATGCTTTTCCCTTTGCTTTCGATGAACTTGGCATTGTTTAATATTTTACCAATACCAGCACTTGACGGTTTCCATGTTTTGTTTGTATTGATTGAATGGATAATAGGTAGACCTATCAACAGAAAAGTGGAAGCTTATATAAATACAATTGGCTTGTTTCTATTGCTGGGACTTGTGATTTTCCTTGATGTTTATCACTTTTTCTTTGCTTGTAGGTTACTTTTATGACAAACTGTAAGATAATTCAAATTTTAAACGAAAAAACACAAAATAAATATGCTTTTAAACTAAAAAATGCCACCTTAAAACAAGGTGGCACTATTTGCTTGCTTGAAATTTATTATAAAGATGGTGTGATTTTGTCGCCAGCCGAACGTTTGAAGTTTGAAAAAATTATCGAAGAAAACATGCCACAAGGCTTTGTATATGATGTAAAATACATAAAAAACTTTGTAAATAGTGAAGCAATAACTCCAATTTTAAAAGAATTTATGAAAAGCAATTATCCAGCAATTATTTATAAAATTGGTGAAATAACAAAAGAAAATAAAATTACACTTACGGTTGACGAAAAGTCTTTTGAAAGGTTCGAATCAAAGCAAGTGCAAAAACAATTAAAAGAATATTTGACAGATTATTTTTGCTGCGACTTTGAAATTGTTACAAGACGAGAAGAATTTGCCGAAGTAAAAGAACAAGCAAATGATGATTTAGATATTGATGTTCAAGAAAAGGTAGATAGAACCATACCTATAACCGATGTTGTGAAGTATATAGGTAACCAAATTGACGAAAAACCAATGTATATAAAAGACATAAAAACACCTATGGAATGGGCTGTTGTTTGTGGTAAAATTGCTTTTATTTCTGGGCACGAGTTAAAACCAAAAACAAAAAAAGAAGATGAGAAAAAGCAACCACCAAAAACCAATGAAGACCTAGAAAAACAAGCAGAAGAAGATGCAAAAGCTGGCGAAAAGTTACGTAAAATCTATCGCTTGCAGATCGAAGATTTTTCGGGCAAGATTGGTGCTGTTGTGTTTTCGACTAAAAACACACTAGTATTGCTTGAAGCATTAACAACTGGCATGGAAATTGTTGCAAATGGTAGGGTCGAAGAAGATAAATATAATGGCGGCGTGCAAATGATTATAAAAGAAATCTCTACTTGTAAGCTTCCAGAAAACTTTGTTGAAAAGATTGCATATAAACCTGAACCTAAAAACTATAGATACATTTTTCCAGAAGAACTAGAAGAAACATCGCAAGTTGACTTGTTTGACTTTTCGGCTGGGAAAACCAAACAGCCACCAAAACATATTAATGAAAACGAGTTTGTTGTATTCGACTTTGAAACAACGGGCTTGCAAGTAACAGAAGGTGAGAAAATAATCGAAATTGGTGCCGTTAAAATAAAGGGTGGTAAAATTGCAGAAAGATTTATGTGTTTTGTTAACCCAGAAAAACATATTTCTGACGAAATTACAAACTTAACTGGCATAACAGATAAAGATGTTGAATCAGCCTATACGATCGAAAAGGTATTGCCAGACTTTTATAAGTTCACACGCGGGGCAATACTTGTTGGGCAAAACGTTTCTTTCGACTATGGCTTTTTGAATTATTATGGCAAAAAGTGTGGATATAACTTTGAAGCGCCAATGGAAGATACTTGGCAGCTTGCAATGCAAAACATTAAGGGCATGAAGAATTATAAGCTTAAAACTATATGTGCACGCCTTGGTGTTTCGCTCGAAAATGCACATAGAGCTGTGCATGATGCTACAGCTACAGCTGAATGTTTTATAAAGTTATATGAATTAATTGAGCAAAATACTTGATTTTGAAAGACTTGTATTGTATAATCATGGTAATACTTATCTTTGGGAGTGGCAAAGTTGCCACTCCTAAAATTATGTTTGGGGGTATAAATGGCAAAAGTTGCAGATAATGTATATAGTTTTTTAAAACCAATCGTAGATAACCTTGGCTATGAACTTGTCGAAGTTGCTTACGAGAAAAAAGAAAACGGAATGAACTTAACAGTCTATATCGATAAGCAAGGCGGAATTACAATTGAAGATTGTGAAAAGGTGCATCATGCAATTGATGAGCCGCTAGACGAGCTCAACCCAACAGATGATAAGTCATACACCTTAAATGTGTCTTCACTTGGAGTAGATAGACCTTTTAAAACTGATCGCGATTTCGAAAAGAATATTGGCGAAGAAGTTGAAGTTAATCTCTTTAAGCAAATCAACAAAAAGAAACATTACGAAGGTGTGCTTGCAGCGTTTGATGATTGCAGTGTTACTATAGAGTCAGACGGCAAACAAATTAAATTAGAACGAAAAATGATATCAAAAATAAGTAAACTTATTAATTTTTAGGAGGAATATATGGTAAACAAAGATTTTTTCTTAGCACTTGACGAACTTGAACAAACAAAAGGAGTAAAAAAGGAGTTCTTTATTCAAGCACTTGAATCAGCATTAGTTGCTGCATATAAAAAGAATTTTGGTGAAGCAAAAGCTGTAAGCGTAAAGCTTTCTCCAGAAAAAAATACAATCAAAGTATATGCATACAAAACTGTTGTAGAAGAAGTTGCTGACCCAGATACAGAAATTTCTTTGGAAGAAGCTAAGGAAATCAAAAAATCATACAAAGTTGGTGACCAAGTGCAAGAGGAAGTTACACCAAAAGATTTTGGTAGAATTGCAGCTGGTACAGCAAAACAAGTTATTGTTCAAAAATTAAGGGAAGCTGAACGTGAAACAGCATTTGCTGAACTTTCTGGCAAAGTAGATACTTTGGCAAATGGTATTATTAGAAGAATTGAAAATGGCAATGTTTATGTTGAACTTGCTGGCACAACTATCGAAGGTATTATGATGTCTGGTGACCAAATCGCTAGCGAAAGCTATAAGATTAACGATAAACTTAAGGTTTACATCAAAAAATTGCGAGAAACAGCATTTGGTGTTCAAGCTGTCGTATCGAGAACAGTTCCAAATTTCGTTAAAAAATTGTTTGAAGCAGAAGTTCCAGAAATCGCAGACGGTATTGTTGTTGTAAAAAATATCGTTCGTGAACCTGGTTACAGAACAAAAATGGCAATTGCATCTAGCGATCCAAACGTTGATGCTCTTGGCGCTTGTGTTGGTAACAAGGGTATTCGTGTTAACACGGTTGTTGCAGAGCTTGGTGGCGAAAAAATCGATATTATCGTATATAGCGATGATCCATTCGAATATATCGCAAGAGCACTTTCTCCTGCAAAAGTTTTGAGTATTGAAATTGATGAAGAACTTAAAGCCTCTAGAGTTATTGTTCCAGACGACAAACTTTCACTTGCAATTGGTAAAGGTGGTATGAATGTACGTTTAGCTGCAAAACTTACAGGTTGGAAGATTGACGTTAAGAGTGAATCAAAAGCTCAAGAGTTCGAAAAGAACACTGACGAAACTGGTGCCGAAGAAGTTTCACTCGATGATATCGACAATATTTTTGGCGACCTTGATGGTATTGGAGAAAATAATGATTAAACAACGTACATGTGTTGCGTGCCGAGCTAAAAAAGATAAATCAGAACTAATAAAAGTTGTGCTTAATAAATCTGGTGAGATTAATATTGATGAATCTTTAAAAAGCCCAGGCCGTGGAGCTTATGTATGTAACAATGAAGAATGTATAAAAAAGGCAATAAAAAGCAAAGCATTCAACAAAAGTTATAAAAAAAATATCGATGCTAGTATCTATGACAAGTTAGGAGAAAAATGTGGAAATAGATAAAATTGCGTCCTATGTTGGGTTTTCGATCAAATCTAGGCAGATGGTTATTGGAACAGATAATATTTTAAAGTCAAAAAAAGTGAAGTTTGTTCTATGCAAAGATTCTTTGAGTGAAAATGCCAGCAAAAAATTAAAATCAAAATTTGACTGCTACACTTTTAGCCAAAGCGACTTTGAACGCATTGTTCCACTTTCTGGCGTTCAAGCTCTTGGGCTTACAAGTGAACAATTAACAAAATCTATAAAAAATTTATTGGGGGTACAGTAATTTGGCAATAAATACTGGAAAACAAGAATACGATAACATTAAAAAAATGCAAAACTTGATTTCTGAAAATTTAATTTCAGGATACATGGGTAACTTAAAAAAGGCAAGAATTAAGCTTGACCAAATTTATTCTGCCATAAAACAAAAAGAAATCAATTTGCAACAACAAGCAGCTGTTAAAAAAGAACCAGCTCCAATTAAAACAGATGTTAAGCCAGCACCAGTTGTTCAAGTGGTAAAAAAGCAAGAACCAGTGGCTGGCAGACAAGAACATCAAACTATGGTTAATCAAAAACCTCAATTTTCGCAAACACGCAGTCAAAACACGCAATTTAAACAATTCCCAGAAAATCGCAATCAAAATGGGTTTAATGGTGGTTTTAGAAAAGATTTTTCTAACGGAAACCGCATGGGTAACCGTCCACAAAATGGTAACTTTAGACCACAATTTGGTGCAAATGGTCAAAGACCAACTTTTGGAAATCGTCCACAGTTCGGTCAAAATGGTGCAAGTGTAAATGCTAATGGCAATGCATTCAAAAAACCAGCATTTAACAAGCCACTTATTTCACGTCCAACAGAGTCTATCGAAAGTTTAAATGTTCACAACAAGTTTGCAAACTCAGCATCAAGAAAAACTGTTAAGCATGGCGGCGAAGAAAAGAAGCAAATGAACAAAAAAGCACTTCTTATGCGTGGCTATGTAGAAGACGAAACACTTGTTGACGAGTCTTATGTTGGCTCTGGCTCTTGGAAAAAGTCAAAGAAAGTCAAAGAAGAGACTAAAAAGGTTGTTGCTCCTGCAATTGACCATGCTGTTATCACAACCGAAAATTTAACAGTAAAAATATTGGCAGAAAAAATTGGTAAGCCAGTAGCACAAATTCTTAGCAAGCTTATGGAGCTTGGTATGATGATGAATATTAATAGTAATATTGATTATGATGCAGCAGAGCTTGTAGCAAGCGAATTTGGTGTAACATTAGAAAGAAAAATCGAAGAAAAAGCAGAAGATGTACTTGCTGGAATACATACCGAAGTTGACGACGAAAAAGACTTGGTAAAAAGACCACCAGTTGTCGTTGTTATGGGACATGTTGACCATGGTAAAACTTCACTTCTAGACTATATTAGAAACACAAAAGTAACATCTACCGAGGCTGGTGGTATTACTCAACATATTGGTGCATACATGATAAAAGTAAATGGCGAGCCTATTACATTTATCGATACACCAGGACATGCTGCGTTCACAGCTATGCGTGCACGTGGTGCAAAATTAACAGACGTGGCAATTTTGGTTGTAGCAGCTGATGATGGCGTTATGCCTCAAACCATTGAAGCTATTAAGTTTATAAAAGAAGCAAAAGTTCCAATGATTGTTGCAATCAACAAGATTGATAAAGACACAGCTAACGTTGAAAAAATTAAACAACAACTCGCTGACCAAGAAGTTCTCCCAGAAGAATGGGGCGGCGATGCAATTATGATTCCTATTTCGGCAAAAACAGGTCAAAATATTGACAAATTACTTGAAATGGTATTATTTGTCGCAGATTACCAAAACTTGCGTGCAAATCCAAAAAGAGCGGCTTATGGTTCTATTATCGAAGCAAGGCTCGATAAAGGTAAGGGCTCTGTTGCAACTGTACTTGTTCAAAATGGTACACTTAAAACAGGCGATAATGTTGTTGTTGGTAACTGTAGCGGTAAAATCCGTGCGATGACTAATGATAAGGGCGAAAATGTTAAGAAGGCTGAGCCATCTACACCAGTTGCAATACTTGGTCTTGATGGTGTTCCTTCTGCCGGTGATGAACTTTATGTTGTAAACGAAAAATTGTCGCAAAAAGTTCTAGCAGAAAGACATAATAAAGAGCGTTCTAACATGATAAAATCTGCTGACCTTTCA
This sequence comes from uncultured Clostridia bacterium, assembly GCA_934756675.1. Lineage (GTDB taxonomy): Bacteria > Bacillota > Clostridia > Christensenellales > UBA1242 > CAKVLG01. Next base: position 109,225 of record CAKVLG010000003.1, on the reverse strand, counting down.
CTTGATGCGCTTATGAGTAAAATGGAAGATAGCAACTTTAAAGATTACAACATTATCATTAAAGGTGACGTTCAAGGTTCTATCGAAGCTTTAACAAATTCACTTTCTGTTCTTCAAAACGAAGAAGTTAAGGTAAGAGTTATCCATACTGGCGTTGGCGCTATAACAGAAAACGATGTTATGCTCGCAGATGCTGGCCATGCTTGCATCATTGGCTTTAATGTTAAACCAGACAGCAAAGCAAAAACTTATGCCGAAAAGAATAAAGTAGAAATCAAGTTCTTCCGCGTAATTTATGAAGCAATTGATTTCGTTAACGAGCAAATTAATAACATGCTTGCTCCTAAATTTAAGGAAGTCGTTTATGGTAAGGCAGAAATTCGTGCTATTTTCAAAGCAAGCAAATTTGGTGCAATCGCCGGTACTTATGTATTAGACGGCAAGATTGTAAAAGGTTCAAAAGTACGTATTTATCGTAAGAATAAGATAATCTACGATGGTACAATGCCAACGCTTCAAAGAGATAAAAACGAAGCTAAAGAAGTTTCTAGCGGATTTGAATGTGGTGTAACATTTGATAAGTTCACAGACTTTGAAGTTGGCGACACATTTGAATCTTATGGATTAGAAAAAATATAATTGGAGGACTTATGGCAAAATACAGAATGCAAAAAATAAACTCTGAAATGCAGAAATGTATATCTGAAGTTATTAACTTTAAAATGAACAATAGCGAACTTGACGGTTCTTTTGTGACGGTTTCTAAGGTTGAAACAACTCCTGACTTGTTTCAAGCTAAGGTCTATATTAGTATTTTGCCAAATCATAGCCACACAAAAGACCAGATTTTTGCAATTATCAACAATGCAAGGGGATACATAAGGCGTGAAGTTTCGGGCATGATTAACTTGCGTATTTCACCAGAACTTATTTTTGAGATTGATAATTCACTTGAATATGGTCAAAAAATCAATAAAATTCTTGACTCAATCAAAACAGATGGAGAATCTAATGAGTAAATATCAAGAACTTATAAAAAAATCTAGTGCTGTTGCAATTTTTACGCATATCAATACAGATGGCGATGCTATCGGTTCGAGCTTAGCACTTAGAAAACTGTTAATTAATATGGGTAAAAAAGTAGATGTGTTTGTAGATTCTACAATTCCTTCGCATATATCTTTTTTGCCAGATATAGATAAAGTGAATCAAAAGACTTGCGAGAAATATGATTTGGCTATTGCCTTAGACGCGGCTTCAGCTGATAGGCTTGGTAGAAATAAATACAAGTTTTTGAAGTTGCACCCATCTATTCAAATAGATCATCACAAGGGAAATCCTAATTTTGCAGATGTTAATATTGTTAATACAAATGTTTCATCGACATCAGAATTGCTTTTTAATATGATTATTCAAATGAATGAAACGATAGATAAGGATATGGCAACATGTCTTATGACAGGTATTTATACAGATACAGGCAACCTTATTTTTTCGAATACTAAACCAACAACGTTTTATGCATTAAGCAAATTATCTGTTATTTTGAATGAAACAATTGACTATTTAACAGAGCCGCTTAACAACAGTTGCAGTCAAGGTGAGTTTGAGCTTAAGAAATATGTGTATCAGAACATAGAATTTTGCTTAGACGGTTCGCTTGCAATTATTTATCTAGATAGCGATATATTCCAGAATACAGGCACTTCAATAGACGACACAAAAGGTCTTGTATATATACCGTTCCAATTGAAGCAAGTAAAAATTACCGCTATTATTTCTAGGGGTAATGATGGTGCTTTATATGGTTCGATTCGCTCTAAAGGAACACTTAATATATCAAAGATTGCAGAGTCTTTTGGTGGCGGCGGGCATGTTAATGCAGCGGGCTTTAAGTCGCTTGAACCATTCGAAAAGATAAAAGAGCAAATAATAAAAGAAACGGAGAAAGTCTACAAATGCTAGGCTTTTTCAATTGCAATAAATCAAAGGGTGTGTCGTCTGGGTTTGTTGTGAATAAAATAAAACACGCAACGCATGAAAAATGCGGGCATCTTGGAACGCTTGACCCAAATGCAACTGGGGTGTTACCAATTGCAATTGGTAAGGCAACGAGATTTTTTGATTACTTTTTGAAAAAAGATAAAGTGTACGAGGCGGTTTGTCAGTTTGGTTTGCTAACATCTACGCTTGACCCAGAAGGTGAAATCCTTGAAGTGCAGGACGTTGATGTGCAAGAAGAAAAAGTGCAAGAGTTTTTACCCAAACTAACTGGTACAATTATGCAAACGCCGCCAATTTATTCTGCAATATCAATTAATGGTAAACGTGCATACGAATATGCAAAAAACAACGAAGAGATTAATCTTCAACCACGAAAGTGCAATATTTTTGAGTTCAGACTGATTAAAAAGATAAAAAAGAATACATACTCATTTTATATTCATTGCGCAGCGGGTACATACGTGCGTTCATTACTACTTGACCTTGCAAAATTAATGGGAACAGTGTCGACAACGCTAGAAATTAACAGAATAAAAAGCGGACCTTTTGATATTGCAAAAGCTTGCACTGTTGAAGAAATTTGTGCCGACCCACAAAAACACCTGATAGATGTTACAGATGTTGTAAAATTGCCAAAAGTTAATGTTGACGCACAAACAAAAACAGATATTCAAAATGGCAAAACACCGGTACTAAAAGATTTACCAAGTGGTGAGTTTTTTGTTTATTATAATGGCGAAATTATTTGCCTAGCAGAAAATGTTTCTGGTAAAATAAAATCAAAAATATATCTATATTCGGAGTAAAAATGATAAAGTTTGGTCCTAGTGGTAATTGTGATTGGTTTTATGAAAACCATAAGTCTACATTGGAAGTTGCGAAGTGGCTTTCGGAAATCGGGCTTGACGCGTACGAATATCCATTTACACGCGGCGTTAATTTATCTGACGAAAATGCGAAAAAACTTGGCGAAGAATTTAAAAAATACAACATAGAAGTGACTGTGCATGCACCATATTACATTAACCTTGCAAATCCAGACGATATGATGATTGCTAAATCGTTTGGGTATTTGTTGGATTCTGTTTTAAAAATGCGATTGCTTGGCTGCAAAAAACTTGTGTTTCATCCTGGCAGTATGATGAAACTTACAAGGGAGCAAGCACAAGAAAATATAAAAAAGAATCTTAAAGCATTTGTAGAACTTTTAAAAGAAAAAGGTATAAACGACGTCTATTTGTGTCCAGAAACAATGGGAAAACACGGACAAATGGGAACAGTCGAAGAAATCGCCGAGCTTTGTACAATTGATGAAATGATTATTCCAACGCTTGATTTTGGGCATATCAATTCGTTTTGTGGCGGGTCGCTAAAATCGCCAAAAGATTATGAAGAAATATTTTTAAAGCTAAAAGCTAAACTTGGCGATAGGTTTAATAATGTGCATATTCATTTTTCAAAGATTGAATATAGTGCAAAAGGTGAAGTAAAACATTTGCGATTTGACACAGATACAGAGAACTATGGCCCATGTTTTGAAGATTTGATTCCAGTTTTAAAAAAATATAATATTCAAGGCGAAGTTATTTGTGAATCACACGGGTCACAATCGCGTGATGCGTTAATAATGAAACAAAAATTTTATGAAAATATTTGATTTTTTGTCAAATATATGTAATAATGATTGAAGAAACTATTTGGAGGATTTTATGATTACAGCAGGAGATTTAAGAAAAGGCGTTACTTTTGAAATGGAAGGCAAGATTTATGTAGTTATTGACTTCTTACATGTTAAACCTGGTAAAGGTGCTGCTTTCGTTAGAACTAAGTTGAAAAATATTGTTACTGGTCAAGTTATTGAACGTACATTTAACCCAGTTGAAAAATTTGAAAAAGCTCATATCGAAAGAAAAGAAATGACATACCTATATAACGATGGTGATCTTTATTACTTTATGGATAATGATTCTTATGAGCAAGTTCCACTTAACAAAGATCAAGTAGAAGATGCACTTCAATATATGACAGAAAATATGAATTGCACAATTCAATTCTACAAAGGCTCAGCTTTTAGTGTTGAACCACCTATGTTTGTTGAACTCACAGTAACAGAAACAGAACCTGGTGTTCAAGGCGATACATCAAAAGCCGGCAACAAACCAGCAACTGTTGAAACTGGATTTACACTTCAAGTTCCATTGTTTGTTAACCTTGGCGACAAAATTAGAATCGACACAAGAACTGGAACATACATGACAAGAGTATAATCGTCAGGCTATATGCCTGATTTTTTTATGCAAAATTTTAAGGCGCAATTGTGAGCCTTATTTTTTATATTAATCATAAATTTGCTATGTAAATAGTAAAATTTACTATGCTTAGTCAGATATTACCACAAGATATTCTAGAAATTATAAATTCGACCTTTAATTTGGGCTTAATTACCGAAATTCGCATAAGAAATGGGTTTCCGATAATTGTAGCCGAAAAAGGGCGTTATTTTGTGCTAAAATCGGCTGGCAGAGTTGTTTATGCGTCACTTTCGCTAATTGATTATTGCTTGGCAAAGGCAAGTGAGTATTCGCTTTATGCTTTTCAAAACCAAATACAAAAAGGATATATAACGTGTAAAGGTGGAATAAGAATAGGTCTTGCTGGCGAAACTGTGTTTGAAAATGGTAAGAACAAGACCATAAAAAACATTTCGTCATTAAATATCAGAGTTCCGCACGAGATTAAAGACTGCTCGCTAACAGCTATGAACTTTATTTTGAGCGAAGGTATAGTTAAAAACACACTAATTATTTCGCCACCAGGTTGTGGAAAGACTACATTTTTGCGAGATATAAGCCGAAAACTTTGCGAATTAAACAATATTCTAAACATTTTGATAATTGATGAAAGATTTGAAATTGCTTCTCAAAATGGCACAAATTGCATGCTAAATGTTGGCGAATATACAGATGTGATTTCTGGTTGCGACAAGGCATATGGTTTCCGCGAAGGTGTGCGAACACTTAGACCAGATGTGATAATAACTGACGAGCTTGCAACTAAAAGCGACATCGAAGCTTGTGAGGCTGCAATTATGAGTGGTATTCGTGTCTTGGCATCGGCACATGCAGATTGTGTTAGCGACCTTAGAAAGAAAGGTGAATTTAACGAACTTATTGCGGGCAATTATTTTGATAGGTTTGTGGTTCTTTCTCAAAGCCGCGGGCCGGGCACTGTTGAGTCTGTACAAAATGAAAAACTCGACTATTTGTATATGAGGTAAACATGAATTATATTTTTGCATGTGTAATTGTGGCTTTGTGTTGGGCTGGTGGGTTTGTTGTAGCTGGCGAGTATTTGTCTGTTCATAAGTTTTATAAAGAACTTGTGGGGTTTGTAAGTTTTTTGAAACGAAATATAAATTACAACAGAGAATTGCTAAAAGACAACTTTGCAAATTTTAGTTGTTCAAAAAAGTTTAAAGAGTTTTTATTAGTAGCATATGATTTTGTTTGTGGCAGCGCGATAAAAGAAGATTTGTTTAAACTGATACCAAATAAATTAGATGGTGATTCTAAAAACGATATAGTTGATTTTTTGCAAGGGCTTGGCAAAAATGACAATCAAAGTCAGCAAGATTTTTTAAGCCAATATATAGAGTTATTTTCAGAAAAAGAAAATAATGCAAATCAACTTAAAACAAAAAATTACAATGTAAGCATAAAACTTGGAATTGGTATTGGACTGGTACTTGCAATTATAATTATTTAGGTGAGCTATGGGTGTAGAAATAATTTTTAAGATAGCAGCAATAGGAATACTAACTGCGGTGGTTGCGCAAATTTTGCAACATGCTGGCAAAACAGAAATAGCAACTCTTGCAACTCTCGCTGGTTTGGTTATTGTTTTAGTAATGGTTTTAAACATGGTTAGCGATTTATTTACAACGGTGAAAACTTTATTTAATCTGCAATAAAAGGAAACATTATGATTTTAAAAATAATTGGTGTTGGTTTGGTATGTGTGATACTTTCGATATTACTAAAACAATATAAACCAGAGTTTGCTTTGCTTGTTAGTATTATGGGTGCACTGGTTATTTTTGGAATGATGACAGAAGGGCTAAAAGAGATAGTTAGTCAAATGTTCGTGCTTAGCAATATCTCTGGTTTAAATAGCGATATTTTGGTTCCTGTTATAAAGGTTATAGGTGTTGGATATTTAACAGAGTTCACGAGTAATGTGGCTGAAGATAGCGGTAATAAATTGATTGCAAATTATGTTTTACTTGGTGGTAAAATAGCGATTTGTATTATTGCTCTGCCAATTGTAAAAAATTTAATAAATACAATTTTTAGTGTGATTTTATGAAAAAAACAACACTTTTTCTTATTTTATTAATAAGTTTTGCGTTTTTTCTTAATTTTTCAAAATTACCAGCAAACGTGTGTCATGGTGAAAATGATAATGAAACACTTAACGAAAACGTAGAAAAAATAGTAGAAGATATTGATTTTTCATCGCTTGATGAATACTTAACTAATTGTGATTTTAACTATAATAAACTAACGGCAAAAGAATTTATAACAGAGATAATTAAAGGTAATATTTCTCTTGATTTTGAATCTGTTACTAATTTTATTTTTAGTATAATTACAAGTAATATTAAAAGTTATTTATCGGTGCTGCTTGTAATTTTAACCATAATTTTACTTTGTTTTTTCTTTGATAAAATAAAGCCAGACGGCAAACAAAATGGAACTGGCAATATTATATATTTTGTTTGTTTTTCAATAGTTGTTGCAATGATAATAAGGCTATCTGGTGGGGTAATTAATGATAGCTATAAGGCAATGCAAAATATGCAAAAGCAAATGAGTATTGTTTTTCCAATCATGTTAACGCTTGTTTTATCGCTTGGGGCGACTGGCACAGCGGCAGCACTTAGTCCACTAACATTGCTTTTGTCAAATATTGTAAGTTCAATTTTCCTTTATTGTTTGGTTCCAATTTTTACTGTTGTGTTTGTGCTTTCTATTTTAAATAATATTTCGAATAAAACAAAATTTACAAAGCTTATAGATTTTTTCAATACGCTATTTAAATATATATTAGGCATAACGCTTGGAGTATATTTTTTCTTTTTTTCGGTTCAAGGAATAACAGCTGGTATGAGTGATGGAGTTAGTTTAAAAGCTGCCAGATATGCAATCAAAAATTATGTGCCGATGCTTGGTGGGTATGTGTCGGAAGGAATTGATATTGTTAAAATAGGTGGTTATTTAGTTAAAAATTCAGTTGGTATAATTGCTTGTATTTTGATATTTGGATCAACTGTGGCGCCAATAATTGGTATTGCAATTTTTAGTTTAGCGTTAAAGGTTTTAGCTGGAATTTTAGAGCCACTTGGTGAAACAAAAAGTGTGGAAATTTTATCTGGCGTGGGTAAATCTTTTAAGTTGTTACTTACATGTTTACTTGTTATTTTATGCATGTATTTTGTGGTAATTATTTTTATAATTTCTAGCGTGTCAGGGGTGCTTGTATGAGAGATTTTTTAGTTGTTATTGTTGCTTGTTCGGTGCTGGAAATTGTGTGTGATTTTGTTTTGGTTGATGGGCGAGTTACGAAATATGTAAAATCAACAATTGCAATTTTTATGTTTTATTTATGTATAAATTCACTGTTTAACTTACTTTTAAAATTTATATAAAATTGCAAAAATATGCTAAAAATATTAAAATATTGCATAAAATTCATATAAATAATTTATATTTTGCGTTTTTTGTGTAATTTATATTTTTTATAATTAATATAATTTACCATGGAAGATAACGAGAAGAAAAGCATTTTTTCGAAATTTAAAGACATAACAAAAAATAAAAAACTTGCATTAATTTCTGCTGCTCTTATATTTGTAATTATTTTATTTTTGTTTTTTTCAAGTTTTAAAATGGGCACTCAAACAAGCTCAACAAAAACAACAACGACTAAGGAAACTAGTTTATATTTAGAGTATGTAACCAAAACAGAAAACAGACTAAAAAATGTTCTAAATTCGGTTAAGGGAATAAATAATGTCAATGTTTTTCTTTTTGTTACAGAAAGCCCCAAATTAACCTATCTTTCGGAAACAAGTAATGGAAAAAATAATACATCAATTTCAAGTCAGGTGAATACAATTATATTAGCCAAAGATGGGACGACAACTTACCCGATAGTTGTGTATGAAGAGTTGCCAAGCATAAAAGGTGCACTTATTGTTGCTAGCGGTGTGGGAGATGTTAAAACTAAACTAGAGATTTGCAACATTGTGTCTAGCGTGCTTAAAGTTGACGTTTCTTCAGTCGAGGTTTTGGAGGGTAAATAAAATGAAAGTAATTGGTTTTAAGGAGGGAAAAATCATGCTTAGCAAAGGGAAGAAAATTTTTATTTTAGTGGGAATGGTCGTTTTGTTGCTTGTTACAGGATACTTAAATGTTGCACTTAACAGAAAGAGTGTAACAGACATTACAACTACAACATCATCGCAAACTGCAAACTTCTTTTCGACATATAGGGCAGACAAACAAAGCACAAGAGATTTGCAAATAGCTTATTATCAATCAGTTGCAAAAACAAGCAAAGATCAAGTACAAATTAATGAAGCTAATGCAAAAATTATGGAAATTTCTGCCATTATGAAAACGGAAGTTTTACTTGAAGGTAAAATTATGGCTGCTGGTTTTAGTGATGCAATCGTTACTACAAGTGATGGTAGTTATAATGTAATGGTAAAATCAAACGGCATTACTTCTGCCGAGGTTGCAAAAATTCTTTCTATTTTGGTTGATGAAACAAAAGTTAAAGCTACAAATGTTAAAGTAATTCCTGTTGAATAAGAGAAATAATATTTCAAAGTCTTGCCATAAATAATTCTTTATGTTATACTATTATTTAGTAAGGAGTGCGTTTATGGCTAAACACATTAAAAAAATTATTAATACCGAAGATGAAGGAAATGTATCATACAAAAAACATGTGGTTCTTTCGATTGTAAAGCTTGCAACACAAGAAATTAGTGGTGTGGCTGGTCTTAGTTCTGCCGGTGTTCCTGTTTTAAAACGTATGCTTTTTAAGAACTATCAACGCGGTATCGCTATCGACTTTGTTGATAACAATGTTTATGTTGATGTATTTATTGATGTTGTATTCGGTTACTCGGTTAAAGATGTAGCCTTCAGAGTACAAGAAAATATCAAAAGCAGTATCGAGTCTATGACAGAATTTAAAGTTGACACGATTAACGTTAATGTTATGGGTGTTGTATTCTCTGCCACAGATGATGTTGCTGTTATGTAACCTTTAAGCAATTAAAGGTTTTTTTGGTTGAGGAAATATGAACAAACGAAAAAAAATATTGATGTCTGTTTTATTTAGTATAATTGCACTGGCAATTTTTGTTAGTGTGCTATTTATTGTTAAAGCGATATCACTGTTACCATTTATTTTGCTTATAGTTGCAGCTGTTATCGCAATTGGTGTAGTTTCGTTTTTCATTGCAAAACTTAAAAGAGATTTAAAACGCAAGCAGTTAGAAAAACTTGCAGCAGATATTGCACCAAAGAAAGATAATGATGACCCAACAGCCATTTATAAAATTCTTGGTATCCCAGTAAGGTACGATAAAAATGGTAGAATTTTAACTCTTTATGAATTACTTGGGCTTGTGCCAGTTTATGATGAAAATGGCAACAGAGTAAAAACAATTTATGAAGAATTAAATATTAATCCAAAATTCGACAAAAACGGAAAAGAAATTCCTGCCATTGCGATAATAAAAAATCGTGTTCGTAAGTTTGCAAAAGTAAAAGATGCGACTTCTTTGATGTTTACTAAAAAGCTTACACCAGAAGAAAAAGAATTGCTTGAACTCAGACGTTTACTTCGCCAGAAACAAGAACAAGCTCAGCAGAGTGGTGATACGAAAAAGGCAGAAGCTGCAAGCAAAGCTATTAAAAATCTGGCAAAACCAAAGGCTGCCCCAAAAGATAACTTTAAACCAATAGTTATTGGTGGGGCTAGTGGTAAGCCAATTAAAGTAAATTTCAGCGAATCTAAGGCTGCTCCTACTGTCCAAAAATTTAGTGGGTTTGATAGCGAGAATAGTGGTGACAATTCGGAACATAAGAACACTAAAACCAAAATTGAACTAGAAAAAGAATATAAATTTTATAGAAAAAACAAGGAAGAAGAAGCTTCTGGTGACTCAAAAAAAGTATATGAAACGGAGATGGGAAATGAGTAGATATGTAGCGCGTGAAGTTGCGTTTAAATTAGTTTTTGAATACGTATTTAGCAATAATAAAGACTTTGAGTTTTTAGACGAACTTTGTGAAGAAAATAAAATTGAACAAGAAAAAGGTTATGTGCTAGATGTTTATAATGGTGTAATTGCTCACTATGACGAATTGATTGAGTCTATTTCGCAACTTAGCCATGGGTTTGCAATCAACAGAATTTATAAAGTTGATTTAGCAATTATGTTAGTTGCTATTTATGAAATGACATACATAAAATCTATTCCACACAAGGTTAGTATTAACGAAGCTTTGGAACTAGCAAAAAAATACTCAACCGAGAAAAGTGGAAAGTTTATAAACGGAATACTTGCTAATTTTACAGGTGAATAATGCAAAACATAACTTTATCAATTACGCAATTAAATACAATAGTTAAACGAATTATCGACGCTGAAGATTTTATTTCTAATGTCAGCGTTTTTGGTGAAGTTTCGAATTTTAAAATTTCTGGCAACAACGCTTATTTTGACATAAAAGAAGAAGGCGCGCAGCTTTCTTGCGTTATGTTTGGTGCATATGGAAAAATGCAAAAGAATGGCGACAAGGTGCTTGTGACTGGTAAACTTAATTACTCGATCAAGCTCGGTAAATTGTCTTTTATTGTAAATAAAATCGAACCATATGGAATGGGTGAGTTATATCAAAAATATTTGGAACTTAAAGAAAAACTCACAGCCGAAGGCGTTTTTGATGAAAGATACAAAAAGCAAATACCAAAGTTTGCACATAAAATCGGTGTTGTTACAAGTGAGACAGGCGCCGTTATTCGCGATATTTATAACGTAACAAAACGCAAGAACCCAAACACAGAACTTATCGTTTATCCGGCAAAAGTTCAAGGCATTAATGCTGAAAACGAAATTGTTGACGGTCTTAAATATTTTGAAAACACAGATGTTGACATTGTTATTGTTGCACGCGGTGGTGGCTCGTTTGAAGATTTGGCACCATTTAATACCGAAAAGGTTGTGCGTGCTGTTTTTGAATGTAAAAAGCCAATAATAACAGGTGTTGGGCATGAAACAGATTTTTCGTTGATAGATTTTGTGGCAGATATGCGAGCACCAACTCCGTCTGTTGCAGCCGAGCTTGCGGTTTTTGATTTTTATGCCGAAACTAACAATATAACAAACACGATTAATCGTATCGAAAACGCAATGGCAGCAATAATAACAGCCAAGAAAAATCAAGTTGTTAGTGTAGCTGGATATGCGGTTAATGCTATGGAAAAGCTTTCATTAAATCAAAAGATAAAACTATCAGATTTATTAAAAACAATAGAAAAATCATTTGATGCCAATTTTGCAAAAGAAAAGTCTAAGCTAGACTTGTTATCGCTAAGGTTATCAAAAGCCAATCCGCTAGAACTTTTAAAACAAGGATATTCACGAACTTATAAAGACGGCGAAGTTATTAAATCAGTTAAAAGTGTTAGAGCTGGCGAAACTATTGAAACAAAATTAATTGACGGAACAATTATAAGCGAAGTAAAAAGTATTAAGGAGTAATTATGAAATACGAAGAAGCAATTAACAGTTTACAGCAAATTGCAGAGCAACTAGAAAGTGGTAACTTGAGTCTAGAAGATTCTGTTAAACTTTTTGAAAAAAGTGTAGAACTTTCGAAGCTCTGTTTCGAAAAAATAAAGCAAACAGATGGTGAAGTTTTAGTCATTAAAAAAGAATTAGATGAAATTAAATTAAAACCATTTACAGATATAAATACCGCGGGAGAAAATTAATGCTAGAAAGTTTGACCATAAAAAATGTCGCATTGATTAAAAATGGCATGATAGAGTTTGGTCTTGGTTTCAACTGTCTATCGGGTGAAACTGGTTCGGGTAAGTCACTTGTTGTTGACTCACTCTCTTTGTTGCTTGGCGAAAAAGCCGATAAATCAATGATTTCTTATGGTGAAACTGCCGCCGTTGTCGAAGCCGTGTTTTCCACAAACAACGAAAAAATCTTGCAATTGATGGAAGACTTGGGGCTTGAAAAAGAAAACACGATAATCATTTCTCGCAAAATAACGACAGATGGTAAAAATGAATGCAGGGTAAATGGCAAAATGTTTACTCTTTCGATGTTAAAGCAAATAACGCAGCCACTTATGGATTTGCACGGGCAGTTCCAACACCAAGCGCTTTTAAAAGTGGCAAACCATTTACCATTTTTAGATGGCATGCTAGGCGTGCAAGGTAAACAATTAAAATTGCAGTTTGCAAACCTTTATGCCAAGCTAAAAGATGTAAATAAGCAATTAAAAGAGCTTACAGAAGACGATAGTGAACGTGAAAAACTTATTGATTTGTACGCCTACCAAATCGAAGAAATAACAGAAGCGAACTTTGTTGTTGGTGAAGAAGAGGAACTTAAAAATTTCCACACACTTGTTTGTAACCAAGAAAAGATTGCAGAGTTATTAAATCAATCAATAAGCTTGCTTGATGGTGATGGCTATATGGGTGGAATAGTCGAAAAAACTGGTACACTTGCTAGCAACCTTTCTAGTGCATCGGCATACACAGACAAAATTAATGAACTTGCAGAAAGGGCATATAGCGCGAATATCGAACTAAAAGATATTTATGAAACGCTTGATGATTTGAAAGATGAACTTGTGCTTGATAGCGCGGAAGTTGAACAAAAAGAAACAAGGCTCGATAAATTAAATTCATTCAAAAAGAAATATGGCAATTCAATTGAAGAGATAAACGAGTACTTATCTAAAATTCAAACAGATTACGATAGGTTAATTAATTCAACAGAGATAATTAGTAAGCTTAAAAAAGAAAAGGATAAACTTGTTGCTGCAATAACAGAATGCGGAGAAAAATTGTCACAAGAGCGTAAACTCGTTGCAAAAACATTTGAGTTTGGCATGAAAAATGAGCTCAGTGAACTTGGTATGAAGAATGCAAAACTCGAAGTTCAATTAGGCGCGAAAAATATAGACACTATTGATGCTAGCGGTTTTGATGAAGTTGAATTTTTGTTCACAGCGAATGCTGGCATTCCTACAAGACCACTAACAAAAGTTGCAAGTGGCGGTGAAATGAGTAGGCTTATGCTTGCGATTAAAAATATTGCTGCAGGTAAAGACGAAATCGAAACTATGATTTTTGATGAAATCGACTCTGGTGTTTCGGGCGAAGTCGCTGGTGTTATGGCAGAAAAAATGTATTCAATATCAATGGGGCATCAGATTATTTGTGTTTCACATTTGCCACAAATTTGTGCCATGGCAGACCATAATTACTTTTTATCAAAATCGTCAGACGGCGTTTCGACCACAACTCATATCGAAATTTTGGACGAAAATCGAAAAGTAGAAGAAGTTGCAAGGCTAACTGGTGGTAAACTTTCGGAGCTTGCTTTATCACACGCAAAAGAATTAATTTTGCAAGCAAACACCTATAAACAATCTAAAAATGCATAATTTATAAATATATACAAAAACTATTCCTATGAAAAAGCGAATAGTTTTTTTTATTGTAGCAATAGTTTTAAGCATAAATTTTATGCTAATTTCTCCAGTTATTCACCCAATTTATAACGAACCGGTTGAAGTGGTAAAGTGCAATGCTGAAGCTCTTGGTTGGATAAAAGATTTTTTTAGAAACTTGTTTGGAAAAAACAAAGTCGAAAGTTCCGAGCAGCCAATTGATGTGTATCTGGGTGGCAACCCGCTTGGGTTTACACTTACTTGTGAAGGTGTTGTCGTTGTGGCAATAAGTAATGTTATGACGCCAGAAGGCGACAGAAAACCGACACAAAACTCAGATATAAAAGAAGGTGATATTTTGTATTCGCTAAACGGAAGAATTTTAGAATCTGCTGCAGATATAGAGCAAATTATTAATAACAAAGAAATGCAAGGTAAAACCTTAGAGGCTGAAGTTTTACGTGGAAAAAATAAACATAAAACACAAATAAAACCAGAACTTGATACTCTTTCAGAAAAATATAAACTTGGACTTTGGATACGTGACAATGCGGCTGGTGTTGGCACGCTTACGTATATAAGAAAAGATAATAAAAGATTTGGTGCACTTGGCCACCCCGTGTGCGATATTGATACTGGCAGCAAAATGCACATTAAGACTGGTAATATTTTCAATTGCAACATTGTTGGTATTAGCAAAGGAAAACGTGGAACGCCGGGCGAACTCCGTGGTATGTTTTTGAAGTCTGGTAAAAGCCTAGGGGTGCTGGATAAAAATAGTGACGTTGGCGTGTATGGAAAGTTTGAAGCTAATGCTGCTAAGTATACAAATAACAGGCAAGCAAAAACCGCTACAAAAAATCAAGTAAAAACGGGTAAGGCGAAAATTTTGTGTACACTTTCGGGGACAGTTCCGGATTATTATGATATAGATATAGTAAAAATAAATTATGCCGATAATAAGAAGAATATGGTTATAAGAATTACAGATGACAGGTTGCTTGAAAAGTCTGGCGGCATTGTTCAGGGTATGAGTGGTAGCCCGATTGTACAAAACGAAGCTCTGGTTGGTGCAATGACGCATGTTTTTGTGAACGACCCAACAAAAGGTTTTGCTGTTTATATCGATTATATGGTCAATAATTAATAAAATTTATGAAAAATAATCATTTTTGAAAATATTTGTAAAATTTTGAAAATTTGAGTTGCTTTTTCTATTTAAGTTTGTTAGAATATAACCAGTCGGCGGTAAGAATATGAAAGAAGAAATCAAAATTTTAATTTATTGTGACAATAGTTACAAAATAAGTGATAAACTTAAAGAATTTATGAAGGTTTGCAATTTTTCGCTTATAGATAAAGTCTATAATATGGAAGATTTGTTTATTAGGATCGAACAGGATAGACCTAATGGGATTATTGTTATAAAAGATAAAATTGATGATTTGCTTAAAGATACGCTAAAAATAATTAAGAGTAGTTTTGTTGAAATTTGTATTGCGACATTTTCTAACACTTGTTTTAATGTTCCATATATTGATTATAGTTATTTTATTAAAGATGTTGATGTTCAGCTTTACAATGTTTTTTTAAGAATTAAACACCCATTTGGGAATGATACATGCAATGGTTTCTTTGTTTCGCCGCAACGTATTACCGAAGTTCTCGATATTTTGGAAGTTAAGAAAAGATTTAAAGGTTATGGATATTTAAAAGATGCCATTGAAATAATTAGTCGCGATAAAAACAAGTATGGTGCAAATATGATGAAGGTTTATCGTGCTGTTGGTGAAAGAAGAAATGTTAGCAGTGGCTCGGTAGAAAGATGCATTCGAATTGCGCTTAACCAATCTTCGCTGGATCTCGATTACCGCAAGCTCGAAAATACAAAATATTACAACTTAGCGGAAGCTATGGATAAATCTAGTAATTCAGAATTTATTCGTTCGTTTATTTTGTTTTTAGCTGAAGAATTATATGCTTAATATCATACAAAAATATTTGCGACATATAATTTAATATGACGCATTTTGATAGATTTATATTTGAAATAAAAATGCATCTGAAAAACAATTTTTGGGTGTATTTTTTTGTTGTGCTCGCAATTGTGTTTGGTATTGGTTTAGGTTTTTTTATTGTATTTTCATCATCGACATACGAAAATATCTTGTCGCCAGTAGACAAAAACTTGTTTGAATATATAAATGGCTCTGTAAATATTTCGTCACTATTTTTTAGTAAAATTTTAAACTCAATTTTATTTTTACTTATTATCTTTTTAACAACGCTTACAATATATACATCTTTCATTGCTGTTTTGGTTATTGGATATCAATGCATGCTACTTGTTGTTTCGTGTGGGGCAATAATATCTCTTTATGGTGTAAGCGGTGTTGTTAATTCGTTGCTGCTAATAATTCCAATCAATCTTGCAAACTTAATTGTAATGGCATTTTTTTGCGGGGTAAGCATAAGCAGGGCTTATGTTGCAAGAAGATTTAATATGGATTATAAAAGTTCTTGCAGCTACACAAAGTATGGTGGATTACTATTATCTTGCTTTATTATGAGTGTTTTTGTTTGTATTGTGCATACGATAATAATTCCGCTTCTTGTTAAAAGTTTAATTGTTATTAGTTTCTAGTGAATAATTTTACCTTTGTTTTATAATACTAAGATTGAGGTGAAATTATGAAAAAGATATGTTTTATAATTGCTATTATTCTTGCTCTTTGTATGTTACCAATACAATCTCTTAAAGATTGTGTGTTTGCCGCAAGTGATGATTTAGAAATAAAATCGCCAGCCGCATACGTGTGCGACTATTATAGCGGTAAAGTGGTATATGAGAAGAATGCCGAAGAAAAAAGACCAATTGCAAGCATGACAAAAGTTGTGTCGCTCGCAGTAGTTTTTGATGAAATAAACAAGGGAAATGTTAAACTTAGCGACAAAATAACAGTAAGCAAAACTGCTGCTGATACAGAAGGTAGTTCTGCATTTCTAGATGCTGGAAGCTCGTACGGGCTAGAAGAGCTTATTAAAACAATTGTCATCGCATCGGCAAATGATAGTATGGTTGCAATAAGTGAGCACGTAAGTGGCACAGAAAATATATTTGTGCATAAAATGAATGAGTATGCAAAAAGCATTGGTATGACAAATAGTAATTTCGAAAATTCAACAGGGTTGCCATCACTAAACGCATATTCGACAGCAAAAGATATGAGCAAAGCTATTAAGCAAATTATTGATAATGAAATTTTTAATAGATATTGTAAAGTTTGGATGGATGAAATTATTCACCCAAGTGGACGTAAAACAGAACTTGTTAATACAAACAGACTTGTAAAAACTTTTAATTTTATTCAAGGCGGAAAAACAGGCCATACAAATACTGCCAAGTATTGCTTTGTCGGTGTTGCAAAAAAAGGTGATACAAGGATAATTGCAAGTATTTTAGGTGCAGAAGATTCTAAAACAAGATTTAGTGAATTAAAAGATTTATATAGTTATGCATTCGCTAATTACACTAATAAGATAATAGTAGACAATCAAAAACAAGTTGCTGAAATTGTTGTAAAAAACGCAAAATGTGGCAATGTTGGTGTGAAATCCGATAGAAATTTGTGTATTTTTGAGAAAAACAATGAAATAGGTGAATATAAAATTGTTACAAAAATTGAGCCACAAAAAGCTCCACTTGCAGCTGGCACTGTTGTTGGAAAAATTTATTTAACAGAAACAAATGGGATTGTCGTTGATGAAGCTAACCTTGTAACAATGGATTTTGTACCTGTACTTTCACTACAAGATGTTATAACTAAACTTGTAGAGCGATGGTAAAGTATACAAATTAATACAAAAAAATAGCCATGTAATTGGCTATTTTTTTATGATATAAAATTGACTTAAAAATAAAAAATGTGTTAAAATCTACTTGGGGTAAACAATGATCTTTTTATCGTTATTCAGTGGAGATTTGTTACAAGCACTTGCTGGGCTGATTGCTTATTTGTCAGTTCTGTTTATTGTTATGCCAACGCATGAGTTTGCTCATAGCTGGGCAGCAAAAAAAGAAGGCGACTACACGGCATATTATTTGAAGCGCTACACCTTAGCTCCGCTCGCTCATATTGATTTAAAAGGATTTCTATGTTTGCTTATCTTTGGTTTTGGTTGGGCAAAACCTGTCCCAGTTGACCCAAGGAATTTTAAGCGTGGCAGAAAAAGTGAAGTAAGAGTTGCATTGGCTGGTATTATTACAAATCTAATCGAAGGTGTCGTGTTCACGGGGTTGCTTGTTGCGTTCTTAACATTTGTGCCATACACCCCTAGTAATTTTTTATATGTAATGTATTATTTGTTTTTCTCTTATGGTGCATTGGTTTCGCTGGCAATGGCATTTTTCAATTTATTACCAGTGTATCCACTTGATGGGTTTAGAATTGTGGAAGCGTTGACAAAGCCGGGTAATAAATATGTTGAATTTGTAAAGCATAATACCTTGTTTATGTATATTTTAGTTTATGTGTTTGCATCGATATATTTTAATTTCACACTTTATCCAATGTTTGATGGCTTAAGGTGGGTATGGAGTAAATTTTTTAGTTTGTTTGTGTAGGTGTTTTATGGAAGAGAATTTAGATCAAGAAAATATTGCAATTGATGAAGAAGTGGAAGAAAGTGACGGGTTTAGGTTTAAGCTAGACCAGTTCGAAGGGCCGCTTGATTTGTTGTTGCAATTAATCAAAAATGCTAAGATTGATATTCATGATATTTTTATTTCAAAAATTACCGAACAATATCTAGAAATTATGCAAAATATTGATGACATAGATGTTGAAAAAGCCTCTGACTTTATCGATATGGCAGCAACGTTAATTGAAATAAAATCTAAAAAATTATTACCAAAACCAGAAGTAATTGAAGAAGATGCCGAAGATCCAGAACAAAAACTTATAAGACAGCTCGAAGAATATAAACTATTTAAAGAAGCTACCGAAAAATTAAAGGTTATCGAAGACCCAGACAAATTTTATAAGGAACCAGAAAAAGAAGCGTTTGGTTTTAGATATGAACTTGGTGATTTGTCGTTTGAAAAATTGATTGATGCATTCTCGTCACTTATGCATAAAGTGAGTGAAAAATCAGAAGAAATCCAAGAAAAGAAAATTGTTAAAGACAGGTTCACTGTTGCACAAAAAATAGCTCAAATTAAAGATGGTTTGCTTAAAAAAGATAGATTTATGTTTAGTGAACTTTTTGAAGAAGATTACTCAAAAAGTGAAATAATAAACACATTTTTGGCACTATTGGAATTATTAAAAAATCAATTAATTATTGTAAATCAACCTGAACCACTTGGTGATATAGAAATTACTAAAAAGGAGTTAAGTCATGAATAACTTAGAAAATATTATAGAAAGCATATTATTTGTATCTGGTGACGCTATTGATATTAATGAAATGGCATCACTTTTAGATGTAAAACCAAAAGAGATAAAAGATGCCGTAGAAGTGCTTAAAACAAAATATAATGCAGAAAGTGGTATAAAGTTGAATGAATTTAACAATAAATTGCAGTTTTCTACAAATTCTAATTACTCAGATCAAGTAGCATTGGTGCTTAATCCGATAAGGCAAAGAAATTTATCTAAAGCAACACTTGAAACCGCCGCAATTATTGCATATAAGCAACCAATCACAAGACTTGAAATAGAAGAAATTCGTGGTGTTAGCTCTGACTATGCAATCAATATTTTAATGGAACATAACCTTATTCAAATTGTTGGTCGCAAAGATTCGGTAGGTAAACCTACACTTTTTGGTACAACAGACGAGTTCTTGAAAAGATTTAATATCTCGTCAATCAATGATTTACCAGACTATAATGAATTGCTTGAGCGTGTTAAGGTGATTCACGAAAATAAATCAGATAGTTTATATAACCACTTTGAAATTAAAGATGAGTCTGATGAAGATATGGAGAAAAAACTTGGTCTAAAAAACATTGCAGCAGCTAGCGAAATGGTAGATGATTCAACGGCTCAAGATAGTGACGATGATACCGATTTTGTATAGATAAAAATAAAAATTTTGCAAACACTATAAGTATGAATTATAAAACGATTTTACTTATAGTGTTTATTTTTTTGTTTGTTTTTCTGTGGTTGGTCTTTCCGTTTAAAATAAAGATAAAATTACATTTAAACTTTTTGGAAAACAAAGGTTTTTATTCTGTTAAAACACTTTTTATAAATCTGCTTTGTGGTAGACTTTCTATTCAAAATGGTAAACTTGAATTTGAAAATAATAACGATATGATTTTTAAGGAAAATACAAATGAAGATTTATTAAACGAAATGTTTAAGAATATATTAAAAGAAATGAATGTGGAAGTTATCGAGTTTTATTTTGCGTTTGGTGATAAGCAAGATGCATGCAAAACGGCTTTGGTTTGTGGTGTGTGCGAAAGTATTTTTAGTTCGCTTTATGCTATTATAAAAACTAAAAATAATTTTGTGTATCAATTTCTTGATATTGATCCAAACTATAATAAAGATGTAATGGAAGTCACAAGTTTTGTTACAGTGTCGATTAGTATTATAAAGTTGCTAAAATGTTTAGTTATAAGTAAAAAGACAATAAAGGAGAAAAATAGTGAAACTTAATGATGAAAACAGAATAGAAAGTTTAATGACAAGCGCTATGAGTAAAATTAAAAACCTGGTGGAAGTTGATACAATTGTTGGTAACCCAATAGTTGTTTCTGAAACAAAAACATTGGTGCCAATTGCAAAGGTGTCTATGGGGTTTGTTGCTGGTGGCGGCGAATATGATGCAAAAGAAAAAGATATAAAAGTTACTCAAAATTTTCCGTTTGCTGGTGGTAGTGGTGCCGGGCTTTGTGTTACGCCAATTGGGTTTATTAGTTATAGTGAAACTGGAACTGACTATATAAAAGTCGATGATAGATCGGCTTTTGAAAAATTATTATCAGAGATTCCTAGTGTTTTAACTAAAATTATAAATAAGGATAAAAATCAGAAAAATGGTAAAAATAAGTAAAATATTAGTGTTTTTACTCTGTATTGTGTTAAATTTTGCGTTTTTTGTTAAAACGCCAAATTTTTCTTTTGCAAAAAATCAAAAAGTAAATCTTAGTAGTATGCGTGGTATGTGTGTTATGGAAACTCAATCGAAAAGAGTATTAAATCAAAAATCATTGCACGAGAAAATGCCTATGGCTAGCACAACAAAAATAGTAACTGCACTTAGCGTTTTGTCTAGGTGTGATGACCTAGACAAAGTTGTTTGTATTCCAAAGGAAGCTACAATAATTCCTGGTACTAGCATTTATCTTGAAGAAGGTGAACACTTAACAATAAGGGAACTATTATATGGCTTAATGCTTAGAAGTGGTAATGATGCAAGTATGGCACTGGCTATTTCTGTTTTTGGTTCAGTTCAAAATTTTTTAGATTACACAAATGAATTTGTTAAGTCGCTTGGTGCAAATGATACTCATCTTGCCAATTCCCACGGACTTGATAATCAAAAACATTTTACAACTCCATACGACTTAGCATTGCTCGCATCAATTGCTCTTAAAAACCCGGAGTTTGCCAAAATTGTAAAAACCAAAGAAACCACGATTTCTAAAGAGTTCGCTAAAAATAAAAATGAAAAACGCTTGCTTAAAAATAAGAATAAACTTTTGAAAAACTATGAGCATGCTGACGGCGTTAAAACTGGCTACACTGGAAAAGCTGGAAGATGTTTTGTTGGCAGCGCAACTAAAAATGGCATGCAAGTTGTTTGTGTAGTGCTAAACTGTAAACCAATGTTTGAGCAAACTGAAGCACTTTTAGATAAAGCCTTTGATACATATAAAATGGTTGAAATTTTAAAACAAAATCAAACCGCTGGGCAAGTTAAAGTTAATGGCGATGATAATATAAATAATGTCGATTGTTATGTTAAGGGTGGGTTTAGTTATCCGTTAGCAAATGGCGAAATAAATGATATTAAAATTACAACAAAACTAGATAGTGAGATAAATGCGCCATTTAAAAAAGATACAATATGCGGAGAGATTAACGTAACTCTTGGAAAACACTTGATTTTTTGCGGTAAAACCTATACTATAAAAGAAGCAGAAGGAGATAGTTTTAAAAATAATTTCTATAAAATTGTCAAAGATTTTTGCTAACAAAGGGTTTTATGAGAATTAATAAATATTTATCGGGTGCAGGCATTGCTTCACGTAGAAAAAGTGAAGAGTTGGTGCTTGGTGGCAGGGTTAAAGTTAATGGTGTCGTTGTTACCAACCTTACAACCGATATAAAAGAAAATGATGAAGTATTGGTTGATGACCAAAGTGTAAAAGCTAAAGAAGATATGGTGTATCTTATGATGCACAAACCAAAAGGTTATATTTGTTCGGTATCTGATGAAAAAGGAAGAAAGACGGTTCTTGATCTTTTGCCAGAAAACCTTAGATTTGTTAAACCAGTTGGACGCCTTGACTATAATAGTGAAGGCCTTTTACTTTTGACAAATGATGGCGATTTAATTTTTAATCTAACGCACCCATCGCACGCTGTTCCAAAGACATATATTGTTAGGGTTGAAGGCGAAGTTAAAGAAGGCGCACTTGCCGTGCTCCGTAATGGTGTAGTTATAGATGGCGAAAGATTTGGCAAAGCAAAGGTTGAAAAGAAATCTTTTGACGGAAAGATTACAAAACTTGAAGTCACAATAACCGAAGGTAAAAATCACGAAATTCGCAGAATGTTCGAGGCTGTTGGTAACAATGTAATATTCCTTAAACGCATGAGTATTGGCGAGCTTAAGCTTGGCGGTGTTGTTCGTGGAAAATATCGCGAATTGAAAGAGTATGAAGTAGATTACCTAAAATCACTTTAAGGAGTAACAAATGAAAGTTGCTATAATTGGTGGTGGAGCTTCTGGAATGATGGCAGCAATCATGATCGCACGCAAAGGTCATGATGTTTTTCTTTATGAAAAAAATGAGAAGCTTGGCAAAAAACTTTTTATCACAGGAAAGGGTAGATGTAATATTTGCAATGTTGCTACCGGGTCAGACTTTTTGGCAAATATTGTTCATGGTGAAAAGTTTATGATGAGCAGCGAAGCTAGGTTTAACTCTGCAGACACAATAAAGTTTTTTGAGGATTTAGGGTTAAAAATAAAGATTGAACGCGGCGGAAGAGTGTTTCCGCAAAGTGATAAATCTAGTGATGTAATAAAGTGCTTAGAAAACGAATTAAAGCGTTTAAAAGTGAAAGTTAATCTCGAAACAAATGTACTTGGCATTGTTGTAAAAAACGCAAAATGCGAAGGAATTATTGTAAATAATGCAGAAAAAACGTTTGATAGCGTAATTATTGCTACTGGCGGCATAAGTTATCCGTTAACTGGAAGTACGGGTGATGGGTATGCTTTTGCAGAGAGTGCTGGGCATAAAATTATTGCTCCAACCGCTGCACTTGTTGGCATAAAATTGATTTCGGACGAACCAAAAAAGCTTGAAGGATTGTCGCTCAAAAATGTTAGACTAACTGTTAAAAATAAGCAAAAAGAATTGTTCGTCAGCGAGATTGGAGAAATGCTTTTTACTAGCGATGGTGTGAGTGGACCAATTGCACTAACTGCGTCAAGTTATATAACAAGGAACGTTGCTGGTACTACGCTCGAAATAGATTTTAAGCCGGCACTTTCTTTTGATGTTCTTCGAAATAGAATTGACCGCGATATAATAGGGTTAAAAGCAAAACAATTTTCTTCACTACTTGAAGGGCTTTTGCCAAAAAGTTTGGTTGGTATTTTTTCAAAAAGGTTGCATATAAATTTAACTAAAAAAGTTGCACAATTAACAGAAAATGAAAGAAACGAACTTTGCAAATTGCTCAAAGGTTTTGATTATAAAATTGGTGGGCTTGAAAAAATTGACGGGGCAATTATCACGAGTGGTGGCATAGATTTAAAATCTGTTAATCCAAGCAACATGAAAAGTAAAATCGTTAATGGCTTGCAATTTATTGGCGAAGTACTTGATGTTGACGCGCTAACTGGTGGGTTTAACTTGCAAGTGGCTTGGAGCACAGCTGTTGCTTGCAGCTCGATTTACTAAGGAGGATTTATGGTTTTATTTGTTATTTTATATTTGCTGATATATATTCCTTGCATGCTGTTGTTTCCAACAATTGTAAAAGGGCGAAAAAATTTACCCAAGAAACAAGGATATATCCTTTGTGCAAATCATACATCGAATATGGATACGGTGATACTTGACATTAGGCTTTACAAACGTTTGACATTCCTTGGTAAAAAAGAACTTTGCAAATCTAAGTTTTCAAAGTTCATGTTCACAAAAGTGTTTGGCATGATTCCGGTAGACCGCGAAAATGCCGACATAACGGCATTTAAAACTGTTATGAATACTTTGAAAAATAATAAACCAGTTGGCATTTTCCCAGAAGGGACACGTAATAAAACGCAAAACGTTAACCAAATGCAAGATGTAAAAGCGGGGGCAATTGTGTTTGCTGGCAAGGCAAACGTTCCAATCGTTCCGGTGGTTTTTAAAAAGAAACCAAGAATATTTTGCATTAACAAATTAATAATTGGTGAGCCTTTTTATATAGAAGCCGAAAACCCTAAGAAGTTAACGAGTGAAGAACTCGCTAAAAACGAAAAATTGTTAGCTGAAAAAATTGAAGCTTTAAGAAAATAATATAAGTGCGTTTCAATCGCACTTTTTATTTTGCATTTTTATGTATATATTTTTTCATATTGCCCACAATTGGAACAAGGGGGTTTTATGAAATTAGAAGATAGCGAAACATTTAAAAATTTAGCGGCAGCGTTTGCTGCAGAATGCCAAGCAAGGGCAAGGTATGAGTATATTGAGTATGGCGCAAGATACAATGGATATAAGGCACTGGCAGCAATTGTTGATAAGATTGCATACCAAGAGTTTACGCATTCGCGTATGCTTTATGCAGCTCTGCAAAAATCGGGTTTAAAGCAGATTGATAATATCGACATTTCTGGTGGTTTTCCATTCAAAGAAAAGTGGGACGTCTGCGAGAATCTTAGGCTTGCGGCAGACGATGAAAAACAAGATTCTAAGTCTTATGAAAAATATATAAAAGTTGCAAAAAAAGAAGGTTTCACAGACGAGGCGGAACTTATGGAAAAAATAAAAAAGGTAGAGCTTCAGCATAGTGCAATCTTTTTGGAACTTCATAATCAAATGAAAGAAAAAACCATGTATAAAAAAGAAAAATCGACAAAATGGGTGTGTCCAGAATGCGGATATGAACACAGTGGCAGCGAGGCTCCAACAAAATGTCCACTTTGTCAGTCAGAACAAGGTGTATTTCGAATTATTTTGCCATCAAAATATACACTATAAGAGCAGGGTGCACCTGCTTTTTATTTTTTTTGCCAAACTTATAAAAATGTATTGCCAACTTGCGATGCAATGTGATAAACTTACCATAAGTTTTGCTGATGTAGCACAGTTGGTAGTGCAGCTGATTCGTAATCAGCAGGTCGCGGGTCCGAGTCCCGCCATCAGCTCCAAAAAAAGACGGAAAAGTCCGTCTTTTTGTTTTGCTACAAAGCGGGACTCGGACCAAGGTCCTCGTCATTGCCCGCACCCAGACCGTGCTAAAGCACTCCCAGGCTTTGGCTAAAAACAAGCCACCGGCTTGTTTTCTTAACGCGTCGCCCCGCCATCAGCTCCAAAAAAAGACGGAAAAGTCCGTCTTTTTGTTTTGCTACAAAGCGGGACTTAGACCCAGGGTTCGCTTTGACACAAAAAACATATTTTGCTGCTAGTGTTTGCGATATAAATTGACAATTGCAATAAAGATATTATATTATTGAATTGCAAAATGTGACTTGTTTTGATTTTGATGGTGTATTATCCAAAAGGAGCTTAATGCGTAGTGAATAGGTTTGTTTATTTAGACAATAATGCGACAACAAAGCTGAATAGTGATATTAAAGCAACTTTGCAACCATATTTAGATTTGCAATTTGGTAATCCAAGTTCTATTTATGAGCATGGGACAAAAATACGAAAAATTGTTGAACAGTCGCGTAAACAATGTGCAGAACTGGTAAATTGTAACCCTAGCAATTTGATATTTGTAAGTGGTGGAAGCGAGGGGAATTGTTCGGCTTTTAATAGTGCTATTAATAAATATCCAAGCAAAAAGAAAATAATTACAACAAAAGTCGAACATAGCTCTGTGCTCGAATATTGTAAGCTATTAGAGAAAAAGGGGTATAATGTTGTTTATTTAGATGTTGACGAAAATTGTAAGATTGATTTAAAGCAATTGGAAAAACAAGTCGATAACAATACATGCCTAGTTTCTATTCAATTTGCAAACAATGAAGTTGGAACAATTATTTTAACAGATGAAGTTGTTAACTTCGTTGCAAAATTAAAAAATAAATACAATTTTGAATTTCATATTGATTGCGTGCAAGGTCTTGGTAAGGTTGAAATAAACGTGCAAAAACTTAATGCAGATTATATTTCATTTTCTGGGCACAAGATTCATTGCATAAAAGGCATTGGTATGCTATACATAAAAGATACCACAAACTATGTTCCACTTATTGCAGGGCATCAAGAATTTGGACTTCGTGGTGGAACAGAAAATGTACTTGGAATTGTTGCACTTGGTGAAGCTTGCACACATATAAAACAAAATTTTTTGACTTTGCAAACAAAATTAAAAGAGATTAATCAATATTTGGAAAAACAATTGCTATCGTGTGGTGCTATTATAAATGCTGTAAAAGTTGAAAGAATACCAAATACAACAAGTGTAACAATGCAAAATATTTCTGGTAACGAGATTATGTTTAAGCTTGAAAAATATGGAATATGTGTATCGACGGGTAGCGCTTGTAATAGCGAAAGTAGTGAGCCAAGTTATGTTCTTTTAAGTATGGGTGTTAAAAACCCGCAGAACACAATTCGTGTTAGTATTGACGAAAATACTACTATTTCACAAATAGATTATTTTATAAATCATTTAAAACAAATAAAGGAGGAAAAATAAATGACAACTAACAAAATAAATGGGGGGGGAGCCTTCTAAGAGATAATAAAATTTTAACTAATCAACAAGTTGAAATTTTAAAAAAAATTGATGTTTGTATGTTAGCAACTGCGAGCGCAAAAGGCGTTCCACATTGCACAATGGTCGAACCTTCGAGATTTGAAAATGGCAGAATTATTATTCCAGTTATTCAAATGGTTGTGTCAAAACAAAATGTTGCAGAAAATCCTAATATCTTTTTACACTTTTATGAGGTAAATCCTAGTGATCCATTAAATAGCACACAATATAAAATATCAGCTGTTGCTACACTAGAAACCCAAGGTAAATTGTTTGAAGAAATCAAAAATTACGAAGAAACAGAACGATTACCAGAAGGATTAAAGGTTAGTGGAATAATTGTTGCAAATCTTTTAGAAATTAATAAATTTGTTGGTTAGTTAAAGTTTTACTTCTTTTTGAAGTAAAATTTTATGGCAGCAATTATTAATTATAAAATTTGTGATCAAGCAAATGCTTGCGGTGGCATTAGTGTTTGTCCAGTTGGAGCATTTACTTATAACGGAAAAACAAAAAGAATAGAAATTGATAACAGCAAATGCATATCTTGTGGCGCGTGCGAAAAAGTATGTCCAATTGGCGCGATAGGTGTTGCAAAAACAAAAGAGGAATATGATGAATTAAAACAAGCTATTGAAGACGACCCAAGAAGCCCAGAAGATTTATTTGTTGATAGGTATGGTGGTGATGTTATCAATAAAAATGTAATGATAGATTTTTCGGATATAGGCAATTTAATTAAACAAGAAAATTGTTTGATTGAAGTTATAGACGAAGATAGCATCAAATGCTTGCTTAAATCTATTAGATATTCTGATATCATCGAACATTGTGATGTTAACAAATATTTTAGATGTATTTTAGGTGCAGGTGATGATGTTAGTGTGTTTGGTATAACCGAATTTCCGAGTTTAATAGTTTGCAAAAACGGTAAAATTGATAAAATTATATCTGGTTATTTTGAAGAGAGTGAAAAACAAAAGTTGTTTAATAATTTGAAATAAAAGGAGAGCGATATGGAGAAAAGTAAAACAGCATTAATTGCATGGATTGTTGCACTTGCTACAAGTGTGCCACTGTTTGGTGTTATTATTTATTTGGGGTTTAGCTCCACAAGATTAGAAAATTTGGCGGTTGCTGGTGTGCTTGGTGTTCTAATATTTGTTCCTTGCTGCATATGGCAAATTGTTGTGAATGCAAGAAGAGTTAAAAATGCAGACAACGAAGAGTTTTTGTATGAAGAGCAAGTGAAAAAATTGATTTCTAAATATGTTTCTGTTGACGATTATTGTTACAACAAGGTTGGCTATGTTGATTTTGTAAAAGAAAAAATCAAATTTTCTGCTAAAGGAAAATATGGCATCGTGAAAGACTTTAATGACATACCTGGTTACCACTTGGGCTTTTATATCGAAGGAATAAAATTAGTAGGCAAGCCAAAAAATTATGACGATGTAATTGGTTACGAAAGCCTTTTGTTTAACATTGAACTTGGTTATTTTGACGGCACACTTTTATCTGACCCAGAAAATGACAATGGGATTATTTTTAATAAAATAGATAAATTGCAAGGTAAAACAATAAAGATTAATTCTAATAGTGGATATATTGCGTGCGTTACAACCGCAGAAACTGATGAAATTAGCTTAGGTGAGATTACATTTGTCAATTGGAATGCAAAATCAAAAGTAATTAAATTTAAGTTTCTTGTTCCTAATGGTCTTTGCGATGTTGTCGCAGGTACGGTTGAATTAGAAGAAGATAAATATGAAGATGAACAAAATTAAACTTGTCCTTGATGATTTTTAACCTTATTATTGAACTGTTTTTTGGAACGAAGAAAGGATAAAGGTGCATAAAAAAATACAACCGCTATGGTTGTATTTTTTGTTTTACTTATAATGTTTGTTCTTTTGCTTTCTTTTTAGATGATTTTATAGCGGCTTTGTTTGCCTTTTTGGCAAGTTTGCTATTTAAAACTATTTGATTGTCATTTATAACATCGCACAAATAGTAATACAAATAAACAATTGCAAGAGCAAGCATAATTGCTGCTAAAATATCTGTTAACCAATGTACACCAGCAATAACTCTACCAATTATCAAAAACCACATATAAACAAGTGAGCAAACCTTGATAGTTATTTTAGCTGCATTGTTTTTGATAAGCCTGTCTGTTTGATAAATAGAAAGGAGCAAGAATGTTATACTTAAAAGCGTTGTAGAAGAAGGGAAACTTGCTTCTAACACGCCATTAATCAAAACTGGTCTGCGGTTTACAACAACAAATTCAAAGAATAGGTAAACAAGGAAAATTCCGATATAGAATGCGCCAAGTAATAAAATACTAGAATCAACATTTTTTAAGTTCTTTCTTTGTATCCATTGAATAACACCGATAACAGCATAGCAAACAGCAAGAGCTATTGGTAAAATGCTTGCCCAGTCTGTTATGATATAAAGAATGTTATTGCTGCCAACTAGGTCAGAGAACCACTTGTTAATAGTTGCAAGTCCAACAATTGAACCGTTTGGGCCAACAGCTTGCCTGTCGATAAATAGCAAGCAAATGGTAAGAATTATAAATAAACAAAATGAAATAATCGAAACTAATAATTTACTGTTCTTTTTCATAAACCACCACTTAATCTTTTATAAATGTATTATACACATTTTTTTGTATTTTGAAAACTAAATTGATAATGTATAGTAAAAAAAACAAAAATATACTAAAAATAACAGGATAGCAGCCGCAAGCAACAAAACAAAAGTTAAAAAAGAAACTCTTGCAGATTTTGTCTTAGCGTTGTATAATTAAACTATGAACGAAAAATTGCCAAAAGTATATTTTGTGCCATATAACAAGGCTCTGCACAGCCACATGCTATATAACTGGCAAAAAGACGCGGGTAGGTTTCCAAATTCTGTAGAGAACTATCTTACTTTTGGTCTGCTCAATTATTATCCAAATATTGTTGAATTATTAGATAATTACTCGCCAATTACAACAGAGAGAGAAACGCTTGGTACTTTTGTTGTGTTTAACGAAGATGACAAAGACGTTGCCGCTGTGGTTCTTGACCATGTTACATACGACGATAAATCAACAACTCTTGCCGTCTTTCATTTATTAACAAGACCAGATGAACAGGGAAAAGGCTATGGCAATGCAATCATGCACACCATTATTAAAAACGCGGATTTTATTTTTAATCGTAAAGTAGACGAAGTTTGCACAAGTGTAAACACTCATAACGATTTTAGCCGCAAAGTAATGGAGCGAAACGGCATGCATATAGAATGCACCGACTGTGGATATAATATGTTCAGCGTCCGCCTAAACGAAAACAAACCCCCAGAGAGATAAAGGAGGTGACTTATGATTATAGACAACTTAAACATTACCACTAAAAAGGGTAGAAAATTAATTGTGGGTCTAAATCTACTTGTGCAAGAAGGTGATAAAGTTGCCTTGATTGGTGAAGAAGGCAACGGTAAATCTACATTTATCAAAGCATTAGTTAACAAAGATTATATCTCATCTTATGCCACAGTTGAAGGTAACATTAATATAGAAAAACCAATTGGTTATTTACACCAATTTCTCGATCATGGCTGGGATAATTATTGCATAAGAGATTATTTTTTAAAGGATAACCCAGATAGTGAAGTTGACTATGATAAATACAATGAATTTAGTGAAATAGCGAGTACATTTCATGAATTTGGTTTGCCAGCAAGCATGCTTGACGGTGATCAATTAATTGGAACATTATCTGGTGGTGAGAAAGTTAAATTACAACTAATAAAAATCAAACAAATGTCGCCAGCTATATTTTTATTTGATGAACCTACAAATGATGTTGATATTCAAACACTTGAAGTAATTGAAACTTTTATTAAAAAATGTAATGTTCCAGTTATTTTTGTTTCTCACGATGAAACATTTATCGAAAACACGGCAAATATGATTGTTCATTTTGAGCAATTAAAAAGAAAAAACGAATTTCATTACACAGTTTTTAAAGGTGGACTAAAAGAATACGAACTAATGCGTAAACGTAGTCAAATAAATCAAGATAGAATTGCAAAAGCACAAGAAACATTATACAACGAAAAAATGAGCACAATACAAAGACTAATAGATGCTGGTGCTGGTGAGAAAGTTGTTCGTAGACTGGTGGCTCAGCGTGAACGCTTAGAGAAGAAAGGATTACCAGATTACGTTGATACCGAAAGTGCTATAGGTTTATTCTTTGACGAAGTTGACATGCCTAAGAGTAAAGTTGTTTGTGATTTGCAACTAAATACATTGTCGTGTCCAGATAAAGAGTTGTCGCATGACATTGAGTTAAAAGTTGTCGGACCGCAAAAAGTTGTGATTACTGGAACAAACGGAGTTGGAAAAACAACACTTCTAAAAGAAATATACAAAAATGTGACACAAAAAGAAAATATAAAAGTCGGTTATATGCCACAAAATTATTCTGAAATGATGAACTTTGAAGAATACCCAATTGATTTCCTTTGTCCTGGTGGTAACAAGGAACAAAAAACATTTTGCTATACCTTGATGGGGTGTTGTAAATTTACATCAAACGAAATGATGCATAAGATAGGCGAGTTAAGTGGGGGACAACAAGCAAAGCTTTATATCTTAAAAATGGTTATTGATAAAGATAATTGTTTAATATTAGATGAACCAACACGTAATTTAAGTCCAATGTCGAACCCTGTCATTCGTGCTATTTTAAAAGAATATGATGGTACAATTATTAGCGTATCGCATGATAGAAAATATATAAATGAAGTATGTGATCATGTTTATTCTTTATCTGAGAGTGGCTTAAAACTTAAGATGGAAAAGTCTAGTACAGATAATGTAAAAAAAATGATGAAATAACTTATTAATAAAAAAACTAAAAATATGGGGCAATTGTACGGTTTTTTGTTTGCAAAATGCGTTTTTTGTGTGATATACTGCAATTGAATTGGAGGGGCTTATGGTTTTTGGAGAAGGCTTTTTTAAGAGATTTCACACACTTTATGAAACAAACAAGCGTCATTATGCTTGCGGAAATAACAAAATAGATGCTGACCTTAATCTTGTTAAGGAAGCAACACTTACAAGCAGTGAAAAGTCTGAAATTGCAAGCACAAGTTTTGGCTTGCTAAAAGCTTGTGACAAAAAACCAGTCGCAGTTTTCAAATATTTCGCATTTTTCCCTTATATGCGTTTTGTACCAGGGAAAGATATTGATGGCAATAATGTAATCAATCAATCGAAAACACTTTTAGTTGTGGGTAGTGACGGAAGACTTGTTGGGCTTGTTGCAAACTCTGGTTTCGAGTTTACTGCCAGCATTGACAAGTTGATTGTTTATCCAATTGATAAAATCGATAAGCAAGGCGTTATCCAAGACCGCAAGCTCGACAAAAAAATCAGATTTCAATACAGCGATGACCCAGACATGGTGTTTGATTTAGTGGAAAAAGATTTTAAGAATATGAAACCATATTTTAAACGTGGATATAGACTAAACATGATTTATGAAGACCAAAAAATCAAGGTCGAAAAGACAAGTCAAACCACTGGCAAAAAAGAACATGAATACATCGATCCTTTTGAGAGAAACGAAGAAAGGCGATTTTAGCTAGCTATCTGCTAGCTATTTTTTTTATTTTCGTGCTTGACAAAAATAGGTAAACAATATAATATAAAATCATAAAATAAAAAAGGAATTAACAATTGTGAGGTATCATACTGTCATCATGTACTAACAAATAAAGTTTAGTGTTGCGATTAGCACCACACTTTATTTATGACAAATTTTAGGAGATGACAATATGATAGTTTTAGATGTTAATAAAATAAGTAAAAATTTTGGTTATGGCGAACTGTTTTCAAATGTTTCGTTTTCGCTCAATGATGGCGAATCGATTTCGATTGTTGGTCCAAATGGTTCGGGGAAGTCTACGCTTTTAAAAATTATCGCTGGGATAGAAAGAGCAGACAGTGGTCAAATAAATATAAGAAAAGATGCACGTGTGGCATATCTTGACCAAACTGGTTCGAGTATAGATGATAGTCGCACGGTTATAGAAATTTTAAAAAGTTCTTTCACAGAATTAATCGAAATGGAAAAACGTTTGCAAAAATTGCAAGATAAAATGCTGGCAGAAATTGGCAGCAATGATTATGATGTGATTTTGCAAAAATATTGCAACTTGCAAGAGCAGTTTATGGCTGCAGGTGGTTATGAAATCGACCACACAATCGGGTCTGTAATTTCTGGTTTGCATATCAATCGTAGCATTTTAAATGTTTCATATAACGACTTGAGTGGCGGCGAAAAAACTCTTGTGCAGCTGGCTAAGGCTTTACTTATTAAGCCTGATTTATTTTTACTAGACGAGCCAACAAACCACCTAGATATTGAACGTATTGAATGGCTAGAAGGTTATATAAAATCTTTTAGAGGTGCAACTGTAATTGTTTCGCACGATAGATATTTTTTGGATAGAATGTCAAACAAAATCTTGTCACTTGATGCGGGTGAAGCAAAGCTATATTACACAAACTACTCTGGCTTTTTAGAAGAAAGTAAGCGTGAATTTGAAATACAAATGGCAAAGTATGAAGACCAACAAAAAGCAATGAAACGCCTAGAAGAACAAATAAAATATTTTGCTGCCGAAGGTATGGCAAAAAATAGCGCAACGCTTTGTGGTATGGCACATTCATTGCAAACAAGACTAGATAGAATGCGTAAATTCGCACTAAAAAAACCACAAGTAAAAAAGAAACTTGATGTCAAGTTTTCTGAGAAAAACAAAAATAGTAACAGAGTTATTGAAGTAAACAACTTGTCGGTTTCGGTGCCTGGGGTAAAGCAAATACTAAACAACATTAGTCTTACAATTTGCCGCGGCGAAAGAGTGGCAATTATTGGTGAAAATGGCAGTGGAAAATCCACCTTCATAAAATGCGTTATGGAAACTCAAGATTTGCCATTTACGGGCGATATTGTTATTGGTCCAAGTGTAAAAATTGGATACATGCCACAAATTATTGAGTTTAAGAACGACAAGCTTACACTTCTTGAGCATTTTATCGAAGAAGCCAGTGTCCCCGAAGAAAAAGCAAGGCACATTTTGGCGAGCTTTCAATTCTATAAGCAAGACGTTAATAAACGTGTGAAAAATCTTTCTGGTGGCGAAAAAATGCGTGTAAAACTTGCAGAGCTCTTGCAAAAAGATATAAACACGCTTATCTTTGACGAGCCAACCAACCACATCGACATTCCAACAAAAGAAATTTTGGAAGAAGCGTTAGAAAACTTTTCTGGAACCCTTGTATTTATCAGCCACGATAGATATTTTATCAACAAGTTTGCAGATAAAGTATATGAGTTCGCTGGTGGAAACGCCACGCCTTTCTATGGCAACTATGATTATTACAAAGAACACAAAAAATAGAAATATGGTTGACAGAATAGTTTTTTGGGTGTATTATCAAACAAAAAAGGAGGAAGCTATTATATGTTTAGAATTATTTTAGCTAATATCAATAATAATAACAATTCTAACACATTTATAAATGGGTTCCTTTTCTGTTGCTAAATAAATAAGATAAAAAAGAATTGTTAAGCGGAATGGGAAAACCTGTTCCGCTTTTTTATTTTTCAAAATAGGAGAAAATTATGGAAAAAAGACAAATCAACGCCAATTGTGGCGTGAAAAGTATTGAAATAAATAACAAAAATTATAAAACTAAAAAATAAAAAATTAAAATAAAAAATTAAAATTTATTATAAAAGGAGAAAATTATGTATAGAACAATTACAGCCAAAGATTTGGACGAAAGTTATATTGGAAAAACCGTGCAAATCGCTGGCTTTGTTAAAGTAGTTCGTGACCATGGTGGTATTGTTTTTATTGAATTGCGCGATAGTTTTGGCGTTGTTCAACTTACCACACACGACGATAGTTTACTTGTTTCGCTATCTAAGGAAAGTGTTATTAGTGTGACAGGTAAAGTGATTAAACGTGCCGAAGATACTTATGATGAAAAGTTTAAGCTCGGCAAAATTGAAATAGAAATTGAAAAATTAGAGGTATTATCAAGGGCAAAAACATTGCCTTTTGAAATCGAAGAAGGTTACAAAACAAGCGAAGATGTAAGGCTCAAATATCGTTATCTTGACCTGAGAAGCTATAAAATGCAACAAATGTTAAAACTTAGGAGTGATTTGTTATTTGACTTGCGTGTATATATGCGCGAGCTTGGGTTTGAAGAAGTCCAAACACCAATATTAAGTGTTTCGAGCCCAGAAGGTGCAAGAGATTATTTGGTGCCAAGTCGCTTGCATAAGGGTAAGTTTTATGCACTTCCACAAGCACCACAACAATTTAAGCAATTGCTTATGTGTTCTGGTGTAGATAAATATTTTCAAATTGCACCATGCTTCAGGGACGAAGATGCTAGGGCAGACCGCTCGCCTGGAGAATTTTATCAGCTTGATATGGAAATGAGTTTTGCGACACAAGAAGATGTTTTTGCTGTAACAGAAGAAGTGCTTTATAAAGTCTTTTCAAAGTATGGTAAATGCAAAATGGAAGATAAGCATTTTATAAGGATACCTTACCGCGAAGCGTTGATAAAATATGGTACAGACAAGCCAGACCTTAGGATAAAAATAGAAATGTCTGACCTGAGCTCAGTGTTTAATGGTAGTGAGTTTGAAGCGTTCCGCGGAAAGACGGTAGAAGGCTTTGCAGTTTGTGCAAAAGATCAGCCACGTAGTTTTTACGAACGGCTTACACAACAAATCTTGTCTAGTGGTGGTAAAGGACTTGCATATGTGCGACTTGAAGAAGATGGGTGCTTAAAAGGACCAATCGTCAAATTTATTTCTAAAAAAGAATGTGACGACTTAATAAAAGTCACTGGTGCCAAAGTTGGCGATGATATTTTTATTATCGCAGATAGCAGTGAAAAATTATGCTATAAGCTTGCAAGTATGCTTAGAACTAGTGTAGGCGAAAGGTTGGGCTTAAAGGAAACTGGTGTATATAAATTTTGTTGGATAGTAGATTTCCCAATGTATGAGATTGGTGAAGAGTCTGGCGAACTTGAATTTTGCCACAACCCTTTCAGTTTGCCACAGTGTTCGCTAGAAGAATTACAAGAGAAAGACCCATTAGATATTTTAGCTTATCAATATGATATTGTTGTTGACGGTGTGGAGCTCTCTAGTGGCGCGGTGCGTTGTACAGATGTAAAAATGATGGAAAAAATATTCGAAATTGCAGGAATTGGCAAAGAAGAGTTGGAAAAACGCTTCGGTGCGTTGTATACTGCATTTAAGTATGGTGCACCGCCACACGCTGGTATCGCCCCAGGAGTTGACAGAATGTTAATGCTACTTTTGGGTGAACAGAGCATACGTGAAGTTGTTGCATTTCCAATGACGGGCAAGGCGCAAGACCTTATGATGGGCGGCCCTTGTGAAGTTTCGGAGAAACAGCTAAGAGAAGTACACATAAAACTAAGGTAGGAGTTATTATGAAGATTGATATTAAACATTTAGAAGATTTAAGCAAACTTGAAATTGACAGTAGCAAAAAACAAGAGTTTGAAAAGAGTTTAGAAGAAATAATAGATTTTGTTGACGAAATTGCAAAGCTCGACCTTCCACAAACAGAAAAGAAAAAGGCTGTTCCGCTTTCTAGTCTTCGTGATGACAAAGAACAAGTGGTAAAAGATTTTGATCCGCTTATGAATGCTCCAAAAAAGAAAGACGGGTGCTTTCAAGTGCCATTGGTGGTGGAATAATGGAAATAAAAGATTTATCAGTTATGGAAATGGTAGACTTAATTAAGTCTAAACAACTCTCGGCTGCAGCTGTTTGCGAGTATTATCTAAAAAGAATAGAAAAGGCAAAAGAATATAATGCAATTATTGAAGTGTTTGCAGATTGCGTGGATAAAGCAAAACAAATTGATGAAAAAATAAAGGGTGACATTCCATGTGGCAAGCTTGTGGGGATTCCTGTTATTATAAAAGACAACATTATGTATGGCGGAAAAACTATGACCTGTGCAAGCAAATTTTTAAAGGGCTTTGTTTCGCCATACACAAGCACTGTTGTGAAGAAACTGCTCGATGAAGATGCTATTATTATTGCCAGAGCAAACATGGACGAGTTTGCGATGGGCGGTAGCTGTGAGAAAAGTGTATATGGTGCAACACTCAATGCATGTGATAAGTCACGTGTTGCGGGTGGTTCTTCTGGTGGCAGCGCGGTCAGTGTTAAACTTGATCTTGCACCAATTGCGATTGGTACAGATACGGGTGGCTCAATACGTCAGCCAAGTTCTTTTAATGGTGTCGTTGGCATAAAGCCTACATATGGCACTGTTTCAAGATATGGTTTGGTGGCATTTGCTTCATCGACAGACCAAGCGGGTCCAATTACAAAATCGATAGAAGACAACGAATATGTCATAGATATCATTTCTGGCAAAGATGAGTACGATCAAACAAGCATTGATAACAAAATTAGTAGTCAACAAACAAGGGACAAAATTGTTGTGGGCTTATGCAAGGAACTAAAAGAAAAAATACAGTCGCTTGCATCGTACCCACTATTTAAAAAACAAATAGAAGATTTGCGTGCACAAGGTATAGAGATAAAAGAGATAAGTGTGCCACACATTTCTAGCAGTTTGGCTTGTTATTATATTCTAACGCCAGCTGAAGCGGCGAGCAACCTTGCAAGGTTTGACGGTGTTAAGTATGCAGTGCGTGATGCTGATGCAAAAACAATTGATGATATTTATGTAAAAAGCCGTAGTGCTGGTTTTGGCGAAGAAGTAAAACGCAGAATTATGCTCGGCAACTTTGTGCTGTCTAGTGGATACTTTGACGCCTATTATAAAAAGGCAAAACAATTGCAATTATTGTTAAAACAAGAGTTTAACAAGGCGTTTGATAGCTGTGATGTTATTATCACTCCAACAACGCCTGGTGAGGCTTTTAAACTTGGCGAAAAGGCTGCGGACCCTGTGCAAATGTATTTAGAAGATTTATTCACAGTTCCAGCATCTATTGCCGGTGTGCCAGCTCTTTCAATTGATTATGCAAAAGGTGAAAATGGGCTTCCACTCGGTTTGCAATTAATTGGTAAGCCAAAAACAGAACGAAATATATATAAACTGGCAAAAATAATTAAAAAGGAGAGAAAATAATGGAATTTGATGTTGTTATCGGTCTAGAAATTCATGCGGAACTTGCAACCAAAACAAAAATTTTCTGTTCTTGTAAAAACGAGTTTGGTGCAAAACCAAACATAAACACCTGTCCAGTTTGCACAGGCATGCCGGGAGCTTTGCCACTTTTAAACAAACATGCAGTTGAACTTTGCATCAAGGCAGGGCTGTGCTTTGGTTGTGATATTAGTGAATATGCCGAAATGGAAAGAAAAAACTATTTTTATCCAGACCTGTCTAAGGCTTACCAGATTTCACAATTTGTATATCCAATTTGTAAAGGTGGATATGTACGCTTAAGTAACGGCGAAAAAAAGTTACTTAACAGAATACATCTCGAAGAAGATGCTGGCAAACTTATCCATATTTCAAAATTAGAAGGTACATTAATCGACTATAACCGTGGTGGAACGCCACTAATTGAGATGGTTACAGAACCCGTTTTTTCTGGCAGTGATGAAGTTGTAGAGTTTTTGAAAAAAGTGCGTGAAACTCTTGTTTTTGCGGGCGTGGCGGAATGTAAAATGGAACAAGGTGGCATGCGTTGTGATGTTAACTTGTCGCTAAAACCAAAAGATAGTAAAATTCTTGGCACGCGTACCGAGATGAAGAACCTTAACTCATTTAAAAGCGTTAAAAGAGCGATAGAGTACGAAATTCAAAGGCAAAAAGATATTCTTGAAAGTGGCGGCAAAATAATGCAAGAAACCCGCAAGTGGGACGATGCTGCGGGTGAAAACTTTGCCATGCGTTCTAAAGAAGAGTCGCAAGATTATAGGTACTTCCCAGACCCAGATGTTTTGCCAATTGAGATCAGAAATGATGATGTGGAGCAAATAAAAAAATCAATACCAATGCTCCCAGAAAAACGCCGCGAGAAATACATTTTGCAAGGCATAAAAGAAATCGATGCAGAGCTATTAACTAGCGAGAAATATATTTCCGACTTTTTTGATGAATGCGTCAGCTTATACGACAGTCCAAAAAAGATTTGCAATTGGATAATAACAGACTTATTCAAACTTGCAAGTGAAGGGCAAAAAGAGTTTGCAATTAGTGCAAAACATTTTACTGAAATTATTGAGCTAGTAGATAGCGGGAAAATCACAAAAGCGAGCGGGCTTGCATTACTCGAAAAGGTAATAGAGTGTGGCGGCGATCCAAAAGAACTTGCGGTTAAATTCAACCTTATTTCAGATGTGTCAGAGCAGACAATAGTTGCAATTTTAGAAGAGTTAAAAGCAAAAAATCCAAAACTTGCAAGCGACTTAAAACAAGACCCAAAGATTAAAAACTATATAATGGGTCAAGTGATGAAGCAAACGCAAGGCAAAGCAAATAGTGAACTTGCATTTAAGTGTATTGATAAAATTTTTGGAAAAGAATAGATTATTGTTAAAGTGTTGTTGTGTAAAAATATAATTATAGATGATATGATATGAATTACATACATATGTATTTGCCAATTGATCAAAATGCTGAGCCACCAAAATTTAAGGAGTGTGCAAAGCATCCAAAAATAAAAAATGACGGGTTTGTGATTTTTTATACTGACCAGTGTCCGTTTATTTATTATTGGGTGCCAAAGGTGCAAGAGGCGGCAAAAGAACACGGAATTGAAATAAAAACCGTTCACATCGAAAGCAAGGAAATGGCACAAAATGCACCAACTCCTGTTACGACTTATGCTTTATTTCGTGACGGCAAGTTTATAACGCATGCAATACAGTCCGATAAAAAGTTTTTAGCACTTGCTGGGGTAAAGAACTAAAAAAATGTTCAATTAATTTTGTGTTAAAATATCATTGCAAATTAATATTTTTACGTGGTAATATTTCTGAACCGCAAGATTCAATTTCATTGCAAAGAAAAAAGGACTTTTACGTCTTTTTTTTGTTTGGAGCAGGTGAGGGGAATCGAACCCCCGTCCTCAGCTTGGGAAGCTGGTATTCTACCATTGAACCACACCTGCATGCTATTATAATATACTTTAGGTGTGGTAAAAGTCAATTAAACATTTAAAATTGTTATTGCTAAGTTTAGATACATTGCATAAATTAACCATGCAACATATACGGTAAAAATGATGCCAGCTGGCAAATTTGAATCGTAATAACGATACATGACAACAAGTGCTGTGATAACAGCAAACGCCAAGTCGACACATGAAACAATTAACAAACCGCATCTAAAAAAGAGCAATGTCCAAAGCACATTAAATAGCATATGAACGCTGTACCAAATAACATCTGCAACGCGGTTTTTTCTTTTAATTTCTTTGTCACGCCACACAAGAAATGTGGAAACGCCAATAGCAACATAAATGACAGACCAACAAATTGGAAAAATAATTTTTGGCACAATTCCAGCTGGCTTTGTGTAATTTTCAAAGTCAAACATTTTGCCACCAAGTAGTGTTGCAAGTCCACCAAGTGCAAGTGTTCCACCAATTATAATTATGGCTTCTAGCCACCATTTACCTTTGTTTTTATCCATACAACAATGTTGAACATAAAAATTTTAATTAAACAAAAAACCGCAAAATTGCGGCTTTTGAAGTGAAAAAATGTATATTTTTCTTAAAATTCGTTCAAATTTGTGCGAGAAAACAAATAAAGCAAAGTTTGCATAGGGTCTGCATTTTGGGTAATAATTTTGTTAACAGCTTTTGTAATAGGTAATTCTACACCGAGATTTTCTGCCATATTTAGCATTGCAGAACTTGTCTTTACGCCTTCGGCAAGTTTATCAAAAGGAACACCTTTTACAAAATTTTCACCAAACTTTCGGTTATGGCTATGCTCCGAGAAAAGAGTGGCTTCATAGTCGCCAAGGTGACAAAGCCCATAGGCGGAAAGTTCATTGCCGCCAGCAGCTTTTATTAATCTCGAAACCTCTCTGGCTCCGCGCGCCATAAGTGTACCTTTAAGTGAACTGTAACCGCCACCATCGAGCATGCCAGCAGCAATACCCATAACATTTTTTGCAGCAGCACCAATTTCGCTACCAATAATGTCATCGCCTTGATAGTATCTAATTAGGTTAGATCTTAAATCTTTTATCAAATCATGTGAAAGCTTTTTGTCGTATGCATCAATGACCATGCAACCAGGAACGCCACGGGTAAATTCTTGAATATGCCCTGGGCCAACCCAAACAGATATATTTTCTTTTGGTACGCCATTTTCTATTAATATTTCTGAAAGGCGTTTGCCGGTGTGATCTTCTATTCCTTTCATGCATAGGGTATAAGTTTTTTTGTCGTAACCGTCAATTTGTTTTACTTCTTGCATAAAAGAGCGCAAAGCTTGGCTGCTAATTGAAATAATGATATGGTCGTTTTTGTTAACAGCTTCTTCTAGATCGCTTGTTAGATAAATGCTTTCTGGCAAAGTCACATAATCGTTTTTACGCGTTTTAAAAAACTCACGCACATAATCTTCGTGTTTACGACCCCACATTGTTGTTTTGTGACCGGTGTGGTCTAGATACCAGGCGATAAAAGAACCCCATCTGCCACAACCAAGAACTGTATAATTCATATTTTTCTCCTTTTGAATAGTTTAGCAAAATTAAAAATATATAGCAAATGATTTGTGTGGCTTTTGGTTGACAATAAAGTAAATATAAGTTAAACTTAACGGGCAAAGGAGTCTTTTTATGATAGTAGTTAATAATGTTAGAGTTCAATTTGGTGGAAGAGTGCTTTTTGATGAAGTTAATTTGAAGTTCCAAAAAGGTAACTGCTATGGTATTATTGGTGCAAACGGTGCTGGTAAATCAACAT
Source organism: uncultured Clostridia bacterium (assembly GCA_934756675.1). Lineage (GTDB taxonomy): Bacteria > Bacillota > Clostridia > Christensenellales > UBA1242 > CAKVLG01. The sequence goes on along the minus strand of CAKVLG010000003.1, from coordinate 67,205 downwards.
TTTTAAAAGTGCTTTGTGGTGAGCTTGAACCAAGTTCTGGTAGCGTTACAATCGATAGTGGCGAACGTATGAGTATACTTGCTCAAAACCAAAATGCATTTGATGATTTAACCGTGCTCGACACTGTTCTTGGTGGGCACAAACGTTTAATGGAAATAAAAAACGAACTTGATAGTTTGTATATTAAACCAGATATTACAGACGAAGATGGTATGCATATGGCAGACCTTCAATTTGAGTTTGGTGAAATTGGTGGTTGGGAAGCAGAAAGTGAAGCGCAATCTTTGCTTTCGGAAATTGGTGTTGACAGTAGTTTACTTTATACGCTTATGCGTGACGTTGAACCAAAAGTTAAGGTCAAAGTGTTGCTTGCACGTGCGCTTTTCATGAACCCAGATATTTTGGTGCTAGATGAACCTACAAACAATCTTGATGTAAAAACCGTTAACTGGCTCGAAAACTTTTTACTTAACTTTGAAAACATGGTAATTGTTGTTTCGCACAACAGATATTTCTTAAATAGAATTTGTACACATATTTGCGATGTTGACTATGGTAAAATCAATATGTATGTTGGTAACTATGATTTCTGGTATGAAACAAACCAACTATTGCAAAGGCAAGCGCGTGAGCAGAACAAAAAAGCAGAACAGCGTGCAGCTGAGCTTAAAGAATTTATTGCAAGATTTTCGGCTAATGCTTCTAAAAGTAAACAAGCAACTAGCAGAAAGAAGGAACTTGAAAAACTTGAATTTGCAGACATTAAGCCTTCTTCTAGGAAATATCCATACATAGATTTTAGACCAGAAAGGGAAGTTGGTAACGATATATTGAAAGTAGAAAACCTTACTAAAAAAGGATATTTCGAAAACGTGTCGTTTACTGTCAATAAAAACGACAAAATTGCTTTTCTTTGCGATAAAGCAAACGTTATTACTATGCTCTTTAAGATTTTAGTTGGCGAAGAAAAAGCTGACAGCGGCTCGTTTAAGTGGGGTTCTACTGTAACAGTTGGTTATTTGCCAGAAAACAACGAAAAATACTTTAAAGATTGTGATTTGTCACTTGTTGATTGGCTTGCTCAATATTCTAAAGAAAAAGATGCCACATTTATTCGCGGCTGGCTTGGAAGAATGCTTTTCACAGGCGAAGAAGGTAATAAAAAGGCTAAGGTTATTAGTGGTGGTGAAAAGGTTAGATGTATGATGGCGCGTGCCATGCTTACGGCTGGTAACTGCTTAATTTTGGACGAACCTACCAATCACTTAGATCTAGAATCTATCACAGCTCTTAACAAAGGTATGATTAATTATAAGTCGCCAATGCTTTTCACTTCACAAGACCACGAGATTTTGCAGACTGTTGCAAATCGTATTATTGTGATCGATAAAACTAAGGTGTATGACAAAGAAACAACATATAATGATTATCTCGGAATAGATTAACAAAAATTTCAATTTTTTTTGCAATTATTGTTGACATTGCTGCCAGTATAGTGTATATTTGACTGGTCAGCTCGAGATAATAATTCGTCGGGGTGTAGCGCAGTTTGGTAGCGCACGTGGTTTGGGTCCATGGGGCCGGGAGTTCGAGTCTCTTCACCCCGACCATATAATCAAGCTGATGCAACTGGCGTTTGGGCCTTTAGCTCAGTTGGTTAGAGCAACCGGCTCATAACCGGTTTGTCCGCGGTTCAAGTCCGTGAAGGCCCACCATATTCGTGGCTCCATAGCTCAGTTGGTTAGAGCGCCTGCCTGTCACGCAGGAGGTCGACAGTTCAAGTCTGTTTGGAGTCGCCACTTTATTCTAGTTTTTGAGGCCTTCTTTTAAGCCTCGGTAGCTCAGTCGGTAGAGCAGGAGACTGAAAATCTCCGTGTCGGTGGTTCGATTCCGCCCCGAGGCACCAGATTTTCAGTTCCCAGTACTGGCTACATGAAAATCCATTTATGGGAAGATTGCAGAGCGGCCAAATGCAACGGACTGTAAATCCGTCGACTACGTCTTCGATGGTTCGAATCCATCTCTTCCCACCAATACACATGCCGGTGTGGCTCAATGGTAGAGCATCTGATTTGTAATCAGACGGTTGTTGGTTCGATTCCGACCACCGGCTCCAGAAAAAAGAAGTTAGTTTTCTAACTTCTTTTTGTTTTGTTTATTTTTCTTATGTATTTTTAGTGGTATTGGGGTTCTAAAATTTATATTTGCTTGTAAAATTTGAAAAAAATAGATATAATTTACTTATGAGAAAAATATTTAAGTTTATTTTTAGTAGATTTACATTGATTATAATTGCTTTGCTAATACAAATATCGTTTTATATTTTTGTTCCAATTGTTGTTGGGGAGAGTTTTCCATCTATACCAATTAACTTAATACTTTCGATAATTGGTTTAATAGTTGTTGTGCTGATCATTAATTCTGATATGATAATTGAGGGGCAGTTGCCACTAATTATTCTTTGTACAATAGCTCCAATTTTAGGTATTGCGATTTGTGCGATGTTTATCACACCAAAGCTTCCAAGAAAAATAAAAAAACATTTTGAAGAGATTGTTAGGGAAGGTCGACAGTTGCAAGCATTGACCGATGACGATAAATGCGATTTAAAGAATAAACTTGGTGATTATTACGGCCAGTTTAACTATATATATAATTCAACATCTATGCGTTCTTACACGAATTCGAACGCTGAATTCTTTTCAACAGGTGAGTTGTTTTTCAAGGATTTGCTCGAAAATTTGAGTAACGCTAAAAAATATATCTTTATGGAATACTTTATCATCGAAAAAGGTGTTATGTGGAATAGCATTTACAAGGTGTTAAAGGAAAAAGCTAAAAGTGGTGTTGATGTAAGAATTATATATGATGATCTTGGCACAATGTCTAAACTTCCAAGCAATTTTTATAAAAAAGTAAGGAAAGACGGAATAAAATGTATTAGGTTTAATGAATTTTCGAGAGCAACTTCATCACTCTATAATAATCGTGACCACAGAAAAATAACGGTGATCGATGGGAATATTGGTTATGTTGGCGGTATAAATTTGGCAGATGAATATATAAACAAAGTTCAGCCATATGGTTATTGGAAAGATTCCGCAATAAAGATTTGTGGGTCAGCAGTAAATAACCTTGTTTGTCTGTTTATGCAAATTTACAATATTCAAATGCAAGTGTTCGAAAGTTGTGATAAATATCTGTGCGACAAAAATGTTGAAACAGATGGTGTTATTTGTCCATTTGGTGATGGTCCGAAGTATTTGTATGGTGAAAATATTGCCGAAAACATTTTACTTAATTTGATATCTAATGCAAAAAAATCTATTTATATAACAACGCCATACCTGATTATTGATAGTAAACTTAAAAACGCATTGACACTTGCAAGTGACCGCGGCGTTCGCGTTGTAATCGTTACACCGCATATTCCAGACAAAAAGATCGTTTTTTCGATAACTCGTTCGTCATATAAAGCGCTCCAAGAACATGGTGTTGAAATTTATGAGTTCAAAGAAGGTTTTTTACATGCTAAGCAAATATTGGTTGACGAAAAACTTGCGATTGTTGGCACGATTAATATGGATTATCGTAGTCTTTTGCACCATTACGAATGCGGCGTGCTCATGTATAACACAAAATGCTTGAAGGATATAAAGCGAGATTTTGACAATATTTTGTTGACAGCTGTGAACATGAAAGGCTACAGACAAAACGTTTTAACAAGGATTGCGTGTGCACTTATAAAGGCATACACACCACTGTTTTAAATTTCGACGTTTTATTTAATTTATTTTGCAATTTTCCCATTGACAATGTGACTAAAAAGTAGTACACTGACTGAACTTTTTACGCTAAAGGAGATATTGCATGAATTTTAATCAAAGTATTGTTACAAAAGAGTTACAGAGAAAGATGTCGGACATTTTTAAAATATTGTCTGATAAATCGTCACTTATGATATTGTCAAATTTGACAAGCGAAAACCACTCGATAGAAGAACTTTATTTATCTACTCATCTAAGAAAAGATGAACTAGAAAGTAAGCTTGAAAATTTAGAGACAAGCAGACTTATTTATAAGTCATCAAGCAAGAAATATAGTATCAACGATGCTTACACTCTTGCGCTTGTTCGCACTGCTGGAGAAAAGGCCAAGTCAGATATATTCTTCGAAGAACAAGAAGAAATGTAAAGATGAGATAAATTCTCATCTTTTTTATTGCAAATTTTACAAAAAACACTAAAAAAATCAATTTTTATATGTATGTAAAATTGTGGGCAAGTGTTAACATACTAGTGCAAGGGGGACAAAATGGAAATTAGTTATAAAACTCACGAAAATATTTTAACAGCAGTGCTTCGTGGCGAATTAGACGAGTTTACAGCGGAGCATGTGAGAATTTCACTTGATACATTGCTTAGAGATTTGTCTTGCATTGATGATGCAAAGCTTGTGCTAGATTTTTCGGGTGTGTCTTTTATGGATAGCACGGGAATTGGTGTTTTGCTTGGTAGATATAATAAATTTAAAAAGAATGATATTGATATCTACATAAAAAATCCCACAGGACATGTAGATAGAATTCTAAAGATGACGGGTATATACGAAATTATGCCAAAGATTGGTTAGGAGTTAATATGAAATATTTAAACAAATTTTCTATGGAAATAGATGCAAAACTTGAAAATGAAGGGTTTATAAGAAGTATGGTTGCGGCGTTTTGTGTTCCCCTAAATCCAAGTTTGTCTGAAATTAATGATATAAAAACGGCAGTTAGTGAAGCTGTGACAAACTCTATTGTGCATGGCTACCAAAATAACGGTGGAAAAATTTATGTTTCGGTGGGGCTTGCCGAAGGTGTTGTTGAAATATCTATCGTTGATAATGGCATTGGCATTGCAGATATTCAAAAGGCTAAACAACCTTTTTTTACCACAAAATCGCGTGAAGAACGCTCGGGAATGGGGTTTACATTGATGGAATCGTTTATGGACGAGCTTGATGTTACAAACAATGAAGAAGGTGGCGTTTGTGTGTTTATGAAAAAATTTATTAAGTAAGTGGTATTATTATGGAAGAAAATTTTGTACCGCTTTCTAATGAAGAAACCATTGCGGCAATTCATCTTGCACGAGATGGTGACGAAAATGCTAAAGAAAAATTGTTAAATGGGCACTTTCCACTCATAAAATCCGTTGTAAAGAATTTTCAAAATCGCGGAGTTGAGTATGAAGATTTGTATCAGTTAGGTGTGCTTGGTTTCTTAAAGGCAATAAAAAACTTCGACGAAAAGTTTGATGTAAAATTTTCTACATATTGTGTGCCAATGGTAGCAGGTGAAATAAAAAGATTTTTGCGTGACGATGGGGCAATAAAAGTTTCACGCGCAATGAAGCAACTTGCGGCCAAAGTAAAAAGTTTTATTGACGACTATACAAAAGTTTATGATGAACCACCACCAGTAAAGGTAATTGCGGAAACGCTCGGCGAAGATGAAGAAGATGTAGTCTTTGCACTAGATTCTTCAAAAGCGCTTATTTCGCTTAATAGTAAGATTGATGAGAGTGACGAAAAAAGTTCTGATCTGCTTGATAGGCTTGTGGTCGAAGATAAAAACGAACAGTTAATAGATAAAATTCAACTTGCAGATTCAATCAATAAACTTAGTGGTAGGGATAAAAAAATAATTTTGCTCAGGTATTATCGTGGCAAAACTCAATCAGAAATAGCAGAAATGCTTGGCGTTTCGCAAGTGCAAGTTTCTAGACTGGAAAACAAAATATTAATGCAACTTAAAAAACAAATAATATAAAAAAACACCATAGCGGTGTTTTTTTAATATGGAACATGTGTTGCTGGTATGTTGTTATTCACAACTTGACCAGAATAGTTATTTGATGAATTTTGATTTGTGTTATATATTTTTGAAACTTGCATGCCATGGTTTTGATTGTTCATGCTTGTTGTATATGTTATGTTGTTGTTTTGACTATAGTTAGGTCTAATTGTGTTAGAGTTTTGTCTTGTGCTCATTTTGTTGTATTGATAATTGTTATTTGTGTTGTTTTGTGAATTTGTTGATACATTGTTAGTCTGTGAGTTTTGATTATTCATGTTACTTGTTGATGTGATTATTGGTTTGTTTGAACTGTTGTTTGGAGGAGTGGGAACTGGACCATAATAACCGTTAGGGTATCTGCGGTATCTTGCGTAATAAATTGAACGATTATTTATTGTTGGATATGTTGTTATATTTTGGTTAGATTGACTATTGTTTGTTGCTATAGGTCTAGAATTGTTACTTGTAGTAGTTGTGTTTGTTATTTGTCCGCCGTTATTTGAGCTCGTAGAATTTTGTTTGATAGATTGATTAGTTGTTGACCAATTATTTGTCAATTTGCTTGTGTCGTTATTGGTTTGATTTGTAGTTTGATTTGTGCTATTTTGTGCTTTATTTACGATAAGGCTAGTTGTATTATTTTTATTGTTATTGTTTGTGCTGTTTGATATATTATTTGTGTTTAAATTTTTATTTGTTTCAGTTTTTGTTGTTTTATTTTGTGTTTTTACTACATTTTTATCATTATTTTGTGTAGAATTTGCGGTTTTTTGTTCATTTGTGGAACTTGATGCCTTTAAAATGGTTTCTATAGCTTCCATAGAAGAATATGCAGAATCTATTTTAGCCATACGAGAACTTATGATTTCGTTGCATCTAATTATATAAGAATTAATTATGTTATTATTTGCATTTTCTTGAATGTTACTTGTAATTAATGCCATAGTATTTCTTATTGTGCCATTATTTGATTCAAGATATGATGTACTTTCTTTAATAATGTTTTTGTAAGCGTTTAAAGCTGATTGATCCTCGCTAGAAAGCGATAATGTACCATTAGAAAGATTGTTTAAATATGTATCAATACTTGCTTTTTTCGCAATAATCTTTCCAAGTTTATTTTCTACATTTGTGAGATTGTTTTGCATGCTAGATGTGTTGTATGTTACATATTTGCTTGTGTTAGATGTGCTTGTTGTTGTGTTTGTTGTTGACTGCGAAGAATGTGCACTGCTTGCATTTGCAAAAGTGTAACTGTCTGCCCAGTCAAGGCTACTTGTTTGGTTGATAAATGATGTAATGGTTGCATCCAAGTCTTTTGCGTTCCTTTCACTTGCATTATCACAGCCCGCAAAAGTAAAACCAACCGCAAGTATAAAAATTAAAAAAGTTAGTGTTTTTATTATTTTATTCATATTTTTACTCCTTACAATGTTAGTATTTGCACTTTTTTGTAAAATATTTATAAAATTGATTTTTATTATTTTGAATATAAAAAAATATTTTGACAAGTATTTACTTAGGAGAATTTATGAAAATAACTGCAAGTAAAGAAGCTTATCTTGAATATGTTGAACGTAAGTCGCCAAAGTCTGGTTGGTTTGATACGATATTTCATGCTTTTATTTTGGGCGGTACAATTTGCTGTTTAGGGCAAATGTTTGGCGATATTATAAAATCTTTTAATCCGATGATGGATTTGTTGCTCGTTGGTGCTTGGGTGAACGTTATTATAATTTCACTTACAATTATTTTAACAACCATTGGTTGCTTTGATAGAATTGCAAAGTATGGTGGGGCGGGTACATTTATACCAATTTCTGGCTTTGCAAACTCGATTTCTTCTTGTGCAATTGAATTTAAAAAAGAAGGTTTGGTCTTTGGTGTGGGTAGCAAGATGTTTTATGTTGCTGGCCCAGTTCTTGTTTGTGGTGTATCGTATTCACTTATTGTTGGTATAGTTTACTTTATTGTTAGTTTATTTTAGGAGTAAAGATGAAGAAAGGGAATCAAACATATATTCTAGATAATCCAGTATATATCCAAGAAACAGCTTCTATTGTTGGCAGAAAAGAAGGCAATGGACCTGTTGGAAAATATTTTGATAAGATTGCAAAAATCGATACTTTTAATGAAGACACTTTTGAAAAAGCTGAACGTGAAATGTTTTATCAAACAGCATGTCTTTTATTAAAGAAGGCTGATAAAAAATTTGATGACATAGATTTGTTGTTGTCTGGCGACTTGAATAACCAAATTATTGCATCTAACTATATGGCTTCGTATTTGAAAATTCCTTTTGTTGGAGTGTATTCTGCATGTGCGACTTTTGCTGGAGCTCTTGGGCTGGGTGCTTGTTTAATTAGTGGGAAAATTATGAAAAACGTGATGTGTATGGCGGGCAGCCATTTTTCGACAGCTGAAAGACAATATAGATTTCCACTCGAGTTTGGTAATCAAAGACAAACATATTCGCAATGGACGGTAACTGGTGTTGGGGCAACTTTGTTATCATCTAGCAAAACATATATAAAAATAAGAAAAGTTTGTTTTGGGAAGGTGATTGATTTTGGTGTGAAAGATATTGCAAATATGGGTGCCGCAATGGCACCTGCTGCAATGGATACCTTGGTTGCGTTTTTTGGCGACACAAACACTAAACCAGAAGATTATGATGTAATTGCAACAGGTGATCTTGGAAAACTTGGTTCAGATATTTTGCTTGACTTGATGCAAGAAAAAGGGTATTCGCTTGGACAAAATTATATTGATTGTGGAAACATGATTTATGGTGTGACAGACGATTCTAACCAAGGTGGCAGTGGTGCTGGGTGTAGTGCGACTGTGTTTAACTCTTATTTTATTAGTAAGCTAAAGGAAAAGAAAATTAAAAAAATGATACTTGTGTCGACTGGTGCACTTATGAGTACAATTACAAATCAGCAAGGTGAAACTATACCGTGCACCGCGCATGCTGTGGAGGTTGAAATATGTTAGCAGGTTTACTTATGTATTTAAAAGTTTTTGTGGTTGGTGGTATTATTTGTGGTTTAGCAGAAGTAATAGTTATTACTACTAAAATTACGCCTGCACGAATACTTGTTTTGTTTTTGCTTGCTGGTGCTGTCCTTGGTGGATTTGGTTTGTATAATTATTTAGTTGAATGGGCTGGTGCTGGAGCAACTTTACCAATCACTGGTTTTGGTAATTCGCTTGCAAATGGTGCAATTAATGGCGCGAAAACTGACGGGTTTTTCGGAGCTCTTGGTGGTGGGTTAGTTGCAACTAGTGCTGGTATATCTGTGTCTATTGGTTTAAGTTTTTTGCTGTCATTTTTTACGAGTTCAAAAACTAAAAAGAATTAAATATTTTAACTATTTGTTTCATATAATTAAGTGTGAAACGAAAAAGAAAAAATACTATTACTGTTGTAGATTTTACTAAAAAACGCAAAAAAACAAAGGTTTTTATGGTTACTTTGTTAATTTTTGCGTTTTTTTATTTATATATTGCATTTTTGGTTACACCTTTAATAATTTCGTCTAGCAACTCACAAGTTAAAGTTTATGCAAATAAAAGTATGAACTATGCAATAACAGAAGCAATGAATCAAAATGTAACTTATGATGATTTAATACATATTGTTACTGATTCTAGTGGTAAAATTAGTATGCTTCAAGCGAACTCAATTCAGATTAATAATCTTTCAAAATTAATAGGTAGAGTCACCATGGCAAAACTAAATGAACTGACAAAAAATCCAGTTTTAATACCACTAGGGGCATTTTCTGGAATAACAATAATTTCTGGTATGGGACCAAAAGTTGCAATGGAAACTTATCCATATGGAGATGTTTCGTGTAGATTTCTTTCGCAGTTTTTTAGTGCAGGAATCAACCAGACTCAACATAAAATTTATATGTCGATAAGTTGCACAATAAATGTTGTGTTGCCATTTAGAACGTTAAGGGTAAATGCTAGTAGCGATGTTTTGCTTTGTGAAAGTGTTATTATTGGTGATATTCCGGACACATTCTTTTCGATAAAAGATTTAAGTGGACTTATATCTAATAATTAAAAATGTTCTTGCTAAATTAATATATATTGTTTATAATAACATTATGGAAAATGAAGTTATTTATCTTGATAATGCAGCAACTACAGTTGTTGATGACAAGGTGACCGATGTTATTTCTGGCGCTTTGAGAAATGATTTTTATAATATTAGTAGCGTATATAAAAACGCTATTGTAGATAAAAATTTGGTGGAAAAGTCACGCGAATATTTTTTGAAAGCACTTAATGCTGAAGGTGGTAATTTGATATTCACTGGCAGCGCTACCGAAGCAAATAATACCGCACTTTTAAAAATAAAAAATCGTGCAAATTTTGTTGCACTTATTGGTAATACCGAACATCCAGCTATTTTTGAAATGACAGAAAAGTTACGTAAACAAGGTTGCAATATTTTATATATTCCAGTTGATAGTTATGGCAAAGTGATTGAAGAAGAATACATTAAACTTCTACAAAACAACCCTGTTAAATTTGTTTCTATTATGCACGTTAACAACGAAAATGGCATGATTAACAACATTGAAAGGCTTTGCCACTTAGCTAAGCAAAAAGACAAAACAATAATCTTTCACTGTGATGGCGTGCAAGCGTTTGGGAAAATTGATGTTGATCTTGAAAAATTGGGTGTTGATATGTATACCATTTGTTCGCACAAAATTAATGGGCCAAAAGGTATTGGTGCATTATATTTTAAAAAAAATGTAAACTTAGAACCGCTAATTCTTGGTGGTGGGCAAGAAATGGGGCTTAGGTCTGGTACAGAAAACTTGCCTTACATTTTGGGGTTTGAAACTGCTGCAAAACTAAAGATGCAAAGTTTGGCAGTTAACTTTGAACGTGTAAAAAAACTTAATAATGAATTTTTGATTGCTCTAAAAACAAGAAATATTGAATTTGAGAATTATTCAAATGAAGAATGTTCACCTTATATTTTGCAACTTCGTATTATTGGCGTTCGTGGCGAAGTGTTGTTGCATGCTCTTGAAGAAGATAGAATTTATATTTCAACTGGCTCTGCTTGTTCTTCGAAAAAGAAGGTTAACAGGGGGTTAGAGGCTAGGGGAATTTCTTATGAAAAATCTCAGCAAGTAGTAAGAATTTCGTTTGCACCTATTGATGTGGATATAAATTATGTTGCAAATTGTTTTGAAAAACGAATAAAGGAACTAAAGAAATAATGGAAAAAAATATTTTAATTAGATATAACGAAATACATTTAAAAGGTAAAAATCGCGGTTTTTTTGAAGAATTGTTATATAAAAACATAAAAAATGCACTTTTTGAGTTTAATGCAGAACTCAAAAAAGTTGCTGGCAGATACATTTTATCTGGTTATGAAGAGAAAGATGAAAAGAAAATTTTAAACAGACTTTGTCAAGTTGCAGGTGTTTATTCTGTATCGCCAGCGTATGTGGTTGATACAAATTATGAAAAGATTTCAGCTCTTGTGACAGGTTTATTAAAAGATGAAAATGGTACATTTAAGATTAACACGAATAGGGCAGACAAAACTTTTATGCAATCATCTATGCAAATTTCATCTGAGATTGGTGGCGATTGTTTAGAAAGCAATAAAAATTTATCTGTTGATTTGCATAACCCAGAACATGTTATTAATATTGATGTACGTGAAAATGGAAAAACCTTTGTTTATAACAAAACAATGATGGGTGTTGGTGGTATGCCAGTTGGTTCTAGCGGAAAAGGGCTTGTGTTGCTTTCTGGTGGTATTGATAGTCCAGTTTCTTGTTATTTGATGAATAAGCGAGGTGTTAAACTTGCCGCAGTGCACTTTCACAGCTATCCATATACATCGAACCTAGCGCGTGAAAAAGTTGAAAAACTTGCCAAAATCTTAACTAGATACAATGGTGACTTTACTATTTATATGGTAAATGTTGCTAAAATTCAAGAGGCTATACGTGATAATTGCCATTCAAGTTTTCTTATCACTTTGCTCCGTAGATTTATGTATAGAATAAGTGAAAAAATTGCAAAGGATCGCCATATTCCTATGATTGTTACTGGCGAAAACTTGGGGCAAGTTGCCAGCCAAACAATTGAAAGTATGACTGTTATTGAAGATGTAATTGACAGTACTGTTGTGCTTCGTCCACTTATTACATTTGATAAAATAGAAATTATTGATATTGCGCGCAAGATTGACACATATGAAACATCAATTGAACCATTTGAAGATTGCTGCACGGTATTTTTGCCAAAAGACCCAGTTACAAAACCAAAACTCGAAAATGTTTTGAAAGAAGAATCTAAACTCGATGTAGAAAAGCTTATGTCAGACGCACTTGCAACAATTGAAAAAGTCGTTATATCAAACAAAGAATCTTAATTTCACTAGATTTATTACTTTCACCGTTATATTCTTGGACAACACTATAGTTATAGATGTTGTCTTTTTTTGCTGAAAAATCTGTGTAAGAAATTCTGTCGTCACGACCAACAAGCAATGCAATAAGACTGTTGTCGCGATAAACTTTGTAGATTATATTGTTTTTTGTGTCAAACATTAATGTTGGTTTTGAATTGCTAAAGTTGTTTATTTGAAAATTAAGTCTGTCAAGTCCTGATTTCTGTTCGGTTGGCTGTGTACCACTTTTAAAAATTTCTGTTTGATAATCGTTGGAATTAGCAAGATAAAGCTTACCGTTTTCATCTGTTTCGTAATTAGCATTAATTATTGATGCTGGTCTAGTGAAACTTGCTGGAGTGCGGAGTGACGCAAGATAATCAAGTGTGTTTTTCGAAACATTTGTTGGATATGTTGAACCATTGATTGTTTTGTTTAATAAATGTTTGCTATCTTTGGCAGAAACCCAACATACAACAATATTGTCTGATGTGTAACTTGCGTTTATTGCATCGGTATTGTTCGAAGAATTTATTGTACCAACTGTACCAGTTTTTGAAGCAACATCAAAGCTTAGGGAAGAGAGTCTACTTGCTGTACCACTTTTTGCAACGCTTTTTAGCATGTCGGTTAATAGGTATGCTGTTTCACTAGATAACACGCGGTCTGAGTATTTTGAGTTGCAATAAATTGTATTGTTGTTTTCATCTGTAATTTTGTCGATAAATTTTAAACTCGAATGCACGCCACCACGAGCTAGGCAAGAGTAGCTTTCTGCAAGTTCTTTTATTGTGATGCCATTTGTGAAACCGCCAAGAGCAAGGGATAGGTTGTTGTCTTGGCTGTCAAAAGGTATCCCCATTTTTCTAGCTAGGTTTTTACTTTTTTCGATACCTGTTGAATTTAAAACTTTTACGGCTGGAATATTTAAAGATTTTTTGATGGCATCACGAACACTGACATTGCCTTTATATGATTTATCAGCATTTTCTGGCGAGTAGCCATCGAGATTAATTGGTTCGTCTAAAATTTGTGTGGCTGGGGTAAGATTGTTTAATTCAAATGCTGGCGCATATACAAGTATTGGTTTTATGCAAGACCCTGGTTGGCGCTTTAAATGATATAGGTCTGTGCTGGTATTTCCGCAAAACGCGATTATTTCACCGTTTGTGTTTGCAACCAAACAAGAAGCGTCTGCATAAATATTTTTAAGATTGTTTTGCAGGATAGTTGTTATGTTGTTTTGAACTTGCTTATTTAGATAAGTATGTAAAGTATATTTTTTGTTTTTAATTTGATTTTGTGATAAGTTTAACAATTCGCAAGCCTCCATAATGCATGCGTTTGTGTATTGGTTTAGAATATTTATGTTTGTGCCAACAATGTTTAGAGTTTGATTTTTGGCGGTTTGATACTCGCTTTCGGTGATTTTTTTATCCTTATACATTTCTTTTAAAACAATTTCTTGTCTTGATTTTGCTTTTTCGTAATTTGTTAGTGGGTTATATGAAGACGGTGCATTAATTATTCCAGCAAGCATGGCACTCTCTGCTAAATTTAAGTCTTTTGACGATTTATTAAAATAGACTTTGCTGGCACTTTCGATGCCATAAGCACCATTTCCAAAATAAATATTAGAAAGGTATGCATTTAAAATTTGGTCTTTTGAAAAACTTTTTTCAAGGTCGAGTGTTAGCTTAATTTCTTTTAATTTTCTTTTTATTGTTTTGTGGGAATTTAGGTGGGTGTTTTTTATTAGTTGTTGACTTATTGTGCTGCCGCCTTGAACAATCTTTTTATTTTTCAAGTTAGAAAGAAACGCACCTGCCATGCGTTTTAGATTGATACCATTATGAGAAAAAAATGTTTTGTCTTCGATAGAGATAAAAGCGTTTTTTGTTTGACCTGAAAGTTTAGTATAATCAAATGGTAAACAAGTCATATTTGTTGATGTTTCTATTATTTGACCAGTGTTATCTTTTATTAAAAGTTCTGGCATACTACTGGCAGAAAGTTTTTTAGCATCAAAAGTATCGTTTTTTGTTATAGCCCAAAATGATACAAAAAACGCAAAAATTACACTAACCACTATTAAAAATGGTATAAAAACTGCAAATTTTAGTATTTTAAGTAATTTTTTGCGATTTTTCATCTATTTTTAGTATGGATAAGTTTTTTTAAATTATTATCGAATATGGTAAATATTTGTTGAAAATTAATAGGCGTTTGTATTATATTATATACATAATTTATTAAGGATATATTATGGGAAAATATTTGATACACACATATGGTTGCCAGATGAATGTTCATGAATCAGAAAAACTAGCTGGCATATTAGAAGAACGCGGTTACACGCTTGCAGATTCAAACGAAAATGCTGATGTTATTGTCTTTAATACTTGCGCTATTCGTGAAAGTGCCGAGAAAAAGATTTTTGGGCATATTGGTGATTTAAAGCAATTGAAAAAGAAAAATCCAAACATGATTATTTGTGTTTGTGGTTGCATGTCGCAACAAAATGGATATGATGAAATGTTGCTTCAAAAGTATCCGTACATCGACATTATTTTTGGTACTCACAACATTGCAAAGTTTGGTGAACTGCTCGACAAGAGAAACAAGATTAAAAAGCATTTTTCTAGCATTGTTACAACCGAAAACATTATCGACAGAGATTCTATGCCAAAGACGCGTACAAGCGGAATTAATGCTTGGGTAAACATTAACTATGGATGCAATAACTTTTGCACTTATTGTATTGTGCCTTATGTTCGTGGTAGGGAAATTAGCCGTCCGCTTGATGCTATTGTTTGTGAAGTTAAACAACTTTTAGATGCTGGATACAAACAAATCACTTTGCTTGGTCAAAACGTTAACTCTTATGGTAATGATTTTGATGATGACACTTGCTTTGCAAAATTACTTAACATTCTAGATAAACTTGACTATGAATACAGATTAACATTTATGACCAGCCATCCAAAAGATTTGTCTAGTGAAGTTATTAATGTAATTAGCAAATCAAAACACATTATGCACTACATTCATTTACCATTCCAATCTGGTAGCAACAGAATACTTGGGCTTATGAACCGCAAATATACGCGTGAAAAATATTTAGCGACTGTAAAAGAAATCAAAGAAAAAATTCCAAATGTTCAACTCTCGTCTGATATTATAGTTGGTTTTCCAACAGAAACAGAAGAAGACTTTTTGGATACTATGGATCTTGTTAAACAAGTTGGTTTTGAACAACTCTTTATGTTTATTTATTCTAAACGTAAGGGTACTGTTGCAGAAAAAATGGACGGTCAAGTAGATATAAAAGTTAAAAAAGAGCGTCTTAGAAGACTTATTGAATTGCAACAGGGTATTGGTGAAAAGATAAGCGAAACATTTGTTGGTAAAGATTTAGTTGTTTTGATAGATAGTGTTTCGCCAAAATATGCTGGCAGCGTTGTTGGGTCTACAAACTTTAATAAGGCTGTGACTGTTAAAGGTGACGCTTCACTTATAGGAAAGTTTGTTAAAGTTAGAATTACGAAAGCAAAATTGACTTCGCTATTCGGGGAAGTTATAAAGGAGTAAAAATGGGTGTATCAGAAATGATGCAGCAATATTTGCTGACAAAAGAAAAATATAAAGATTGCATTTTGTTCTATAGGCTCGGTGATTTTTACGAGATGTTTTATGACGATGCAATCACTTGTTCAAGAGTTCTTGAACTGACGCTTACTGGTAAAGATTGTGGAACTGAAGAACGCGCACCAATGTGTGGTATTCCGCACCATGCAAAAGATTCTTATATTGCAAAACTTTTAAACAAAGGTTATAAAGTCGCAATATGTGAACAAACAAACGAAACTGTATCGCCAAAATCAAAAATTATGAAGCGTGATGTCGTGAGAATCATAACACCAGGCACAGCTATTGAAGAAGAATCTTTAATTGCAGATAGAAACAATTATATTGTTTCTATATTTGCAACTAAAAATGATGCTGGTATGGCAGTTGCAGATATTTCGACTGGATTTATGCAATTTATGAATTTTGCAAGTAATACACTCAAAGCGATTGATGATGCACTTATCAGACTTCGTCCAACAGAGATTATTTGTAATAAAGCGGCATACGACCTAAGCGAAAATTTGGCAAGTGAGAAGGGTGGCATTGTTCCTGTTTTCACAAAATATGATGACGGCGAATTTTTGTATTCAAATGCAGAAAAGCTTATAAAAAAACAGTTTGAACTAAAAAGCATTGAAGAGTTTGAACCAAAGATGAATAAGAGTGGCATTCAAGCTGTTGGTGGGCTTCTTAGTTATATTGCAGCAACACAAATGCGTGCTGTTAGCAACTTGAAGCGTTTGGAGTTCGTGCGTGACGACAGGTTTATGCAACTTGATATGAATACAAGACGCAACTTGGAACTCACAGAGTCTATGACACTTAAAAAGAAGTATGGTTCATTGTTGTGGCTACTTGATGCAACATCTTCGCCAATGGGTGCAAGACTTCTGCGTACTTTTGTCAATGAACCATTGCAAGACAAAAACGAAATTGAAGAAAGGCTTGATGTTGTTGAAGAACTTTCGAAAAATGCATTACTACGCGATGAAATTATTGAGTTAATTTCAAAAACATACGATATTGAACGTAAAACCGCCAAGGTTTCGGCAAGAACAATTTTACCAAAAGAACTTGTGGCGCTATCTGACACGTTAAAAATAATTCCACAATTATCAAGTCTTATTAATGGCTGCAAAGCTCCACTTATTTCTAAAATTGCAAAAAATCTTTATAATTTGCCAGAAGTTTATAATTTGTTAGATAATGCTATCAATAATGAGTGTTCTAACAACCGTAAAGACGGTGGGTATATTAAAAAGGGTTACAGTGAAGAACTTGACCAAACGCGTTCTATGAGCGACTATGGTAAAACTTGGCTTGTGGAACTTGAAGCGCGTGAAAAACAAAGAACTGGTATAAAGAATCTTAAGACTGGTTATAACAGGGTTTTTGGTTATTATATAGAAGTTTCGGCTGGTCAAACAAACCTTGTTCCAAGCGATTATATTCGCAAACAAACAACTGTTAATAGTGAAAGATATATTACTCCTGAACTAAAAGAAATGGAGTATAAAATCTTAAACAGTAACGAAGAATCTTTGAAAATTGAGAGCGAAATATATGAAAAGATTATTGATGTAGTCAATTCATATGATAAGCAATTGCTTGATATTGCATATAACTTGGCTTACCTTGATGTTTTAGTTTCATTTGCCACTGTTTCTGCAAAATATAATTACACAAGGCCAGAAATTGACGACAAAGGAAACGAACTTAAGATTGTTGAAGGCAGGCACCCAGTTATCGAAGCGTTATTAAAAACAGCATCTTTTGTTCCAAACGATTGTTACCTTGACGATAACGAAAACAGACTTATGCTTATAACTGGTCCAAACATGGCCGGTAAAAGTACATACATGCGCCAAATTGCAATTATCACATTAATGGCACATATTGGTATGTTTGTTCCGGCAGAAAGTGCAAAAATTTGTTTGGTAGACAGAATTTTTACAAGAGTTGGTGCCAGCGATGACTTGGCTTTTGGTCAAAGTACATTTATGGTAGAAATGACCGAAGTTTCGAACATCTTAAAAAATGCAACTAACAAAAGTTTGATTATTCTTGATGAAGTTGGTAGGGGAACAAGCACATACGATGGTTTGTCTATCGCTTGGGCATTAATTGAATATTTGTCTAAGCACTTGCACGCTAAAACATTGTTTAGTACACATTATCATGAACTTACCGAACTAGAAGGCAAGATTGATGGAGTTAAAAATTACCGAGTAATGGTAAAAGAGTACAATGATTCTGTTATATTCTTGCACAAAATTGCTCGTGGCAGTGCAAACAAGAGTTTTGGTATTGAAGTAGCAAAACTTGCTGGGCTTCCAGAAGAATTAGTTAGCAGGTCAAAGCAAATTTTGAAGATGCAAGAAGAAATCAATGAATTATCGCCTAAAACAGACCTTACAAGTGATAAAACGGAAAAATATACATCATTTAATGTTGATGAAGTTATAAATGTTTTAAAGGACATTGATATGGACACTGTTTCGCCACTTATGGCGTTTGGTACGCTCCAAAATTTGGTCGATAAAGTAAAAGATAAATAGGAGAGATTATGGCAAAAATTAATTGTTTACCACCTTCGGTGTATAACAAAATTGCGGCTGGTGAAGTTGTTGAAAAACCAGCATCTGTTGTAAAGGAATTGGTCGAAAATGCACTTGATGCTGGTAGTAATGAAATAACAATTGAAGTTATTGGTGGTGGCATCAATTCGATAACTGTTACAGATAACGGTGGTGGCATTGAAAAAGAATATTTAAAAACAGCTTTTCTTCCACATGCAACGAGTAAAATAGCTACCGAAAAAGACCTTGATAATATTTTTACTCTTGGTTTTCGTGGTGAGGCACTTGCGTCTATTGCGGCAGTGTCGAAGGTAACACTCATCAGTAAGATAAAAGAAAGCGATGTTGGTTATAAACTTGATGTTGCCGGTGGCGAGTTTGGTGAAATTGTTGAATGTGGCGCAAAAAATGGTACAAAAATAATTGTAAGCGATTTGTTTTATAATGTGCCAGCGCGTGCAAAATTTTTACGTAAACCAAAGTCTGAAGAGCAAGATGTAACAAATATTGTTACAAGGTTTGTTTTAGCAAACCCTGGTGTTTCGATTAAGTATTATGCCGATAACAAGCTTGTTATCAATTCGCCTGGTAGCAGTCTTAAAGATGCACTTTATTCTGTTTATGGTAAAGAGTGCATAAACGAGTTGTTGCCAGTTGATTTTTCGAAAAATGGGTTATATATTGCTGGCTTTATTGCTCGCCCAGAATATTCAAAACCAAACAGAACATACCAAACATTAATAATCAATGGCAGATACGTTATAAATTCGACGGTATCTGTTGCTGTTACGAATGCATATGGTGAAACGCTTATGAAAAAGCGTTATCCTTTCTATTGCTTAAATCTAAATATTCCATATGACTCGGTAGATGTTAACGTTCATCCAAATAAACTTGATGTTAGATTTGAAAACACTAATGCCGTGTTTGGTTTGGTTTATGAGGCGGTGTCGCGTGCAATTGCTAGTATGGATTATGTATCTGAAGCAAATAAAAAAGAAAGTCAACTTCCAGGAACAATCCAAACAAGTACCGTAGCTTATTCTGAAATGAATGATAAAGATGATGTTGTTGTTGAAAGTGAAAAACCAACCCTAAGATCAATTACCGCACCAGTAAAGCAAAGCGGGAAAATTGACAAGGCTGGGGTAACAATCGCTCCTTATTCAAAACAATTTGATAGCATAGAAAAACAGCCTATAGAAGCAAACGAACAAAAGAAAAACATCATTGAAACAATTGCGATGATGTCGAGCGACATGGTTGCAGACGGCTTTGGTCTTGGTTCTAAATTGCTTGAAAAAATCAATACCGAACCACAAACTGACGAACTAAAACACGAAAAAATTAAAGCTTCACAAATAGGTGTTGCAGTAGCACCAGAAACAAAGATTGTTGGCAAAGTGTTCAACACTTATCTTCTTGTGGAACTTGACGATGATTTGTTCTTTATTGATCAACATGCAGCGCACGAAAGACTTTTATATAACAAATTCAAAGCACAAGTCGACAGTGGTGACATTGTTATTCAACCACTTTTGGTGCCATATGTTTTGTCGCTTTCAGCTGCTGAATATAACATGATAGACGATAAGATTGAGCAAATTCGTAAGCTTGGTTTTGAAATAGAAGATTTTGGTGGAAATACATACAAAATCAGTGCAGTGCCAGCGCTGCTCGCAGAAGTAGATTTTACTAGTTTTGTAAGTTTGTTCACTACTGAAAATAAGAAGAACTTAGAAAACAATTCTGATCTTGTGAAAGATAGCCTTATGCAAGCTGCTTGTAAAGCTGCTGTTAAAGGTGGTAATGACTTATCGAAGAGTGAAATTGATAAATTGTTCGAAGACATGTCTAGCGACAAAATATTGCTTTTCTGTCCACATGGCAGACCAATTGCAATAAGAGTTAAAAAGACAGAAATAGAAAAATGGTTTAAAAGGATAGTATAATGGAAGCAAAAGAATTAATAGACGAAAGTGAAAGAGAGTGTCAACCAATATTTAAAAAGATAGACGATATTGCGTTTTATAACTCACAAAAAGTTATGCGTGCTTTTCAAGATTCACGCGTGGCACTAATGCATATGAATCTGTCATCGGGATATGGTTACGAAGATTTAGGCAAGCCTAAACTATGTGAAGTTTTTGCAAAAGTTTTTGGTGCTGAAAAAGCTTTAGTAACGCCACATATTACTTGCGGAACACATGCATTAACGCTTTGTTTGCAAGGTGTTTTGCGTCCTGGCGATAATATGCTTGCAATTTCTGGTATGCCATATGACACACTAATAGATGTTATCCTTGGCGAAGGAAATGGTTCGCTAAAAGATTTTGGTATTGGTTTTGACAAAATTGACATGATAGGTAACGATTTCAATAAACCAGAAATCGAAAAAAGAATGAAACAAAACAAGCCTAAAATGGTGTTTATTCAACGTTCACGCGGGTATTCCGATAGAAATGCTTTATCAATTGATACAATCGAAGATATTATAAATTTTGTGCGTAAAATCGACAAAGATGTTGTTGTTATGGTTGATAACTGTTACGGTGAATTTATTGACACCAAAGAACCAACAGAAGTGGGTGCAGATTTAATGGCTGGTTCACTTATTAAAAACATTGGTGGTGGCATTGCTCCAACTGGTGGTTATGTTGCAGGTAAAGAAAAATGGGTAGACTTATGCGCTGGCAGATTAACAGCACCATCACTCGGGGCAGAAGTAGGGTCATATAATGCAAGCTATCAACCATTTTTCGAAGGCTTGTTTATTGCTCCGCATGTTGTAGCAGGCGCACTAAAAGGTGGCGCACTGTTTGCTAGTGTACTCGAAAAACTTGGTATGAAGGTATTCCCAAAATCTAATGAAATGCCAGGGGATATTATTAGGTCTGTTGAAATCGGAAACGAAAAAGATTTGATAACATTTGTTCAAACAATTCAAACCGTTTGTCCAATCGATAGTTTTGCTGTTCCAATTCCAGACGATATGCCAGGTTACGAAGATAAAGTTATTATGGCTGCAGGGTGCTTTATTCAAGGCGCATCAATCGAACTTTCATGCGATGCACCTATTCGCGCGCCATATATTGCGTACTTCCAAGGCGGAATTACATACGAGCATGTAAAAATGGCAGCTTACGAGATAATCAGAAAATTCCAAAAATAAAGGAAATTTACTTGTGAAATTGTTTGTTTTTTTGATATAATGAACTTAGTTGATTAATAAAAAGGAAGTAAAAAAATGGATTTATTTAAAAAATGTGGGGAATATACAACTGCTAAAGAAGCTCAAGCTGCTGGCATTTATCCTTATTTTCACAAACTTGAATCACGTCAAGATATAGTTGTTGAAATGGAAGGTATACGTGAAATTATGATCGGTTCTAACAACTACCTTGGTTTAACGAGTGACCCACGCGTTATTTTGGCATCTATCGAAGCCACTGCAAAATATGGTACAGGCTGCTCTGGTTCTAGATTTTTGAACGGTAACACCGCTGGTCATGTTGCACTCGAAAAAGAACTTGCAGAATTTTTGCAAAAAGAAGATTGCGTAACAATGAGTACTGGTTTCCAAACAAATCTTGGTATTATTAGTGCTATTGCTGGCAGAAAAGATGTTATACTTTGCGATAAAGAAAACCATGCATCTATCTATGATGCTTGTAAACTTTCGTATGCCGAACTTGTACGTTTTAATCATGGCGATATGGAAGACTTGGAAAAGAAATTGAAGCTTGTCCCAGAAGATAAAGGCATTTTGATTGTTACAGATGGTGTGTTCTCGATGAGTGGTGAAATTGCTAATTTGCCAAAGATTGTTGAACTTGCTAAAAAGTATGGCGCAAGAGTTATGGTTGATGATGCACACGCTCTTGGTATTCTTGGCAAAAACGGCCGTGGTACAGCAGAATACTTTGGACTTGAAAAAGATGTTGATATCATTTGCGGTACATTTTCAAAATCACTCGCTTCACTTGGTGGATATTGTGCTTGTGATCATGAAGTTGCAGAGTTTATCCGTCACAACTCAAGACCATTCGTATTTAGTGCATCAATTACACCTGGTTGCGTAGCAGCTGCAAGAAAAGCTCTTGATATTATTAAAGAAGAGCCACAACGTAGAAAGAACTTACTTGAAATCACAGATTATATGCGTGATTGTTTAAGAAAGAGAGGAATTAAGTTTAAAGACGGATCTTCTCCAATTATTCCAATTTATACATACGAACCAGAAATTACTTTACTTGCTTGCAAAAGATTGTTTGAAGAAGGCGTTTATGTTAACCCAGTTCTTCCACCAGCAACACCTGTTGGCGAATGTTTGATTAGAACAAGCTATACAGCAACTCACACAAAAGAGTTAATGGAAGAAGCTGCAGACAAAATTGAAAAAGTATTTAAAGAATTAAACATTATAAAATAATTTATAGCACCTTAACAATCATGTTAAGGTGTTTTTTGTCTAAAAAAAACACCAGATAGTCTGGTGTGTTTTTTATTTATAAGTTCTGATTAAACCAATAACTTTGCCAAGTATAGTGGCATTGTCTGTATAAATTGGTTCCATAAAATCGTTTTCTGGTTGCAAACGAATTTGATGTTCTTCTTTAAAAAAACGTTTAACAGTCGAATTACCGTCTATCATTGCAACAACTATTTCGCCATTTTCGGCAGTTTCTTGTTTTTTAACAATTATTTTGTCACCAGTTAAGATGCCAGCGTTTATCATGCTGTCGCCACTAACGTTTAATATAAACTGTTCTTGGTCGCAGCCAAACAGAGCAATTGGAAGAGTCATTTGTTCTTCAATATTTTCAACGGCTAAAATTGGTGACCCCGCAGCAACTTTACCAACGACTGGCACAGTTGTTAATTCCTTAGATTGTAGCTGGCTACCATTTTCTGGTATGTTACTAGCTGGTTTAAGCAATTCAATTGCACGATTTTTTGTTTTGGCACGCTTAATAAAACCCATTTTTTCGAGTTTTTCTAGATAATAAACCATAGTTGCTGTGGACTTAACTTCAAAAGTTTGACACAGTTCACGGATAGATGGTGGGTAAGAGTTCTCACTCGTAAAAGTTACCATAAAATCATATATATCGTTCAATTTTTTTTCTGTTGCTTTTGCCATAACTTCATTATATCAATAAATAGATAAAAAAGCAAACATTTGTTTGAAAAAAATAAATATATTTTGCTTGAAGTTTAATAAATTTTGATGTATAATCAATGTATGGAAAACGAAAGACAATATAAGCATCCAGTTGGTGGACCATGCGAAATTTATGAAGGTAAAATATGTAACGATTGTGGCGAATGTGACATGTGTGATATTGACCCTAAAAAGGTTTGCGACAACTGTGGAAAGTGCCTTGACGAAATTAAAACAGATGAAAAGGGATATGTTAAAATCCCAATTGATAAGATAATATATGACGATTCTATGACCATTGATGATTTTTATAGAATGGCAGGTCTAGACGATGACGATGATGACTGCAATTGTGGTCACGACCATTGCCATGACGATGACTGTGGCTGCCATGATGACCATTGTGGTTGCGGGGATGATCACAATAAACACTAAAAAAGACTTCGCATGAAGTCTTTTTTGTTGCATTAATTTTAAGCGATTATTTAGTCTTTTAAAAACATTTTTTATAAATAATATTACTAGTTCATCAAGCTTAATTGTTCAATTTTAATAAACAAAAAAAGAAAAGCACATTTACTTTTCTTTTTGTTTGGCAGGGGTGGAAGGAATCGAACCCTCCTCTGGAGTTTTGGAGACTCTCATTCTACCGATGAACTACACCCCTATGTGATTTAATTTACTCAGTTAGTATAATATATTCATTCTAGATTTGTCAATTGTTTATATTATTTTCTTGCAACAAATGATTTGCTTTTAAACTGCGCAACTATTATAATAATAGTATGGAAAAACAAAAAAAGCAAGTTACAATCTACACAGATGGCGCTTGTTCTGGCAACCCAGGTAATGGTGGCTGGGGCGCGATTTTGATGTATGGAAAAACAAAAAAAGAAATCAGTGGCGCCGAAAAGGATACAACTAACAACCGCATGGAATTAACGGCGGTAATTAATGCTTTAAAACTATTAAAAGAGCCTTGTATTGTTGATTTATACAGTGATTCAGCATATGTTGTGAACGCTTTTCTTGAAGATTGGATAAGCGGCTGGAAAGCCAAAAATTGGCAGGGAAGTAACAAAAAAGTTGTGAAAAATCTTGACCTTTGGCAAACGCTTGTAGCTCTTACGGAAATTCACGATGTAAACTTTATTAAAGTAAAGGGGCATGCCGATAATGAGTTTAATAATCGCTGCGATGAACTAGCCACTTCTGCAATTTTAACACTTGAATAAAAAATAAATAAAATAGCCACTCTGTAAGAAGTGGCTATTTTTATATTTTTATATATGAAATCTTTTTGATCTATACAAAATATGATAAACGATTGTTTGCAAAATTGGATAAAATGAGATAATTCCTGGAATAATCCAAAGCAAATGGTTGAAGTTTTCTTGTCTAAAACTATAGAAACCGAATTGCAAGTTTAAACAATATACCAAGATTAAAAGTTGAATTGTTAATAGGATAGATAACACATACGAAATTCTTGGTACATATTTTGCCATATGTTTTTTATATGGATTGACAATATACATTGTTGTGTAGATTGCTGGAACAATTATAGCAAGTCCAATGCCTATCAAAAAGTATGTAAATTTAAGACCATATGTATAAACAGGTGATTGTGAATTTTTTACAATTGCATAGGCAACAAGTAAAAATAATGTGATAAACGAGAACGAGATCCAAGATTGAACCATTCTAATCTTGTTAGATTGAATGTAATTTTTTTCATCATTCACTTCTTTAACGGTTGCATAATATGGCTTAACAGAAAAACCTTCTTCGCTAAGCGATTTTTTAAGGTCGGCATAGTCTTTGTTAATGTTACGATTTATGCTATCTGCATTAAAGAGTTCAATCTTTTTGTCTTGTGGAATAGTTACGGTGCTATTTTGAACATTGTCAAGCTGGCTTAAAAGTTGTTTATATTCTTCGTCTGTATATTTTGGAGTGAATGTTTCGTGGTCGTCATCTTGATTTGTATATTGGCTAGTTTGTGTATCAAAATTAGAAGCGTTACTAGATGCATAATCGTCCAAGTGGTCATCTTGGTCATTAGAAGTATTATAATTGCTGCTGTTGTATTTATCATAGTTTTTGCCATAAGCGTAGCCATCGTCATCATTTGGATTTACATAATCGTTTGCATGGGTTGAATCTTCAATTGGCTTGTTAACATTTTCGTCATCAAAAACAAAATTTGGAGCATCATCTTGATTGTTTTGCTCTTCTGGATTGATGTAAATTTCGTTATAATCAATATTTGAATCGTCAACATACATGTCATCATCATTCGAAACTGCCGAATTTGTGACATTATTCAAGGTTTCATCGTCATTAAAATTAACATATGAAGGTGTTTGGTCAAAATGAGGTTCTTCAATTGGTTTTTCTTCGCGGATAGCAGCTGGCTTTTCTTCATGAACAGCAGGTGTTAGATTTTGATCTTGCGAATTGGTATTTTCAGCTCTATTTTCAATGCCGTCAATGATAATGCTAGGGGATACAAAACTTTTTTGGTCTGTTGTTGTATCGTCAAAATACGTTTCTTCGTTAAGATAATCATTTAGGTTAAACTCTTCGTTTGAAACAATTTTTTCATCACCATTATTTGCTTCTGGTTCGCCTGCTGCAGTTGCCAATGCGACATCGTTTGCGGTTTCTTGCTCGCTATCTGTTGCATTTATTAAATTGTCGATTTTTTCTTGATCATCTTGATCTTCATCTGGAAGATTATATTTTTTATCAAAATTATCCAAGATGTTTTGAGCTGATTCAAGGTCGTCAATATTTTGCTCGATTGCATGGTCTTGGCTGTTATCATAATGACCAAGAATGCTCATAATATCGTAATTATCGTCAATTGTAATATTTTCTAGGTCGCTAGAAGTTGTGTTATCTTGATCATCTTCAGCTTTGACTTCGGATTCGCCAGATGATAGTGTTTCTTGCTTATCTGTATTTTCGGTAATTGGTTGATTTGCTGGTTCGTTATCAGTTTCAGCTGTTTCTTGATCAAAAGATGTTTCTTCTTCGTTTGATAATTGCTCGGTAGGGGACTCTTCTTGCGCATCATTAACAACTTCTGTATTTTCAAAGTCGCCAGTTTCTGAATTTGTTTCGATTGGCTCTTCTTCTAACTTGTCTACAGAAACAGGGGAAAAATCAGAAGTTTTACCATCTACAACGGTTAAATCTTCATCTTTTTGTTCTTCAACTTCTTGTTCAAGTTTTTGAACATCGGTTTGCCTATATGAAATAAGGTCATCAATAATAGAACGTGAACGAATCCACTCTTCTTGGTTGCGTTTATATTCTTCAATACCGCTATCGGTTAGCTTGTAATAGTGCCTTTTACCACCAATGTCGCTGTCTTCCCAGTACGAAGAAATAAAGCCTTTGTCTTCCAAACGCTTTAAACAACTATATAATGTTGGTTGTTTTAACTCATATGTGCCACTACTTCTTTCTTCAACTTCTTTACAAATTTCGTAGCCATATTTGTCGCCACTGAAAAGAATTTTCAAAATTATAGTGTCTATGTGTCCACGAATTAAATCGCTATCAATTCCCATAACTTACAATCTTCCTTTATAAGATTATATATATAATATATAAAATTTGTTTCTTTAAGTCAATTGTTTTGGCTCTTTTAAAGAATAATAAACTCCTTAACGACAATTTTTGATGCAAAATTATATAAGTTTTATAAAAAAGCCCACATAAGAAGTTTTCATTGCAATCCAAAAAGTATATAATTATTGTGTATGATAACACCGGATTTAATACTAAAAGGGAACAGAAAAAGTATAACACTAACAGTGTTAAAAGATGGTAGGGTAGTGGTGAAAGCACCAACCCGTGTTAGCGATGTGCTTATTAACAAGTTTATTGCAGACAAACAGCGTTGGCTTGCATCAAAACTATCATTAATTGCTTGCACGAATGAACAATTTTTAGATTGTATGCAATATAAAAAGACGTTGCTATATGGCGAAAAATTGTTGATTGTTTTTGATGATTGTAAATCTATTAATGCCGATTTTAATTCGTTAAAACTGGTCGTTCCAGAAAAATATCAATCTAAAGATTATAAAGCTAAAATTGTTAGCTGGTATAAAGCGGAAGCAAAGCGGGTTCTGTTTGAAAGATTAAAATACATATCATCTAAAATAAAACTGGCTACCTCAAATATAAAACTAACAAATGCAAAAGGCAAATGGGGGTCTTGCAGCAGCAAAAAGGAGATAGCTTTAAATTGGAGAATGTTAATGCTGCCACCAGATGTGATAGATTATATAATTATTCACGAGCTTTGTCACCTAAAAGAAATGAACCATTCACAAAACTTTTGGCAGGCAGTGGAAAGCTTTTTGCCGCACTACAAAAATTCTCGTAGCAAACTTAAAAAATATAATTTTGTGCTAGAACTCTACCGTTAATTAATCAAGGCAATTATACCTTGATTTTTTATTGCATAATTTTTTTGACTCACTTAAAGCAAATAACTTTAAAAATTATTACAAATAAAATAAATCAAAATTTATGTAAATAATTAAATATAAGTTACAATTGACTTTACTATAAAAATTAGAAGCCATTGTTTTCACAAATTGTTTTTTATTGCAACATAATTTTAAAAGTCAATCGCGCTTGCTATAAGTTTCATAAAAACACAAATGATTGTAATACACTAGCAATCTATCAACTAATATTTTTTATAAAATCAATTTTTTCTTTCATTTTTTCTTTTTCATTTCACTTCGCCTCTTCAAAACATGTGGGGGAGCAGAGAACAAAGTGCTCTGAATTACTACAAAAACTACCAAAGTTTAAGAATAGTTTTCAACGGGAATGTTAACAACATTTTACAAATCTATTCGCAAAAGACAGCTTTTGCGAATAGATAAGGGTTAAAACCGGGGTATTTTAAACACTTTTTAACAATTGCAGTTTGGCTAGATTTTATCGAATGTTCCGGCGTTTTGTGTGCGTGTAAATTATTTTTATACTTAAATTATTTGCATGCTTTTGCAAAAATCTTACGCATTGTTAGTTGTTTATAAAAAAATTTTATACAAAACATTTTTGTGGCAACGTATTATGCAACGCAAAGTACTAGGCACAAAACATAATAAGATTTATTAATTAACACGTTCATTATAACGCATTTTAACAAAATTCATACATTTATGTGCCACCTTTTTTGTAACAATTTTTGTTAGAACGCGTCACAGCAACGCATTAATTTAAGTGTAAAAATTATAACGAGCATAAGATAAATTGTAATACCATACGTGATAAATTTATTTAAGTGTTAAAACAAATATACGTTATAAATACTAGTCAAAAATATAATATGTTATACAATCATAACTAGTTATATAACCATACCTTTTTTGTAATAGATTTTGATTGTATTTGTTTATTTATTAAGTTTTTATTTAGTTATGTTACTTAATTTAATAGTTCTTGATATTTGATTTTACACATTGTGTGTATGAAACTTTATTGTTTGTTTTAGGTTGTTATTATTAATTTTGCGATACTGAACGCGTTTCTCTGTGCCATAATCCATAAAAAATATCTTTTTCTCGTGTGGTTTAAAATAACACGTTCACAAAAGCTCGAAATTAATTAATGCCATTTCCCGCTCGTCTGACGTAATATATGAGTAATATTGTTGTTTTTTCATTTGGTTTACCACACTATTTAATGTTAATTTCATTAACTACACTCTAGAATATACCACAGATTGTATTGTTAGTTTTGTAATCTCACGTTTTTAATAATTGTAAGACATTCTCCCCTATTTTAAGTAATAAAAAAGTAGGGCATTTGCCCTACGTATATTTGTTAATTATTTTTTGATTGGCATCAATTTTTCTTGACCACCCATATATTTACGCAAAACTTCTGGAATTGTTACAGAGCCGTCAGCGTTTTGGAATTGTTCAAGAATTGCTGGGAAGATACGTGTTGTAGCAAGCCCTGATGCGTTAAGTGTGTGAACAAATTCAGTTTTGCCAGTTTTTGTGTCACGATACTTGATTTGTGCACGACGTGCTTGATAATCTCTTGCGTTAGATGCTGAGCTTACTTCTTTATAAATATTCATAGAAGGTATCCAAACTTCAACGTCATAAGTTCTACACATACTGTCTGAGCAATCGCCAGCAGCAAGTTTTGAAATTTGAAAGTGTAAGCCAAGTTTTTCTACAAGTGATTTTGCTTTGTTTACAAGTTCTTCAAAAGCTTTGTCGCTTTGATCTGCTGTGGTAACTTGAACCATTTCAACCTTGTTGAATTGGTGGCCACGAATCATGCCACGTTCTTCGCTACGATACGAACCAGCTTCACGTCTGTAGCATGGTGTGTAACCAGCGAACTTTCTTGGTAAATCTTTTTCATTCAAGATTTCACCGCGAAAATAGTTTACAAGTGCTGTTTCGGCTGTTGGAAGCAAGAATTTGCTGTCTTTGCCCTTGCTGTCTATCCAATATACGTCATCTTCAAATTTTGGGAATTGACCAGCGCCAAGTCCGCAATCATAATTGAGCATGTGTGGAAGAAGCATGAACTCGTATCCGTCTTTAATGTGTTCGTCAATAAAGAAGTTTAAAAGAGCCCATTCAAGTCTTGCGCCGTCACCTGTGTAAATCCAAGCACCGTTACCAGCAATTTTTGCACCTCTTTCATAATCGATTAAACCAAGACTTTTAGCAAGGTCAACGTGATTTTTTGGTGTAAAATCGAATTCTGGTTTTTTACCAAACTTGTAGATTGGTTCATTGTTTTCTTTGCCGCCAGCTTTTAGGTCTGGGTCTGGAAGGTTTGGAAGACGAAGTAAAAAGTCGTTCATTTTGTCTACTATTACTGCGAGTTCTTTATCCTTTTCGGCAATTGTTTCGCCAAGTGTTTTCATTTCAGATAGCACGGACGACACATCTTTACCTTCTTTCTTAAGCTTTGGAACTTCGGCACTAACGCGATTACGTTCAGCTTTAAGATCTTCAACAACTTGTTGTTTTTCTTTTCTTTCTTTGTCCCAAGCGAGAAGCTGTGTAAAATCAATTGTCTTACCACGTTTTGCATAAAGAGCAACTAGCTCGTCAGGATTGTTTCTGATTCTGTCTAATGCTATCATCTGTTTTCTCCTTTTTTAGTTAATAACATAAATTATAAAACCACAGCCACATATTTGTCAACTTATAGATTATAAAATTAAAAATTTTAACTATTCGTAAAACACTTGCTATTTTTTGCTAAATGTCGCATAATTAATTTATGCAAAGTCAAGATTATTTCACAGAACGTTCACAAAAATGCACAAAAAAAATACGAGAAATTTTAAAAGAGCTTCCCGATTTTTGCTATGATTTTTTCACTGGTATCGAATACCAAACAAGTCCACTTACTCGCCTTAATTACGCCTATGATTTAAGGTTATTTTTCAATTGGCTTTTTAATGAAACCGGGCTTTTTGCCGATAAAAACATCTATAATATCGAAATTTCTGACTTAAATCGCATTAAAGCAAGACATATTGAACGTTATATCAGTTACATTTCTTCTTACGGCGAAGAAAATGGCAAAATTAAAGTGAATACAGAGCGTGGAAAAGCACGTAAAATTGCATCAATTCGCTCGTTTTTTAAGTATTTTTATAACAAAGATTTGATTGCAGAAAATGTTTCGGCAAAAGTTTCGATGCCAAAAATTCACGATAAATCAATTATCAGGCTCGAATCTGACGAAGTCGCAAATCTTTTAAACGAAGCTGAATGTGGTTTTGACCTTGTTGGGCATTCTAAAAGTTACCATAAACATACACGTGTGCGTGACCTGGCAATGCTTACGCTTATGCTTGGAACTGGTATTCGTGTTTCCGAGTGTGTTGGTTTGAATGTGTCTGACTTAGATTTAAAAACTAACAGCTTTAAGGTTACCCGTAAAGGTGGAAACCAAGTTGTTTTGTATTATTCCGATGAAGTTAAAGTTGCTCTTGTTGATTGGCTTGAAGAGCGTGCGAAAAATAAATTGCTCGAAAATGAACCTGCCCTTTTTGTGTCGCTTCAGAATAGACGCATCACTACAAGAGCTGTTGAATTGCTTGTTAAAAAATATGCTAAACTAATTACCCCACTTAAAAAAATTACGCCGCACAAACTTAGAAGTACCTATGGTACAGCTCTATATAGGGCTACTGGCGATATATATGTTGTTGCCGATGTACTTGGACACAAAGATGTTAATACAACAAAGAAACATTATGCTGCTATTTCAGAAGACATCAGGCGTGAATCGGCAGATAAAGTTAAACTCCGATAAACTTTTCATAATTTCTATAAAACAATTTCGCTACAGATTTTTCGCTGTAGCCTTTTTTTATTAATAATTCTTTAATTTTTGATATATTTTCGTAGTTTTTTATACCTTTTGGTAAGTGCTTTGTCCCATAAAAATCTGTACCAAGGCAAATATTGTCGTCACCAAAACGGTCGAAAAAGTATTCAATATGCTTGCAAACATCTTCGATTGTTGCATGTTTTGTTCCATTTAAAAAATCAGAAACAAAACACAAACCAATAATACCATGCATGTCTATTATTGTACGAATTTGGTAATCTTTAAGGTTGCGATAGCAGTCATAAACACCAGAAAAAGCCGTGTGTGAACAAATTATCTTGCGTGATAAACTTGCCACTTGCATAAACGATTTTTCGTTTAAATGAGCGGTATCAATTGTTATTTTATCGCGGTTTAGTTTGTTAATATAATATTCGCCAAGTTTTGTTACTTCGCCATTTTCCATGGCTCCACCGGCAAGCAAATTGTTATTGTTCCACGTTAAACCAACATAAATTGGTTTTATTTTTTTGATTAATTGATAGTTATCTTTACTTACAAACCCAAAGTCTTCAATGGCAATTTTTAATGTAGATTTCATGTTTAAGCTATTTATCGTTTCATTGGCACTATATAAAAGACTATGGATTTCATTTGTTTTTAATTTACTTGTCCAAACAGCACAAACTATGTGCTTTGCAGCCAGTGGTAAAGTCGACAGGTATTTTATCTGTTGTTTTTCTGTTTTTATTTCAGTTAAAAAATCATTGTGTAAATCTGCAACATACATAATAAAATATATGCAATCAATATAATTTTGATAATAAAAAAACCACATCTAGCGTGTGGTTTTTTATTTTTTTCTATGAAGCAACGTCTGTTGCTCGTGTTTCACGAATGATGTTGACTTTAATTTGACCAGGATATTCAAGTTCTGATTCGATTTTCTTCGCAATCTCGTGAGCAAGGATAACCATTGCAGAATCGTCAACTTCTTCTGGTTTAACAGCAATTCTAATTTCACGACCAGCTTGAATAGCATATGAAGATGCAACGCCTTTAAAGCTGTTAGCAATTTCTTCTAGTTTTTCAAGACGTTTAACATATGTTTCAAGTGATTCGCGTCTTGCACCAGGTCTGCTGCTGCTTATAGCATCTGCAACTTGAACAAGCATAGCTTCGAGCGTTTTGAACTCTACGCCACCATGGTGAGCTTCGATAGCATTAATAACTTCTGGACTTTCTTTATATTTTTTAGCTAAATCAACACCGATTGAAACGTGCGTACCTTCCATTTCAAAGTCCAAAGCCTTACCAATATCGTGGAGCAAGCCAGCACGTTTTGCTAACGCAACATTGCCGCCAAGTTCGCCAGCAAGTAAACCAGCTAAATAACTTGTTTCAAGCGAATGTTTAAGCACGTTTTGACCGTAGCTTGTACGGTATTTAAGCCTACCAAGAATTTTTACGAGTTCTGGATGAATATTAAAGATACCGGCTTCAAATATAGCATTTTCGCCTGCTTCCTTAATAGTTTTTTCGATGTCCTTTTTAACTTTTTCTACAATGTCTTCAACGCGAGCTGGATGAATACGTCCATCGGTAATGAGCTTTTCGAGAGTGAGCCTTGCAACTTCCCTTCTGATTGGGTCAAAGCTAGAAAGCACAACAGCTTCTGGTGTGTCGTCAACAATTAAGTCAACACCAGTTGCTTGTTCAATTGAACGAATGTTGCGGCCTTCTCTACCAATGATACGACCTTTCATTTCGTCATTTGGTAGTGGAACAGTTGTAACAGTTACTTCAGCTGTGTGGTCAGTTGCGCATTTTTGAATTGCAAGCCCAATAATTTCACGAGCTTTTGTTTCGCCTTCTTCGCGAGCTTTGTTTTCAATATCACGAACGATCAAGCCTGCATCACGCTTTGCTTCATCTTCGATAGATTCAACAAGTTGCTTTTTTGCTTCTTCTTTTGTTAGACCAGAGATGCGTTCTAACTCTTTATCTAAATCGTTTTTGCGATTTTCGAGTTCTTTTTCACGTTTTGTAATCTCGTTAGATTTTGAATCAAGATTTGCACGTGCTTCATCAAGTTGTTCAAGCTTTCTGTCTGCCGCAGCCTCTTTTTTATCAAGAGATTCTTCACGTTGAACCAAGCGTGCTTCCAAACGTTGAATTTCGTTTCTACGGTCTTTTATCTCATTTTCGTTTTCTGTTTTAAGTTTTAAAATTTCTTCTTTTGCTTCGAGCAATGCTTCTTTTTTTAGTTGTTTTGCCTTTTCTTCGGCTTCGTCAACGATTTTGCCGGCATGCTCTTTTGCCTTTCCTAATTGATTTTTTTGTACTTTTTGAACCACAAAATAAGTAACTAGTCCACCAAGTAACAATCCTCCTAAGGAAAGACCAATATATAGACCTACCATATATCTTTCCTCCTGTTTTTATTTAGAAATTTATATAAAGCGTTAAAGCTAATAATAATTCTCTATTGTGACATTGTCACATGATTAGTTTAACACCACAAGCTAGTTAGTGTCAAATTATTTATTTTCTTTAACAGCTTCTCTTACTTTTTTATCAATTTCATCTGCAACAGTTGGATTGTTTTGTAAATAAGCTTTTGCTGCTTCGCGTCCTTGAGCAATCTTCTCACCATTATAAGAGAACCAAGCACCGCTCTTTTCAATAATCCCTTTTTCAACGGCAAGATCAAGCAAGCATCCTTCTTTGCTTATGCCAAGACCAAATACAATGTCGAATTCGGCAGTTTTGAATGGTGGTGCCATTTTGTTTTTAACAACCTTAACTTTTGTGCGATTTCCAACAGCGTCTGAACCGTCTTTGATTGTTTCGCTCTTTCTTACGTCTAGGCGGATACTTGAATAGAATTTTAGAGCTTTACCACCAGGTGTAGTTTCTGGAGAACCAAACAATACACCAACCTTTTCACGCAATTGGTTAATAAATACTACGCAAGTCTTTGTTTTGTTAGTAATACCAGCGAGTTTTCTTAATGCTTGGCTCATGAGTCTTGCTTGAAGACCAACATGGTTATCACCCATTTCTCCATCGATTTCAGCTTTTGGTGTAAGTGCTGCAACCGAGTCGATAACAACAATATCAACACTACCACTTCTAACAAGTTCTTCTGCAATTTCAAGACCTTGTTCACCAGTGTCTGGTTGTGAAACATAAAGATTTTTTGTGTCTACACCAAGGCGTGCGGCATAAACTGGGTCTAGTGCATGTTCAGCATCGATAAATGCTGCTGTTCCGCCAAGTTTTTGTGCTTCTGCAATCATGTGCAGTGATACAGTTGTCTTACCAGAAGATTCTGGTCCATAAATTTCAATAATTCTACCTCTTGGAATACCACCAATACCAAGGGCAAGGTCAAGTGATAAGCAGCCTGTTGGAATAACATCAACATTTTGAACTGCAATATCACCGAGTTTCATAATACTTCCTTTACCAAACTGTTTTTCGATTTGAGAAATAGCTTGTTCAAGAGATTTTGCTTTGTCGTTCATAATAATTCCTTCCTTTAATTTTCTTTTTGCTTATTTAATGATTTTACAGCATTAACACTATAGTTAATTGCAGATACGATTGTTAAGCATACACCAACAATCATAAGCCCCATGCCGAAACATCTGATATATTCAACACTAAATCCTTTAAATATTTCCGCATGTTTGCCGCCGCCAAGCACACTAATTAAGCCAATGTATAACATAAGTACCATTGATGCTAAATCTAGGAATAGTGACTTGACTTTTCCAAATATATCTGCAGCAATAACAATATTTTTGTTTGCTGAAACCATTCTAATACCACTAATCAATATATCTCTGAGCACAACTATTAAAATCATAAGAATTGCGAGCCAAGATATTGTTATGTCTGATGATAATACCAAGATAAGGGCAGATGTTGTGATAAACTTGTCTGCTATTTGATCCATAAACTTGCCAAAGTCGGTAATCATATTATATTTTCTTGCAATATAACCATCTAAAAAGTCTGTTATGCAAGCAATAATATAAATGCCAAGTGCAATAAATACACCTATTCCGTTTGGTATGTCGATTAAAAATAAAGCAATCAAAAGTGGTGTGCAAAATATTCTAACCATTGTTAATTTATTTGGTAAATTCATTTTAGTCATCTTCTTTTACTCCTTGCAAATCATAATCTTTTGTTTTAACAATTTTAACATTATAATGTCTGCCAATTGTTGCTGGCGTTTTCGATTTAAAGTAAACAACTGTGTCGATTTCAGGCGCTTGATATTGACTTCTGCCAAAGAAACGTTGCTTTTCGTAATCAATACCTTCATATACAACATCAAGTGTCTTACCCACAAATTGTGACTTGTTTAACTCTGTAGCAATTTTCTTTTGTGCTTTTATAAGTTTAATTAGTCTACGGTCTTTGGTATCTTCGTCCACTTGGTCTGGGAAGTTATAGGCTGCCGTGCCTTCTTCCCTAGAATAAGCAAAGAAACCTACGTTTTGCATAGGGTATTTCTTTATAAAGTCAAGAATTTCATTAAAGTCTTCTTCTGTTTCCCCTGGGAAGCCAATCATAAATGTTGTTCGAACTGCTATGTATGTTTTTTTACTTTTAATTTTTTCGAGCAACGCTTCTTGCTGCTCACGCGTTACATTACGGTTCATCATTTTTAAAATTTTAGATGACGCGTGTTGAAGTGGAATATCGAGATATTTACAAACTTTTTTATTAGTAACAATTTCGTTTAATAGTTCGTCTGTTATGTCTTCTGGGTAGCAATATAAAAGTCTTATCCACTTTAAATCTTTGATATTGCTTAATCTCCTAATCAATGTAACTAGGCTTGGTTTGCCATAAAGATCAGTACCATATTTTGTTATGTCTTGTGCAACTAAGATTAATTCTTTTGCACCGATATTAGCAAGATGAGTTGCTTCGTCAACGAGAGATTCAAGATCCCTTGAACGATATTTACCGCGGATATATGGAATTGTACAAAATGAGCAATAATTATTGCAACCATCAGCGATTTTTAGATAAGCAAAATGTGATGGTGTTGTAAGCATTCTGTCGCCAAAAAAATTTATTTCTTTTAACTTATCTTTTCTTACAAATTTAGTGTTTTTATTAGCAAGTGAATCTTCAATAATTTTAACTATTTTGTCGTATTCGTTTATACCAAGGAAGATATCAACTTCTGGCAAATCTTTACGCATTTGATTTAACCATTCATCACGTTGTGGCATGCAACCGGTAACAATAAGGCGTTTGCAGCGGCCTTTTTTGCGGTAGCCGATCATCTCGATAATTGAATCCATAGATTCTTTCCTTGCAGCTTTAATAAAACCACAAGTATTGACAATAATGATATCTGCACACTTTGGATCGCTGGTAAAGCCATAGCCAGCTTCTTTTAAATAAGAAAGCATATGCTCGGTGTCTACCCTGTTTTTATCACACCCTAGTGATATAACGCCAACTAATAAATTATTTTTTGTCATATTTTCTCCTTAATCATTTGTATCGCCAAAAAGCTCACGGTATTGTTCTTCGGTGATAAATACTTCACGTTGTTTGTTACCCATACCTTCGGCAATAAAACCACGGCGCTCCATTTGGTCAATAATTCTTGCAGCTCTTGCATAACCAATTTGGAAGCGGCGTTGAAGCATAGAGGTCGATGCTTTGCCTGCTTGCATAACTAGACGCAATGCTTGTGGCATGTATTCGTCCATACGTTCTTCAAATTCCGCTTGTTTTTCTTCGAGAGATTTGTTGTCTTCTTCATTCTGTTCTGATTTGTTTAGAGCGTTGATTTCTTTTTGAATTTCTTCATCGTATGTAGAAATATTCTTTTCTTTAATAAATTTTAATGTTTGAGCAATTTCTTCGTCAGTTACATATGCAGCTTGAAGACGAATCTTTTGATTAGAATCTTGCGCACTAAACAACATATCACCTTGACCGAGTAATTTTTCGGCACCGCCTTCATCGATAACAGTTTTACTATCAATGAAACTTGAAAGTGAAAATGCTACACGCGTTGGCATATTGTTTTTTATTGTACCAGTAATAACATCGACAGATGGACGTTGTGTTGCAACAACCATATGAATACCGGCAGCACGACCAAGTTGGGTAATTCTTTGAATTTTTAATTCAACATCTTTTTTCATTCGGCTTGTCATAAGTTCGGCAAGTTCGTCGACAATAATAACAAGGTATGGCAATTTCTTTTCTTTGCCACTTGTGATTTCTTCACGCTTGTTATATGCTTCAATGTTTTGACAACCGCTTTCTACCATAATGTCATAGCGGCGTTCCATTTCTTTAACAGACCATGTAAGAACATTATTTGCCTTTTCACAATCACTAACAATTTCTGGAAGCATCATGTGCGGCATGCGATTATATCTGCTAAATTCTACACGTTTTGGGTCTATCATAACAAAACGCAAATCGTCTGGCGACGACTTATACATAAGCGACATGATAACCGAATGTAAAAATACAGATTTACCAGAACCGGTAGAACCAGCAACGAGCATGTGTACAAGTTTTGCCAAGCTTTTAACAATGATATCACCAGTTATATTCTTACCAATAGGCACAGGAAGTGGTCCTTTTGCATTTTGAAATTCTGGTGATTCAATTAGTTCTTTTAAACCAACAGTTGAACAAATATCATTTTCAAGTTCGATACCAAATGCGTTTTTCCCAGGAATAGGAGCTTCGATACGAACACCATGGCGTGCTTTTAGTGCCATTGAAATATCTTTTTCAAATTGCAATACTCTTGTAACAGAAATACCAGTTGGCATTGCCATTTCATATCTTGTTACTTTTGGACCACGAACAACATTAATAACTTTTGCTGGAATTTTGAAAGTATCCAAAATTTCTTCGAGTATGCGTGATTTTTCTTTATATTCTGCTGTGTAATCACCTTTCACTTCCTTAAACTCTTTTAAAAGTTTGGTTGAAGGTGGAACATATTTTGTTGGTAAGTTTTTAAAGTTGAGTTGTTCTGGTTTTTCGTCAGCTTTGACGCTTCTATCACGGCGGCGGATAAGTGGAGCAAACTCATCATCTGTTTTTGTTTGTTCTTCTGCCTTTTCTTCATCAAAAATAAGCGGAGCATTGTCTAGGTTCGACAAGCCACCACGTCTTCTGTTTGCTCTCTTTTCTTCTTCGTCAGAGTTTTCATCACTGCCAGATAAGAAACCAGTGAATGGAGATTTTTCTTCTTCATCATTTTTTAAAGATGAAGTTGGTCTATATCTTCCAAAACTTGTTGTGATTGAACCGTCATCATTTAGTTCGCTTGTGCTTTCGCGACGGTTTGCATTTACTGGTTCGTCATCTTCTGTTTTCTTGAAAATGTCTGGCACTGTGTCTCGGTTACCAAACAAAATTTCATGGGCAGATTTAGGCTCCTCGTTTGTTTCTTCTGCATTATTATTTTCGTTATCGTCATTATTTAAATCTTGCGAAAATAATGTTTGCCTTGCCATGTCTACATTTTGATTTTTAACAGGATTGTTTGTGTCGAACAATGAACCCGAATATGTGTTATTGTCGTCATAACTTTCAGTTGAATATGAACTGTTGGTATTATCGTCAAGTGAATAATCATTACCGTTTTTTGTTAATCTTTGTTCTAATGAATAAGCTTCTTCATTATTAAAAGTTTTGCTTGCGCGCGTGTCAAAATCACTTGAACCAACATTTTTAGACCAGTTTTGCACTTTTTTATTGCTAAAATTGCGTTTTTTGCGTGTATTTTGATAAATGATAAAATCAATTACAAGTCCCGAAAATATGGTTGCGATAATCACATAAAATACATAAGCACCAACAGTTCCCACAATTGTTTTAATAGGAAATACAAGTGCACCGATTATTGCACCACCGACCGAAATACCATGGTCTAGGTGCATAAGTGTAGCAAGGTAATCTTGCATAGAAGAGAGTGCTGTGTAACTATTAAGTGTCTGTGATGTAAATATTGTGTGAAGCAAACAAACCATGCTTAAAACAGCGATTATTAAAAATGCGGTATATTTGCCACTAAACGTATATTTCATGTTTGTTAAAAGTGCTAAGCCGACCAAAAATAGCAATATCATTAATGGGAAAACCATAATACCAAATAAGCCTTGGAAAAAGTAACCTATGCCAAGGAAGTTAGGAAAACAGCAAAGCAAAAAGATTAGGCCACTAACTGCCATTAAAACTATACTTGTTATAAATTTACCTTTACTAACTGTTTTGTTCACGCTTAATACCTTCTCTATCTTTCAGTTCCTCTGAAGATTGTTTCATCTAGCTCAATTGGGTTGCCATAGTATGAAATGAATAAAGCTTTTGGATTTAAGATTTGCTTAAAGATTTTGTTAGCGTCACTAACATCTGTCATTTCGATGTTTAAGAGTTCACTCGCTAAAGTGATTGGTTGTTTGTTGATAGCAACTTCCCTAGCAACGCGTTTTGCATTATTAATCATGTTATCCATATCTAGGATAAACTTTGATGTGTAAATGTTCTTTTCGAGATCAAACTCGTGTTCGGTAATTCCGCCGCCATAAACAAACTCACGTATAAAATCAATTATACGTCTTACGTAATGTTCTGTGTGCTCATAATCTACGTTACAATAGATTTCGAAGTTACCGTTGTTTGCGTATTTGTTAATAATTATTTCTTCTGTATGGTAATAATATTCTGTTTCGTTTAAAAATCTTTTTAATCTTTCTTCAAAGATTGTTTTGCTTATGTTCAAAGCATGTTTGCGTGAATGTTTATAAGAAATTGATGGGAACGACAAAAGCAAACGGCTTTGGTTTAAGCGTTTGTTCTTTGTTCTAATTCCACCGGTAAAGTCTGTTACTTCTGCTACGTATTTAAGCTTTTTATATTCACTTGATTCAAGGAATTTTGTGTAAAAAGATTTCATTACATAGTCATAAATTTCGTCAGGGTCAACATCACCACTAACAGCGATTATTGTGTTTTTAGGTGTTAAAATGTTTTTCAAATGTTCCCTTGCTGTGTATGCCTTAAATCTAGAAACACTTGTTGTTGTTCCAAGTTTTGGGTTAGAAAGACCAGTTCTGTAATAAAGAGCTTGATTTGTCATTCTGTTCAATTGATATGGAGCTGTTAACATTTCTTTTTGAATGTCTTCTAGTTGCTCTTTTTTAACTTGTTCACCATATACATATTCGAATTTAGAAGCAAAAACAATTTCGCAAAGAAAATCTATTGCTGCTTTAACTTTTTCTGTTGTGCAAGCAATAGAAAGATTAATATTTTCGGTTTCGGTTGTAGATTCAAACAAAAAGCCGTTTTCTTTTATATAAGTTTGTAGTGCTTCGTTATTTGGGTAAGATTCAGTGCCCTGAGTGAGCATACGTGACAAGTATTCTGTGATACCCATATCTTTATTTTTTTCGCATTGGCTGCCGCTTGTGATGTGAACAACAACAGCTGTAAGTTTTTCTTGTTCCTTTGGTGAAACAGCTAAACGCAAACCGTTCGGAAAGGTCTTTAGTGCCATGATTTATCTCCTTTTTTTTCACGCTTTTAATATAAATTTATTATAACACAAAAAAAATCCGTCTGACAAACGGATTTGTATATATTTTTGTATATTTATTAACTTTTTTACAATTTATTAAGCTGCAAGCGAGCCGATGACTTCTGACACAGGGGTAACTTTTAGGTTTTGTTTAGAAAGATATTCTAACACTTTTGGCAAAGCTTTTAAAGTATTTTCTGTTGGGTGCATAAGCACTAAATCGCCGCCTTTAGCGTCCTTTATTGCACGCGAATAGATAATGTTTGCATCTTTATCACGCCAGTCAATTGTGTCACGCGTCCACATGATGGTTTTGTACCCAAGACCGCTTGCAACTTCCACTGTCGTTTTGTTATATGCGCCAGATGGAGGAGCAAACAACTTCATTTCTAAGCCCGTTATATCTTTAACTAGATTATGCGTTTTTAAAATTTCTTCCCTGTTTTGGTCATACGATAGTTTGTCGTGGTCCTTGTGGCTGTATCCATGGCTGCCAATCTCGTGCCCACGAGCGATTATTTCCTTTAGTTTTTCTGGGTTGTCTTTAACCCACGACCCACCTACAAAAAATGTTGTCTTTACTTTTGCCTTATCTAAAGCGTCCAAAATACCATCTAGGTATTCTGTTCCCCAATAAACATTAATCATAAGTGAGATATTTTTGCTATCTGTGTCGCCAGCATAAATAACACCATTTACAACTGTCGACGCTTGAACGCAGACAGGGTCAACAATTGTGCTAACAATTACAATGAATGCCGCGAATAATAAAACAATATTTGTAACAATCGTAACAACAATTCTCTGAGTTTTAGTCATACTAGATTATATGCGAATTTAATATTATTATGTTAGTTTTTTGTTACTTATTAGTTAGATATTTTATATATCGTTCTGGTGATTCCAAAAAAGATTTATAAAGCGTATATTGTTTAGTATTTTTATAATTAGTTTTTTCAATCTTACTGTTGTTAAATTCTAAAACTTCACTATTGGGTGTTGTGATTAAAATTGGAGAATGAGTTGCAATTATAAACTGACACTTATTGCTTTGTGATAACTCATAAAGTAAGGATATTAACGTCAACTGTCTTTCAGGTGAAAGTGCCGCCTCTGGTTCATCTAGAATAAAAATACCTTCCCTAAATTTATTTGCAAACAAAGATAAAAATGACTCTCCATGAGATTGTTCTTGTAAACTTTTTCCACCATACGCATTGTAGATTGTTTTATCGTCATCAGACAATCTATCTATATATTTAGAAAAATTAAAAAAACTTTCGGCACGAAAAAAGAAACCTTTTTTAGTTTTTAAGTTCCATGTTAATTTCATAATTTTATCTAAATTTTCGTTATGATTTTCATTATACAAATGGTTGGCATTGCCACCAGAAGTATTAAACCCAATACTCGCAGCAAGACCTTCGAGTAAAGTACTTTTACCACACCCATTTTCGCCAACAATAAATGTTATTGGCTTAGAGAACTTTATATTTTGTCTTTGTGCGTAAATTTTAAGATTAAATGGATAATAATTTTCACCGTTTGGGGAAATTTCTATTTCTGATAAATAATTCATATTTATTGTTATATAAGATAATTAATCAAATGTCAAATAATAAAAAAACGGCGGAGTGTTCCGCCGCCATTGTTATTATAATTTTTTGATAAGTTTAAGGTCAACTCTGCCCTTTTCGTCTTTTTTGATTACTTCTACTTCAACTTTGTCGCCAATGTTAACAACATCTTCAACACGTTCAACACGTTTGTTAGAAAGTTTTGAAATATGAATCATACCATCGCAATTAGCGGCAATTTCTACAAATGCGCCAAATTGCATTAGACGAACTACAGTACCTGTATATCTTTCACCAATTTCTGGTTCAAAGCAGATTGAAAGAATAATGTCTTTTGCTTTGTTACATTTTTCAATCTCAGAGCTTGCAATCATAACTTTACCTTCGTCGCTAATGTCGATTTTA
The DNA here is from genome assembly GCA_934756675.1 of uncultured Clostridia bacterium. Lineage (GTDB taxonomy): Bacteria > Bacillota > Clostridia > Christensenellales > UBA1242 > CAKVLG01. The sequence goes on along the minus strand of CAKVLG010000003.1, from coordinate 23,613 downwards.
ACATCAGTTTCTTCGATAATTTTGTTGATTGTTTTTCCGCCAGAGCCGATAACTTCACCAATCTTTGCTGGGTCGATATCAAAAGAAATAATCTTTGGAGCATATTTGCTCAAATCTTTTCTTGGTTCTGGAATTGTAGCAAGCATCTTATCCATGATTTCAAGTCTACCCTTCTTTGCTTGTTCGAGAGCAGTTGTTAAAATCTTTTCATCGATACCTTTAATCTTGATATCCATTTGAATTGCTGTGATACCTTTCTTTGTACCAGCAACCTTAAAGTCCATATCGCCAAGGAAATCTTCGATACCTTGAATATCTGTTAATACAACTACCTTGCCACTTTCTTCGTCTTTAATTAAGCCCATAGCAACACCGGCAACTGGAGCTTTGATAGGAACACCTGCGTCCATGAGTGAAAGTGTTGATGCGCAAACACTTGCCATTGAAGATGAACCGTTACTTGAAACAACTTCACTTACAAGTCTTAAAACATATGGGAATTCGTCAACACTTGGAATAACAGGTTCAAGAGCTCTTTCTGCAAGTGCACCGTGACCAATTTCGCGGCGACCTGGAGATTTAAGACCTTTTGCTTCGCCTGTTGCATAGCCTGGCATGTTGTATTGATGAATATATCTCTTTTCTTCATCATCGTCTAAGCCTTCAAGCTTTTGAGCTTCTGATATTGTGCCAAGAGTTAAAGCGTTGATAACTTGTGTTTGACCACGAGTAAAGCAGCTAGAACCGTGAACACGTGGAAGAATACCAGCTTCACACCAAATAGGACGAATTTCTGTAGTTTTTCTTCCGTCTGGACGAATACCTTTAGAAAGAATTGTACCACGTACGATTTCCTTTTTCATTTTATAGATAGTGTCGGCAATTTCGTTCATTCTGCCTTCGTATTTTTCAGCAAAATGAGCTTCTGTATCTTCTTCGACTGCATCGACAGCTTCTGTTCTTACTACTCTATCTTTTGTAACTTTTAATGCTTCTTTCAAAGCTTTATCTGCATATTCACGAACATCTTTTTCAACATCTTCGCCAACATGATAAAGTTCGATTTCTTTTTTAGGTTTGCCAACTTCTTTTTGGATTTTTTCGATAAAAGCTACAATCTTTTTGATTTCTTCGTGAGCGAACATAACAGCACCAAGAACTTCTTTTTCTGTAAGTTCATTTGCGCCACCTTCGATCATCATGATAGCATCTTTTGTACCAGCAACTGTCATGTGCATCAAACTCTTGTCTTTTTCTGCAACTGTTGGGTTCAAAATGTATTTACCATCAATATAACCAATTTCAACTGAACCAGTTGGGCCAGCAAATGGAATATCTGAAATAGATAATGCAACCGAAGAACCAATCATTGCAAGAACTTCTGGTGCGTAGTCTGGGTCAACAGAAAGTGCTGTTGCAACAACTGTTACATCGTTATAAAATCCCTTTGGGAAAAGTGGACGGATAGGTCTATCGATAAGTCTTGATGTTAAAATAGCTTTATCGCTTGCTCTACCTTCTCTCTTTTTAAATCCACCAGGAATTTTACCTACTGAATACATTTTTTCTTCAAAGTCAACTTGAAGTGGGAAGAAATCCATTCCCTCTCTTGGTTTGTCGCTCATACAAACGTTTACCATAACCATTGTTTCGCCACATCTAACGATACAAGAGCCGTTTGCAAATTCAGCGTATTTACCAAGTTCTACGCTGATTGTTTTGTTGCCAAGTTTTAATTCATATTTTTTAGCGTCCATATAATTCTCCTTTTAAAAAAAATTGGAACGAGTAAAAAAACACGCCCCAATTTTTATATTTTACTTTCTAATGTTTAACTTAACAATAAGTTCACGATACTTTTCAAGATCAGTATCTTTTAAGTATTGAAGCAAACCTTTTCTTCTACCAACAAGTTGAAGAAGTCCACGTCTAGAGTGATTGTCTTGCTTGTTAACTTTTAAGTGTTCTGTTAAGTGGTTGATACGCTCTGTAAGTAATGCGATTTGAACTTCTGGAGAACCAGTGTCGCCTTCTTTTCTAGCGTAAGCCTTCATGATTTCTTGCTTTTTAGCTTTTTCCATCACGTTTTTCCTCCTTTCATATTTGCCAAAGACAAAGCCACCGGTCGGAAAACTCCAGGCACTTTGCACTCGGTACGTCAATAATAATATCACACATTTTTGAAATTGTAAACAATTTTGAAAAATTAGTTAAGATTATTTCTTGTTACAAATTCAATATAAGGCTCTAAGCTTAGTTGTTTGATTAAGTTTTGCAAGTCTTCGCGGCGGCGGATACGTATTGTTAAGATGATTTCATATTTAGATGCCGATAATCTTTTAGATTTTATTTCTTCTAGGTCGATGTTTTTATCGTCATACAAAATTGTAAGAAGTTTTGCTGTTAAACCGTTTTCGTCCTTACCACCAAGCTTTAAGCTTACATAAAAGTCTTTTGTTGTGTTTGGGTTCCATGTTGCCTGTTTTTTCTTATCATCGTCAACATGTTTCATGTTTGGACAGTCCGCACGGTGAACTGTGTAACCATTTTTTGCTGGAACTGCAACAATATCGTCCCCTGGGATTGGGCTGCAGCATTTTGCAAACTTAACATCAGATAGCTTAATGCCATCAATATCGACAAGGTAATCATCTTTCTTTTTGTCTGGATTTTTCTTGTTTGCAAGTTCAGACAAACTTTTACGTAATATTTGGTTAACAGTTAAAGCCCCACAGCCAACACAAGCATACATATCATCAATATTTTCGAAATTATATTTGTTTTGCAAGTCATTAAAGCACTTTTCTGCAACTTCGTCTAGTTCGAAACCAGATTTTACTATTTCATCTGACAAAAGTTTTTGACCTTTAAAAATATTTTCTGGTGTCATGTTTTTGCGGAAGAAAGCACGAATGCTGTGCCTTGCATTGCTAGAAACTGCAATAGATAGCCAATCACGACTTGGACCTTTTTCTTCGCTAGAAACTAAAATTTCTACAACATCACCAGTTTCTAGTTCTGTTGAAAGCGGAACTGTTTTATCGTTAACTTTTGCACCAATACATTTGTTACCAAGGTCAGTATGAATGGCATATGCCATATCGATTGGTGTGGCGTGTTCTGGCAAACTAATTGGTTTATATTTTGGCGTAAACACCCAAATTTCACCAGTTGAAAAGTCCATGCGTAGAGCTTTTACAAAACTGCTACTATCTTTTATGTCGCGCTCTTCGTTAATAACAGATCTAAGCCAATTGAATTTATCTTCTAATACATCACGTTTTTCGTTACCACTTTTATAGCGCCAGTGCGAAGCAATACCATATTCACAATTGATATGCATTTCATATGTACGTATTTGAACTTCAAAAGGCGTACCTTCGTCAGTTATAAGTGTTGTGTGGAGCGATTTATAGCCATTTAGTTTTGGAGCGGCAATATAGTCCTTAATTCTGCCTGGAACGGGTCTATAGTATTTATGAACAGCACCAAGCATTGTGTAACAATCTTCTTCTGTTGGAACAAGAATACGGAACGCAATAATATCGTAAATTTTTTCTGTACCGTGGCTGCGGAGCTTTTTATAAATACTATAAAAATGCTTAAACCTGCCGCTTACTTCTCCAGTGATGTGTTGTTCAATCAAAATGTTATTAAGTTTATTTTCGATGTCTTGCATTTTGGTTGTTGTTTTTTGATATTTTCTATCAAGTTCGTTTTTAAGCTTGTTATATTCAACTGGGTTTAGGTACATAAAACATAAGTCTTCCATTTCAGCTTTCATACTATTAAGCCCCAGACGCTCGGCAAGCGGAACAAAAAGATCCATTGTTTCAGAAGCAAACTTAATTTGCCTGTTATGTGGAAGATAGTTAAGTGTACGCATATTGTGCATGCGGTCAGCAAGCTTTATCATAATAACGCGGACATCTTTGCTCATAGAAATAAACAGCCTACGGAGATTTTCCATTTCTGCAACGTCTTTTGAATATTTAATTGAGCTAATTTTTGTAACGCAACGCACAAGTTCTTCGACTTCTGGACCAAACTTGTCTTTTATTTCTTTGAAAGTTACATCGGTATCTTCAACAACATCATGTAAAAGAGCAGCTTCGATACTTGCAACGTCAAGATTGAGTTCAACAAGTATTCTTGCTGTTTCGATTGGGTGAATAATATAAGGTTCACCACTTGCTCTTTTTGCATCTTTGTGCGCATTGGCAGCAAAGTTTAAAGCTTCCTCTATTTTTTTGCTATCCTCGTAACCATATGCGTTACGCACTTGTGTCATAAATTCATTATACATAAATTTTCACCTACAATAAATTGTATACCACAGATTCGCCTAATTCAAGTTTTTTGTTAGATTTTTCACAAATTATTTCACCATGGATATAATCGCCAAATACAAGCCCTAGGTCGATGAATACTAGTGTTGAAAAACATATTTGTTCTAGACCCAAACATTGCTCACAGCGTTTTATTTTATCAACAAACTCGAAAAAGTTGTTTGCTTGAATATTTGCAGCATAACGTTGCAATGTTTTGTAAACCGAGCCAAATATCGCCCTATCTTTGTTAATATTTACTCTTAAATCTTTAACTGTACCAATTTGTTCAATTGTGTTATAATCTTTTGCAAAAACATTGTGCTCGCCATCAAGGAATGTACGTGTAAAAACAACGTTTTTGTACCCATTTAAAATTTGTGGGTCAACAACGCCTGTATCGGTTAATAATATTGCATTTTGTCTACTTGGTAAAGGCACATTTGTGAATGTAAAACCGCAAAGATTGTTTTTGTCGATTTGGTCAAGAGCACGCTGGCTATCGATTATTATTATTGTTCCAAACTGAGATTGATTTTGAAACTTTTTCATAAGCGTGCTAATTGGCCTATATTCCTTTTTACAAATATTATCAATGTTTAAAGATTGATATTTGTTCACAAAAGAATTGATAACGTTATACTCGTTTTTAAACTCAAAACCTTCGGGGTCTTGCATACGTACTTCTCTTAAAATTCCTTGCGGCGTGGTCTTCCCGCGGAATTCGTTTTTCTCTATATCTATAATAAGGCTTTTTTCTACATTACTTGCAAAAAATCTTTGTTCTTCGCCATGATTGAACGCAATTATTTTTTTACCAGTAAGTGTAGAAACTCTTAGGTGTTTGCAGTTTTTACCAGAAAGTTGTTCACTTTTCATTGCTCTTTCCTTTAGGCACAAAACTGGCTTTTCGTTTGAACAACCAAATGGTTCAAGCTTTGCAATCTCGTCAATAAAACCAAGTGAAATATCGTTTTCTGTTATCTCTATATCATAGTTAAGTTGTTGAAGATACTTGCTATCATCTACGGCTGAAAAAGCTTCGTTTATGCGAACCAAAAACTCTTTAAAGTTTTCATTTTTAACTTCTACACCAGCGGCTTGCGTGTGCCCGCCAAAGCGAACAAGCAAGTCTTGACATTTAATAAGTGGTTCCAAAATATTAATACTTTCTAAACTTCTGCCACTACCCTTATATGTACCAACATTACTTTCGGTGAACACTATGCATGGTCTGTTGAACTCATGCATTACTCTGCTTGCAAGTATACCAAGTACGCCTTCGTGGAACTTGCCACGTAAGATTATGATTTTGTGCTTGCGAAGGTCAAGTTTGTGTATTTGTTTTTCGATTTCTTCGTTTGCGGCATCAATACATTCTAGACGCATTTGATTATCTAGATCAATTTCGTCAAACAACGAAGATAATACTTTTTCGTCAGTTTCTGTCAAAAATTTAAAAACTTTGATGCCTTTGTCCATACGGCCACTAGCGTTTAATTTTGGCACAACCCTAAACGATAAATCAATTGATGTAATATTTTTAAAGTCAAGTTTTTCAAGTAAGAATTTGATAGATTTGTGGCAGTCACCACTTTGGATTTTTTCTAGACCTTTTTTAACAATAACGCGGTTCTCGTCAAGGAGTGGAACTATGTCACCAACAGTTGCCAAGGCACAAACATCAATGTATTTTTTAGCTTCTTCTAGACCGGCATAAGCTTGAACAACCTTAAGCGCCACGCCTGCCCCACATAGACCTTCGAACCCATATTTTTGGTTCTTTACCTTTGGATCAACAACGATTGTATCTGGCTTTTCTTGTGTTTGCTCATGGTGGTCTGTGATTATTACATCAACGCCTAAACTTTTAAGTGTTTCTACTTCGTTTTTGGCACTAATGCCAAGGTCAACAGTAATAAGCAAGTTAGGGTTACTTTTTGTTACAATTTCGTTAATCATATCAGAAGTTAAGCCATAACCATCGTCAAAGCGGCTTGGAATATAAACATCAACTTGTAAACCAAGACTTTTTAAAAATTCATACATAATTGTTGATGCACAAACGCCATCGCAGTCATAATCGCCATAAACAACAATGCGGTCGTTATTTTCTACCGCTTGCTTAATTCTTTCGACAGCTGCCTGCATTCCGTCAAGCAAAAATGGGTCACGAAACTGGTCGTAACTTGGATTTAAAAACTTTGGCAATTCGCTTTCGCCTATTCCCCTTTTATTTAATAATTCAACTAATCTATCGTCTAACTTTTTAATCATATTTTCCCCAAAAAATAAGGCCCAATTCCAAAAAAATGGAATAAGGCCGAGATTTATTTATTTTATTTTTTTTACTTCTTTTTAGAAGGTGCTGGAGAGTTATTTTTCGACAAATGATTATCGAGTCTAACTCTGTTTATTTCTGCAAGTGAAACCAAAGTGCTTGGAACAATAATAAGTAAGTTAACAGCCATAACAGCAATGGAAATAATAATGGCAAAATCCATCATCATAACGCGGCGTACACCAGTGAACAGCATAATGATTGCAACAAGCAAAATGCTGCCAATTGTGAAGAAGATTGGTTCTAATGTAGATTTAACAGTTGCACCCATGATTTCTTTTTCGTCACCGCTTGCGAGCGATTTAAGTGAAATGCGTTCTCTGTATTTTTCGAGCATAATAACAGTTAAAAGTGTTGCAAGTATGCTGCCAACTAAAATTGAAACAATGCCACCAAGAGTTAACTCTATTCTTGTGCAGAAACAAATAGAAAGTGATAACATCAATTGAGCTAAGAATGCAAAGGCAAGAGTTAAACCACCATATAGTTTGTATCTAATTAAACCAAACAAGAATATTGCCACTGTTAAGCAAATTAAAACAATGCCAAGCACAAGGTATGTATTGCTTTTGATTGTAGACTTGATTGCTACATAAGAGCAGTTATCTGCCGGAATACTAAGTTTATTTGCAATTGCTTCACAAACTTCGTTAATATTTGCAATGTCTTTTTTTGCAACGTTTATAACAAGTAAAGAAGATAATTCTTTATCTTCAACAAACATTGTGTCAATTTTTATGTTGTTTTCTTTTAATACATCAACAGCTGCTGTTTTTGCTTGGTCTTTTGTGACAGCTTCGAGTTTTACACTAATTTGTGTACCACCTGCCTCGTTAAAACCAAGGTTAATGCCGCAAAGAGCTGTTGTAATAATACCTGCTGCAATAATTAAGAATGCCGCAATAAGTGTGATATAGTATGCGATATTATTTTTTGTTTTCATTAGTTTTTACCCCCTACTTTTCCATAAGGCTTTTCGTTACCTTTGTTAAATGCTTCAAAGATATTTACAAGTAAAGGTAAGAACGCAACGCTTGCAAGCAATGATAATACGCTAGCAAAAATCATAATAAATCCAGAAACTTGAAGTGTAGTCTTTGTGAAAAGAGTTAAGACTGCAGCGATAACAATTGCTACAATAGAAGATACCAAGTTTACTGGTAAGCTCTTTTTGTATGCATTTTCAAGTGATGCTGAAATTGTTTTGCCAAGTTTACGTTCACTTTCGATTTTTGTAAAGAGAACCATAGTGTTAACTTCAATTAAAATAAAACCTAAAGCTAGCGTTAAAACGCTTGTGATAGACAACTCGATTGTAGGGATTGCCCATAACATGAATATCATTATAATTGACTCGGCCAAGAATGCAATTATATTAAGTAGTCCAAGTACTTTGAACCTTACTATCATATAAACAAGACCAATGACCATTAATGCAATTAATGCAATAAATGCCATAAGTTTTGCATCGGAACATAGGAAACCTTTTGACATAGGATTTGCATCTGTTTTAGCTTTACCAAGAGCAGCGCTCATAGTGTTAATTTCAGGTAAAGAAGAATCTAGCTCAATAGGAAGTGAACCAAGTTGAACTTTTAATTTAAAGTCTTCGGCAGATGAAACATCTGTAAATGTTAATGGTAGTGAATCATAAGAAGAAACATCTTTTGCATCGAAGCTTGTTTGCATTTGGTCGCCCATATAAATATAGATTTTTGGGCTTGTGCCACCAGCTTTGATAATTTCTTCGTATTTCGCTTTACCAACATCGTTAAACTCCAAATAAACCATAACACTTGCGTTATAGTTTTTAATGTTGATATTTTTCAAGCCTGTGCTACCAAAAAGCTTAACAACATCATCGCCTGTACCACTTCTGAGTTCGAATTTGCCAACGCCAATATTTGTTAAAAGTTTAACTGTGTCGGTTGATGTTCTGCCACCAGTTGGATAACCAAGTTCAATACGCAAAGCTTCGTTATTTTTGTTATAAACAGAAGCGTTTGAGTAGCCTTTGCCACTAAGCACATTTAAAATACTTTCTACACTGTCGTTGATTGCTGATTCTGAAGGATTGCCTTTAATTCTATATTCAGCATAATAACCACCATTAAGGTCGTTTGCAATACCAATATCACCCAAGAATGAATTGTAAGTTTTGTTACCCCATTTCATTGGAATAAAAGTAAATATTGCTGCAACAACCAATATAACTGCGATTAAGACCGAATAAAAAATAGCTAAATTTTTCTTAATTGGTTTCATAGTTCCTGTCCTTTCACTTCGTTTTGAATCAATTATAACCTACTAACACATTTATAGTCAATCGCTTTTTAAGATTTATTTTGTGCAAAATAAAAAAATCGAGAGGATTCTCCCGATTTTTCACGTTTATTTGCGGTGGTTTACAATAATAATTCCAAGCAAGCCACCAGCAAAACTACAGAACAAAATATCTACAATTGTCTGCCAGCCAAGAGCAAAAGAACCAAGCATTAAACAAAAAATTAGGTACGAAAGTGCAGCATATAAAGCTCCAAAAATTAAACCATGTTTAAGACCCTTTTCGTTCACTTTTAAAACAAGCATACCAATTGTTAAACTGATTAATTTTATTACTAAATTTATTGGTGTGATTAGTTTATCGCCTATACTAAACCATTTGATGCAAAGTGCGAAAGCAATTATCAAAACAAGCGATGCAATTATTGAAACTACGACCGCTAAAATATATGTTAAGAAGTTTTTTTGTTTTGTTTCTACCATAATTATCTCCTAACACATACTATGAGATTATTTGCCGTTTTAGAACAAACAAGTTTGTTGTTTTCGGAACAAAAAAAACTTAGGAAATTGCGTTTCCTAAGTTTTTGTAAACTGGTAATTAGCTATCACGTGTAACTGTTACATCACCATCTAGGCAATGAATTGTTAATGATCCCCCAAAAGCGTATGGAATAGCCCAAGAACTTTCTTTTGTAATTGCGTTCCATTGTTCAACTGTACCAAGATAAGTTATTTCTTTTAGCTTATCACAAGAAATAATACTACGGTTATTTATTCTTGTTACACTAACTGGAATAATAATGTTAGTTAAATTGTCAAAATCATTAAATGTGTAACTTTCTATAGTTTCTAAATCTTCTGGTAAAGTCATTGATGTTGGATCAAAACCATTAAATTTTACAGTATGTTTGATTTGGAGGTCTCTTATTAATGCTGGCCACTCATTATACCAATTAGCAACATCTTTTATATTAAATTCAATATTGTAATTTTCATAATATGTTTTGAATGCATTTCTATTGATTGTTGTTACATTTCTTCCAAGTGTTATAGAAAATGTTGAATTGCAATTGTAGAAAACTTCCTCATTGATAGTTGTAACACCATCACCAATATACACATTTTCTAGGTTCTTGCAGGTATCAAATAATCTATATTGTAAGGTTGTTACACCATTCCCTATTATTACAGTTTTTAAATTTATACAACCCGAAAATGCATGTGGATCAATGGTTGTCACACTGTTTGGAATTACAACACTTGTCATTTTAGCTCCACTAAAGGCATATCTACCGATTCTTGTAATACCTTCTGGAATAATTACACTTTCTAGTGGAGCACCAGCAGCAAAATTATCTGGAATTCTGCCAATAGAAGCTGGGATAACTAATATTTTTAAATTTTTAGCAGAAAAACTTCTAACGCTTTCAATACCTTCTGGTAAAATATAAGTTGTAGCAGTATCTGGCAATGTACCAACACTTACTGAAGTCACTGGTTTCCCATTATATGTTTTTCTGATAAATATTATTTCGGCAGATTTGTCTAAAATATCTTCAACAATATACGATTGACCATTGTTATAACTTGTATAACTAGCATCTGTGTATTTTAAGCCGCAAATATCGCAACCATTTTCGCCATATGTATGCATTGAAGATATCATGCCACAATTTGCACATGCTTTGCCAGAATAGCAGCCACCATTGCCAAAATCATGTCCACCAAAAGATGGAATAATGTTACGTTCAAATTTATCACATCTTGTGCAATGTCTGGTTTGTTCGCCATCTGTCAAGCAAGTTGCTTCTACGTCATTAAACCATGTTGTAAAGTTATGACCAAACTTATATCTGTTTGATCTTCTTTCTTTCCGCAAACTGTGCAAATATGTCTGCTAAAGCCATCTTCTTCGCATGTTGCTTCAACAATTTTTGTCCAAGCACCATATGTGTGCCCTATTGGGTCAATATTTATTCTATCAATATTTTCACAAACGGTACATACGCGAACTTTGTAACCTTTTCTATCACAATCTGGGTCTTCAATAACTTTCCACTCGCCATATGAGTGACTGCCTGGAATTTGATAGTCACATCTTGAGCAAGTAGAAGGAGTTGTACAAGTTCCAGCTTGCATATTGTGACCAAGTTTAGGAATAGTATTATTTATTGTTTGGTTGCAAACAGTGCAAGTTTGTTTTCTTACACCATTTTCTGTGCAAGTTGGCTGCGATAATACTTCGCCTTCATCGTATTTATGATTGAGTTTTGGTATTGTATATGTGTCTTTATGATTACATTTTTTGCAATCTCTAGTTTTTAGTCCAGTTGCTTGGCATGTTGCCTCGGACTCTGTTATCCAATCGTAATAATCATGAGTAGCAGGTATTGTCATGTTGTATGAATATCCACAATTTTTGCATGTGTATTTTTCTGTACCATTTTGCGTACATGTAGCTTGTTTTACGATTGTTTTATCGTAATCATGAGGCAGAGTTGATATATTGCTTGTTTCTGTTTGGTTACAAACCGAGCAAGTTCTTGTTTTTTGGCCCTTTGTTGTACAAGTTGGCTCAATAGTTGTTACCCATTCGCCTTGGTGGCCAGTTTTATATACAACATCTGTTTCTTGTTTGTTGCAACGGCGACAAACTCTTTCTTTTACGCCATTTTCTGTGCAAGTAGGTTCATTGCCGGTTTTAATTTCCCAATTTGAGAAATCGTGACCAAGTTTCTCACCTTCTTCATAATGACATCTTATGCAAACATTGCCATGTTCACATGTAGGGTTTGCTAAATCATGATGACCAATTGCTGGAATAGTTTGTGTAACAACCTTTCCGCAATCATTACAAATAACTTGTTTAACACCTTCGTCAAAGCAGCGAGATTCTGCAACAGTTACCCAATCTTCATCATTATATTCATGTGATGGAGCTGTGTAAATAGTGTTTGTTTTGTGACAAACTTTGCAAGTTGCGACTTTTTCGCCACGTGTTGTGCATGTTTTTTTACTTATAACAGTAAAATTACCATACTCATGCTCACCATAGTCGCCATAAGTTTTCCCGCAACGAGAACATTGTGCCAATTCTTCGCATGTTGCTTTGCCACCAGTATGCCCAAGTGGTGAACCACTTTTGAATGTATCTGTTCCCTTTTCTCCACATTCGCAAGAAACATAATATTCAGCACTATTTTCGCAATCTGCTGGTGTTTTTAAACAATCAGCAACAACTCTTTCTGTAAAAGAGTGAACGTGTGCTGGTGGTGTGCTTCCACCGCCACTGCCACCACCTTGGTTTCCGTCGCCTTGCTCATTAGAACCGCATGCAACAAAACACATTGAAAAAGCGACAATAAATAAAATGGAAAATAGCCATTTAAACTTTTTCATATTTACCCCCTAAAATTTGTAGTCGGTGAAAGTATACTAGTTTATTAAAAGTTGTGTCAAACAATTCGTTACTAAATAATGCAAAAAAAATCACCGCTTGCTTGCGGTGATAAAATTTATTATTTCTTTTTAGATTTTTTGGCAGCTGGCTTTTTAACTGTTTTCTTTTCAGCTTTCTTTTCGGCTGGTTTTTCTTCTTTTTCTTCAGCCTTTTCTTCTATTTCAGCACTAGCTTTTTCTTCAGCAGGTTCTTCTGCCTTAACTTCTTCTGGTTTTTGTTCGTCTTTTGTTTCAGTTTTAGCTTCGTCTGCTTTTTTACCTTGTTTTGTGTAAGTAACAGCTTGTGGGTTGTAGTTAAAGTTATATTGAATAGCAGTTACGTCAAATTCCATAGATGTTTTTTGACCTTTAGCACCTGTTTCGATAACAACTGTAGGAACATCTGCATCGAGATTGATTTTTGTAACGCGACCAATAACACCACCGATTGTACGAACTTTGTCGCCAACCTTCATGTTATCGAGCATTGAATTAAATTCCTTAGTTCTTTTTCTTTGTGTAAATAATGGAAAAACAAGCATAATAACAACAAGACCAATTAAAACAAGGTACATCCACCATTGATTGTTTGCTGCTGCGTTATTTTCGCCAAGTAACATTTGAAGTGTCATAATTTATTCTCCTTAATTTTCTACTTATATTCTATCATATTAGAAATTTGTTTCGCAAGCAAAATATTAACTATTTTGTCATTTCTTGATTAATAACCTGTTTTTTTAAGATATTCTCTCTTAAATTCTTCGTATCTATCTTCTTTTATTGCAGTGCGAATTTGTTCCATTAGATGAGTTAAATAGTGCAAGTTGTGAATACTAAGTAATTCGCCACCAAGAATTTCGCCAGCATTGAACAAATGACGCAAGTAAGCTTTTGTATATTGTTTGCAAACTGGGCAGTCGCACTCGTCATCAAGTGGAGTAAAATCTTCTTTATATTTACCATTTTTAACAACAACTTTACCCTTTGAAGTAAATGCTGTACCATTTCTGGCAATACGTGTTGGAAGCACGCAATCGAACATATCTATGCCGCGTTCTACCCCTTCGAGAATACAATCTGGGCTACCAACACCCATAAGATAGCGTGCTCTGTCTGCTGGATAATGTGGAGCTAAGACATCTAGAAGTTCATACATTTTTTTCTTAGGTTCGCCAACAGAAAGCCCGCCAATAGAAAAACCAACTTTACTATATGGCAAAATATCATTAAGCGATTTTAATCTTAGGTCTGCAAAAAAGTTACCTTGAACAATTGGAAAAAGCATTTGTTTTGGATTTTTTTGACATTCGTAGCAAATTTTGAGCCAATTGTTTGTACGGTCGAGCGCTTGTCTTGCATATTCATAGCTAACACCATAGTCCGAACATTCGTCAAACGCCATAACAATATCACTGCCGAGTTTGTTTTGAACTTCAATTGACTTTTGTGGAGTGAAGACGTGTGTGCTGCCATCAAGATGCGACTTAAACTCAACGCCACTATCTGTGATTTTATTCATATCAGAAAGGCTAAAAACTTGAAATCCGCCACTATCTGTAAGTATTGGTCTATCCCAATTCATAAACTTGTGCAGGCCACCAGCTTTTTCAATTAAATCGGCACCTGGTCTTAGGTATAAATGATATGTGTTCGACAAAATAATTTGTGCGCCAAGTTCTTTTAAATCGCGTGTTTGCAAACTTTTTACAGTTGCTTGTGTTCCAACAGGCATAAATACTGGTGTTTGAATTGTGCCATGTGGGGTCACAAGTTCGCCGCAACGAGCAAAACTCTTTGATGATTTTTCTTTTTCTGTAAACTTAAAATATTCTTTTCCCATATTTCTCCTACTCAATAAACATTGCATCTCCAAAGCTGAAAAATCTATATTTTTCTTTAACAGCTGTGCGATAAACGTTTAACATTTTTTCTTTTGAACAAAGCGCACTAACAAGCATAATCAAAGTACTTTCTGGCAAATGGAAGTTTGTGATTAAGCTATCTACAAACTTAAACTTATAGCCTGGATAAATAAAAATGTTTGTTTCTTTGTTAGCAGGACCTACTACTCCATTTTCGTCAGCAACACTTTCGAGCGTGCGGACAGATGTTGTTCCAACTGCAATAATACGCTTGCCAGCTCTTTTTGCATTGTTTAATTTTTCTGCCGTTTCGGGCGTTACTACAATGCGTTCGCTGTGCATTACATGTTTTTCGACATCGTCAACCTTAACAGGTCTAAATGTACCAAGCCCAACTTCGAGCAGAACTTCAATAACTTCAATACCTTTGTCCTTAATTTTTTGCATAAGTTCTGTTGTGAAATGTAAGCCCGCTGTTGGTGCAGCGCTAGAGCCATCAATTTTTGCATAGACAGTGTTATATCTGTCTTTATTTTCAAGCTTTTTCTTTATATATGGTGGAAGTGGCATTTCGCCAATTCTGTCAAGCTCTGCCTCTAAGGTTCCAGTTTGAACCGTAAACCTAACAATTCTGCCACCAATATCGTCAACATTATCCACGATTTCGCAAGACAAGTTATCGCTAAATGTGAGTACTGTTCCAACTGGTGCTTTTTTGGCAGGCTTTAATAGTGCTTCATAATCTGTTAGATTAATTCGCTTTAATAATAGCACTTCAATATGTGCACCTGTCTTTTTTTTACCATATATCCTTGCTGGGATAACTTTTGTATTATTAATAACCAAAACATCGTTTGGTGTAAGATAATCAATAATATCATAAAAATGCTTATGCTCAATTGTATCGGTTTTTCTGTTATAAACAAGCAACCTAGAATGGTCGCGTGGTTCAATTGGCGATTGAGCAATTAATTCTTCTGGTAAGTCATAATAAAAATCACTTGTTTTCATAATTCTCTCTTTATATTTTTATTCCTAAATGTTCATATGCTTTTGGAAGTGGAACGCGTCCGCGTGGAGTTCTTGCAACGAACCCAATTTGCATTAGGTATGGTTCATACACATCTTCGATTGTGCATTGTTCTTCCCCAGTGGCTGCGGAAAGTGTGTCGAGCCCTACTGGTCTGCCACCAAACTTGTTGATCATGGCATTTAATATATTTCTGTCGACATTATCAAGCCCCAAACTGTCAACTTCCATGCGGTCAAGTGCAAGTTTTGCAATTTTGTTATCAATTTTACCATCTCCCATAACAATGGCAAAATCACGCACACGCTTGAGTAGTCTGTTAGCAATACGTGGTGTGCCGCGGCTACGTCTTGCAATTTCGAGAGCAGCATCACTATCGATTGGTGCACCAAGTATTTTTGCTGATCTTGTGACAATTTTTGTTAGGTCTTCTGGACTATAAATTTCGAGCCTACAAAGAACGCCAAATCTGTCACGCAATGGACCTGTTAACATTCCCGCTTTGGTTGTTGCACCGATTAACGTAAACTTTGGCAGATTGATTCTCACAGACCTTGCCGATGGACCTTCGCCAACGATAAAATCTAGGGCAAAGTCTTCCATAGCTGGGTACAAAATTTCTTCTACTTTGTGGTTAAGTCTATGGATTTCATCAATAAACAAAACATCGTTCTCGTTGAGTTTTGTGAGTAGTGCCGCAAGGTCGCTCGCCTTTTCGATTGCAGGTCCACTTGTAAGCGTGATATTTACACCCATTTCGTTTGCGATAACAGACGAAAGTGTAGTTTTACCAAGCCCAGGAGGTCCATATAACAAAACATGGTCAAGGGCTTCTTTACGTTTTTTTGCAGCTTTAATATACACCAAAAGGTTTTCTTTGACCTTTGCTTGACCAATATACTCGTTCATAGTCTTTGGGCGAAGTGTTAGCTCAATTTCTTCGTCTTCAGCAGTTTCGTTTGTGTCTACAACGCGGCTGGCAGCTATTTGTTCGTCCATGTGACTTGTAAATTTGTTTTTTTGTTCCATTACAAACACTTCCTTATAATTTGTTCGGCAGTTTCGTTTGATTCGGCCTTTTGTTTAACAAGTTTGGTTGCTTCTTCTTTTTTGATGCCAAGTTCAACCAAAATTGCAACAGCATCATTCATTTCACGCGTAAAGTCTTCTACTAATTCAAAAACTGTTTCACCACCAAGCACTTGTTCTTGTTTAACATTTTCTTGAACTTTCTCTTTAAGCTCCAAAACAATTCTTTCTGCAGTCTTTTTCCCAAGACCTTTTATTTTTGTGAGCAAACCAACATTTTGATTAACAACTGCACTAGCCAAATTTTTTGCGCTCATACCCGAAAGTATACTTATTGCCATTTTAGGTCCAATGCCCGAAATATTAATTAAATTCAAAAACATACGTTTTTCAGCAAGGTCAGCAAAGCCAAACAAAGCAACTGCATCTTCACGCACTTGCATGTATGTATAAACTTTTTTCTCGCCAGACCCAAGTAGCAAGTCGTCAATCGTTCCATAAGAACAACAAACTTCATACTCAATGCTATTTGTTTCAACAGTAATCATGTTTTCGTCTATGCGTTTTATGTTACCAGTTATTGAATAAATCATTTTTGCCCCCTAATGTTTTCTAAAAGCCCAAGGTTTCGTTTTTCTTTTTTGTGATACACGCGTTTTTTATTAACAAACATGCTGTTGTCTTTTATATCGTTGTTTGTCTGAGCGTGAGTAAGCGCAACCGCTAAGGCATCGGCAGCGTCATCTGGTTTTGGATTAGTTTTTAAACCAAGCATCATTCTCGTCATATATTCAATTTGTTTTTTGTCTGCCTTGCCTGTTCCAGTTATTGCTCTTTTTATTTGTATTGGAGTGTATTCATAAAGTCTGCCACAGTTTTGAACACAAGTGCAAATAATAACACCTCTCGCTTCGGCAACTTGAATACCTGTTGTGATGTTGTTATTAAAAAACAATTCTTCAATAGCAACAGCATCTGGTTTGTATGCTTCAATTAGTCCTTGAGTGCCTTCTTGGATTTGAGCAAGCCTTGTTGGAAAAGTATCTGTAGCATAAGTTTCGATAGCACCATAATCGATAAGTTTGCATGCACCAGTCTTTTCATTTTTATCAATTACGCCATAACCAACAATCGCATAACCAGGGTCTATCCCAAGAATAACCATACTACCTCCATTTTATTTATAATAATAAATATAAATTTACTTATAGTCAAGCAAAAAAAAATAGCCGAGCTAAAAGTAGCCCAGTTAAACTTAAGAATTTTAAAATTAATCAAAATTCAATATGTCATCTATTTCGTTGTCGATTACAATATTTTCGTCAATATTTGCAGTTTTTAAGTACTTTTTCACGTAAACTTTTAAATTTTTGCAGTTTTTCTTTAAATACTCTCTTGTTTCTGGTCGTATGCAAGCCTTGCAAAATACTTGTTTTAAATCACTTTCTGCTGCAACAATTGCAATGTTTTCACCTTTATTATTTGTTTGCAAACTAGCTTCCTTGTTATCCAAAGCACAAAGAGTTGCCTTTTTTAAACCCCTTTTTGCCGCTATCATGCCAACATTGTCACCATACTTATTTTGCAAAACTGATGCATCATAATTTTTGAGCGATTTTATTACAGACTCTTCATCGCGTTGTTTTGCAGCAATCATTCCAATTGTTTCACCATTAATATTTTGCTGAACACTTGCATCATAATTATCTAGTGATTTATATGTCGCTTTCTTTAACCCCATTACCGCTGCGATCATGCCAATGTTAAAACCAGAATTGTTTTGCTGAACACTTGCTTTTTTATTATCAAGCGCAATGCAAACATATTTATCTTTGCCAGCTTTAGCCATAAGCATACCGACATTATCGCCATTGTTGTTTTGAATAAGCATCGCATCTTCATATTCAAAGATTTTATCATACACTTCATCATCGCCAAAATCAACCGCAAGCATGCAAACTGTGTTGCCGTCAGCATTTTGTTGATTTCTTAAATCTTTATCATCTATAGCTACAAGTGTTGAATATTTTAACTTATTTTTAGCAGCAATCATACCAATAGTATTTCCGTCACCATTTTGTTGCATAGCCGCCTTTTTATTTTGCATCAAAATACGCAAGCAGACACTGTCTAGTTTTTGCTCAGCCGCAAACATGCCAAGTGTGTAACCGTCTACGTTTTGAATGCAGGTAGCTTCTTTATTTTTAATTGATTCCAGGGCAACTTCTTCCATTCCCCTTTCAGCCGCAAACATACCAACTGTCATGCCTCTATTATTTTGCATCAAACTAGCCTTTTTATTTTTTAGTGCAAAAAGTGTAGCTTTTTTAAGTTCACGCCTTGCACAAATCATACCAATGGTATATCCATACGCGTCTTGCATAAGGCTAACTTTTTCGTTTTCCATAGCCTTCATTGCAGCTTTTTCGAAGCGATATTTTGCAGCAAGCATACCCAGACTTTCTTTCTTTTTGTTAACAATATAAAGTACTTCTGGATAATCATTAAAAAGCTTGCAAAGTGTATGCTCAAACCTAGCCAATTGTTCATCTGTCATTTTGTCTTGTTTTTCAAACAAATCATAAACAATTCTATATTTTTCTTTTAAGATTTCTCTATCCATTCTTTTCTCCAAGATTATTATAACATACAAAAAGACTAAGTTCAATAGCAAAATAAAAAGACCCGCATTTTTAATAATTTTTATTTAGCATCATAGAGAGTTTTAATACTTAAATTTAAAAAATAATAAAAAGTGCAATTAAATAAGTTATTTTTATATTTTTAGTCGTTTTGCTTAATTTTTTTGCACTTTTTTGTTAATTTTAGCAATTATTAACAATTAAAATTGTATAAATCTGCATTTTTATTCAAGAGCATCTTCTTTTTCAGTTGTTTTTTGTTCTTTTTTATTATTTTTGTTTCTAAGTTGTTCTATTAAAAGGGCAGTTGCTGGGTCATAAATATTAATAATTTTGCCATTATATTCAACTTCTGCAACTGTTTGGTCTTGCTTATTTTTATCCATAAAAATCTCCTTACGGCATAATTTTATCATACTGTTTTTTATTTTACAATATAAAAATGCTGGCAAAAGCCAGCACTTTTTTAACCCATATTGTTATATACGTTTTGAACATCGTCAAGGTCATCAAGGGCATCGGTAAGTTTACCAATTGTTTCTTGTTGACTTTCTGTTAGTTCCATATAGTTAAATGGAACATAGTCAGCTTCGGCTTGTTCAACCGTCATTCCAGCAGCTTCAAAAGCTTTGCTTACATCATGCACTTTGTCTGTTGCACAATAAACAATAAATGCTTCATCTTCTGTTTGAACATCATCTGCACCGCTATCGAGTGCAACCATCATTACATCATCTTCCGTTAAATCTTTTTTAGCAACAACTACAACGCCCTTGTATTCAAACAAATAAGATACGCTACCGTCTGTACCAAGGTTGCCACCAAATTTATCAAAAAGATGTCTAACATCAGATGCTGTACGGTTTTTGTTGTCTGTTAAACATTCAACAATAAAAGCAACACCATAAGGACCATATCCTTCGTATGTAATTGGTGTATAGTTTTCGTTTGGGCCTTCACCTGCTGCCTTTTTGATACTTCTTTGAATACTATCGTTTGGCATATTATTTTGTTTAGCTTTTTGAACTACATCATAAAGTTTACTATTTGTATTAATGTCGGCACCACCCATCTTTACCGCAACGGCGATTTCACGACCTATTTTTGTAAATACTTTTCCACGAGCAGCATCAGCTTTACCTTTTGTTGCTTGTATGTTGTGCCATTTAGAATGTCCACTCATAATTATTTCTCCTATATACTATCTTTTTTTAATTCATACATCAAAACGCTAGCACTGACGCCCGCATTAAGCGACTCAACCTGTTTTTTCATTGGAAGAGATATCATTACATCTGCTGCAGCTTTGATTTTTTCACACGGGCCATTTGCCTCGTTACCAATTACCAAGGCGTTTGGGCTTGGAGGTTTTTGCCTGCGAAAAACATTTTCGCCCCTTGCATCGGCAATTATAATTTTATAGTTATGACTTTTTAAAACATCAATTGCTTCATCAAGCCCGAGTGGATAAATTATTGTATAAAATATTCCACCGGCACTGCTCCTAACAACTTTTGGGTTATAGTGGTCGACACAATCAAGCACTATAATGGTATTATACCCCGTTGCTGCCGCTGTTCGAATTATTGTTCCCATGTTTCCAGGATCAGAAATTCTATCGAGCACCAAAATGTCATCACCATTTGGAACAAACATTCCACGTTCTGGCATAACAATTTCGGCAAGAATACCTTGTGAATTTTCTGTATCAGAAATTTTGGCAAATATTTTTTCGTTAACAGCATAAATCTTGTCTTTCACTTCAGACAAAATATCGCCATATTCACCAATCTTGCTAGCAAGCACAAATACTTTGTCTATTTGCCCGCCACCATAAACAGCTTCACGAACAAACTTTGGCCCTTCGACAACAAACTTGCCATAAAACCGCCTGTACTTTTTTTCTTGCAGACTGCGAACTTCTTTTATTATTTGGTTTTCTAAGCTCGTGATAATTTCCATACGAATTCATTTTATATGATTATATAATTAATTGTCAACTAATCATTAACTATACATAAAAAATCCTAGGTGCAAGACCTAGAATTTTTATAATTACTTATTAAGTGCAGCTTTAGCTTGATTAACAACTGCTTCAAATGCAGCTTTATCGTTAACAGCTAAGTCAGCAAGTACTTTTCTGTTAAGTTCAACACCAGCTAAATTTAAACCGTGCATAAGTTTTGAATAAGAAAGACCATATTCTCTTGCACCAGCATTGATACGAGCGATCCAAAGATCACGGTATGTTCTTTTCTTTTGCTTTCTGCCAACATATGCATAGTTACCGCTCTTCATAACGGCTTCGCGAGCTACTCTATAAAGTTTACTCTTAGAACCTCTGTAACCTTTAGCTTCTTTTAAAATTGCTTCTCTTTTTTTATGTGCGTTAACGCCTCTTTTAATTCTCATGAATGCTTCCTCCTACCTTAGTCTTGGTCACCAACAAGCTTTTTGATTGTTTTAGCTTGAGTTGTTGAAACGTATCCAGTTTGACGAAGAGCACGTTTACGACCGGTTTCCTTTTTTGTTAAAATGTGTCTTTTGTTTTGGTGAGCGCGTTTAATTTTACCACCTTTAAGGACTGTAAATCTTTTCTTTGCTGCGCTGCTATTTTTTTGCTTTGGCATAAATTAATTCCTCCTACTTTGCCTTTTTGTTAGTTTTTGGGATGAGCGTTGTGATAATGTTTCTACCTTCTACTTTTGGCTCATTATCCTTGGAACCGAACTCTTCTACTAAACCACAAAATGTATTAACAATTTCAATACCTTTTGCTGAATATGCTTGTTGTCTGCCTTTCATACGCAAAACAACTTTAACCTTGTTGCCAGCAGTCAAGAACTTTGTTGCGTTCTTTGCTTTTGTTTCCATGTCGTGCATTTCAATTGTCATTGAAAGTTGAACTTCTTTTGTTTCAACAATTTTTTGGTTCTTTCTTTGTTCACGTTCTCTCTTAGCTTTATCAAATAAGAATTTACCATAGTTCATAATCTTACAAACTGGTGGATTCGTATTTGGCGAAATCTTAACAAGGTCCAAGTTTTGTTCGTCTGCAATGCGGTTAGCTTCTGCTGCACTCACAATGCCAAGCTGCTCGCCGTCAGCACCGATCAATCTTACTTCCTTATCGCGGATTTCTGAGTTAATTTGATGTTCCTGTTTTATAATGTTATCCCCCTTAGTGCAATGCACTGATTTTTTTCTCAATAAAAAAGTGAGTGGGAAATCCCACTCACACCTATCTTTATCTGCACGCAAAAATACATCAGCAGATTTATAAGATATGTTAACCAAGCAAAATCTTTCATTCGATTGGTGGAAAGTGGTCTTTCACTTTTTTATTTAAGCGAAGTTATTATATAACGCTTTTATTACTTTGTCAAGCATTTTATCTCGTTTTATTTTTGATTTCTTTTTTAAGTTGCTTAATAAAGTCAGAAAGCTTTTTAACTTCTTGGTTTGCGTCATTTCTCTTGCGGATACAAACTGTTTTGTCGTTCATTTCATTTTCACCGACAACGACCATATATGGAATCTTTTGAAGTTGAGCGCTTCTAATTTTATAACCGATTTTTTCAGCACGCAAGTCAAGTTCTGTTCTAATGCCGCTATCAGCAAGTTTCTTTTCTACTTTTCTTGCATAAGCTTCGTACTTGTCGCTAATAGGAATTACTATTGCTTGTGTTGGAGCAAGCCAAAGTGGGAATGCACCAGCAAAGTTTTCTGTAATAATGCCAAAGAATCTTTCAACAGAACCAAAGATAACTCTGTGAAGCATGATTGGTTCTTGCCTTGAACCGTCTTGAGCAACATAAGACAAATCAAAACGTTTTGGAAGTTGCATATCAAGTTGGATTGTTCCGCATTGCCATGTTCTACCAATTGCATCTTTAATATGAATATCAATCTTTGGCCCATAGAAAGCACCATCGCCCTCGTTGATTATATAATCTTTACCTATCTTCTTAAGAGCTTTCTTCAAGCAATCTTCAGCATGTTCCCATTCTTTTAATGTACCGATATGGTCTTCTGGCATTGTCGAAAGTTCCAAAGCATATTCCAAACCAAACACACTATACATCTTGTCGACAAGTTTAATGATGTTTGCAACTTCACTTTCAATTTGGTCAGGTGTCATAAAGATATGAGCATCATCTTGAGTAAAGCAACGAACTCTAAATAGCCCATGCAATGTTCCGCTTGCTTCATGACGATGAACCTTACCAAGTTCAGCAACACGCATAGGAAGTTCCTTGTATGAGTGCATTCTTTCCTTATAATAAAGCATACCACCTGGGCAGTTCATCGGTTTGATTGCAAATGTATCATTTTCGAGCTTAAATGTGTACATATTCTTTTTGTAGTGATCCCAGTGACCGCTCTTTTCCCAAAGCTTGCGGTTAAGGGCGATTGGTGTTGTGATTTCTACATACCCTGCTTTCTTGTGTTCTTCACGCCAGAAATTGATAAGCTCATTTATAACAGTTTGACCTTTTGGCATAAAAAATGGCATGCCAGGTGCATAGTCAGAAATAAAGAACAAATCAAGGTCTTTGCCAAGCTTTCTGTGGTCGCGTTTTTCAGCTTCTTCAATCATCTTGAAGTATTCGTCCATTTCACTTTGTTTTTCGAAAGCAACACCATAAATAAGAAG
>CAKVLG010000002.1 GCA_934756675.1 uncultured Clostridia bacterium | reverse complement strand
AGTTTTCTGGTGGTTTTTTATTTTGTGCGTTTACAATCCGGACTCGGACCGGTGATAAATATTGATAAAAGTTTTTTAGAAAAAACTTTTGAAAAGAGGAAAAAACCGCGGCTTAAATGAGCTTTTTATTTAAAAAGCGAATACTTTGCCCGCGTGTTTTGACGAGAGTCCGGTCATGAGCACCAATATAGAAAGCCACCAGTTTTCTGGTGGTTTTTTATTTTGTGCGTTTACAATCCGGACTCGGACCGGTGATAAATATTGATAAAAGTTTTTTTAAAAAAACTTTTGAAAAGAGGAAAAACCGCGGCTTAAATGAGTTTTTTTAAAAAAGCGAATACTTTGCCCGCGTGTTTTGACGAGAGTCCGGTCATGAGCACCAATTAAAAAAGAAGAGCCTTTTGGTTCTTCTTTTTTGTGTTATAATCTTTTACTATGTAAAACAGATTAATTTAAGACTGCTGAATATGCTTCGTCTGTATTTTCAAAATTAACTGGAATCATTGAAAGGTTAGAAACTTTGATTTTTGAACTACCTCTGTTTCTAATTGCATTTGCAGTATAATCAAAAATCGATGCTGGGTTTTGTTTTAAAAGTGAATACTCACCTTTTGTTGAATTTACATCATATTTATTTGTTGCAACGATAACACGGTTGCAATTGTCGTAATTGTTTTTAATTAGCATTAAAGTTTTGGCTAAAAATGAAACTTCATTTTTACTGTCATCATACTTTGGAGTAGATATGTTTAAGAGCATACTTTTGGCATTTTTGTATCCATTTACTTCTTGGCTGTTATTTGTAAATGTTTCGTTAACATCGGCAAAGTCAAAAACTGGAACAACCGAAATATTTGTTGGCTTGGTAGATTTTGTTAGTCTATCGAAATATTCATAATTGTTGACTTTAATATTATAGGTATAAGATTTCAAAGGCATAGAATAATCAATGGTGGTATACGCAATTGTTTTATCAGAAAACAAGGCAACACCATTAAACTTAACAATGTCATTTCCTTCATAACTTTCGACGCATGAACCAATTAATTTAAATTTTTCGAGCTGCACATCGTCACTATGTTGACTATATAGATAATTAAAGACATCTGCTAATTGCCCACTCAAGTTTTCTGCACGTTTATCGGACATATTAGCGACACCAGTTCCAAACGCAGCTGCGATACTTTCTGGCATGCACATAAATACTCTTTCCGTTGTTTTATCCATAAACATGTCTTCCTTTTACTAATTGCATTATAACATGCAATCTAATTTTTGTCAAATTTTGATAATTTTTCACACTTATTCAAAAATATTTTGCGTTTTTTTGCCATAAACAATACTAATACTAACACAAATTAAACAAAAAACTACAAAATTAATTACTCTTAAATTGAAATAATTTATCAAAATTTCACATTTCTACTAGCAAAATCTTTATTATATACTTTTGTTTTGCAGCAAAATATGATATAATATAGGAAGATAATATAAAAAATAATTTAGTTTTAGGAGAAAACAAAATGAAAGTTCTTGCATTTATTATTATTTCAATTGTAATCTTGGTTATTGTTTGTGGAATAATTTTATCTACAATTCAGCTAAAAAACATAAATCAAACACTTACAAAAAATATTGGCGAGCATGTTGTTGAAGTAACTATTAAATATACAAATTGTTTTATAAGTATTGATAAAAAGATTGTTGACCAAGTTTCTTCATACAAAATGCACTCTTGCAAGTTAACAGCAAAATTAGACAATTTAGACATTATTGTTAACATTGGTTCTGGATTTTTAAAACCAAAAATTATTACCTTTATCAACGGAACAAAAGACACTGACCTTTCCAATTGTTAACACACCTTATTTCAGTAAACTTAATTTTTAAAATACAAAAAAAGAAAAGCCAATCGACTTTTCTTTTTTATTGTTTACCTGGAGCGGGAAACGAGATTCGAACTCGCGACATTTGCCTTGGCAAGGCAACGCTCTACCTCTGAGCCATTCCCGCATTTGGTGGAGAGTGTAGGGCTCGAACCTACGACCGCCTGCTTGTAAGGCAGATGCTCTCCCAGCTGAGCTAACCCTCCACATGGTGTCTGTAACACTCGTATATAATAGCAAAATTAATATTATTCGTCAAGGGATTTTTTAATATTTTTAATTTTTTTTATTTTATTTATTTTGCCTATTGACGTTAAACTGTTTTGGACTTATACTTTATCTAGAATTAATTTGGAGTTTTGTTATGAAAGTTGAAACTATTAACTTAAAAGATAGAGATGTTGTCTATATTTATGGCTCTTCACCTATGCGTATGAACGATAATTCACAAACTTGTGGACTTTTCAGATTAGAAAATGTCAACGGAAAGCTTGAAATTTCACTTTTGCCAGACTATTACCCTGTTGAAGACCACATCAAAAATGTCTATATTTCGAATGGCAACGGTATTGTTTTTGTTTCGCACACTTGTGAATCATTGTTACTCATGAAAAAATCGTCAAAAGTAAAAGATATTTACATAAAAGAACTTTGTTGCATTGGTAGAAACGCTTCTCACAACCAAAAAAATGAGCTTTTTGATCTTGCATACCTCATTGCAGGCACACAATACCACGATGCAAATCAAATAGACGTTATGGCAGAACTTTATACCGATGCTCTTAATAATTATATGATTAACACTGGTGACTCAAGCGTTTTGTTCGACGAAACAGACAAGTTTGACCCAAAAACTGACCCTATTTATTTTGACTTTAAAATGCGCGTAAACGCCAGACAAGATTATCTAGAAGCTAAAACAAAACTAAATAATGATGAAATAACACCAGAATAAAATAAGAAAAATAAAGACCATCAATTTTGGGTGGTCTTTTAATTTAAAATAATTTTTTCAAATACATTATTAAACTTTTTTACAGCTAAACTTGCGACCTTTGAGTAAGTTTCATAATCTTTTTCACAAAGCGTGTCAACTGCTATTTTAGCTTTTTTAAATGTATCTAGTCCGATATTTGTTATTATATCACTAGAAGTTTTTCCATGTTGTTTTGTACCAAAAGTTTCACCGGCACCACGCATGTTATAGTCGTATTCTGCAAGTTCATAACCATTATTATGAGATTTAAAAAAATTCAATCTATCAAGCGTCTGTTTGCTTGCAGCATGAACCAAACAAAAACAATAAGCTTGTTGCCCTTTTCGTCCTACGCGTCCACGAAGCTGATGCAATGTGGCAAGTCCAAAGCTTTCTGGAGTCATAATAATCATTATGTCACTGTCTGGAATATCAATTCCAACTTCAACAATAGTTGTCGCAACTATAAGCTTAATATTACCAGCGTCGAAATCAGACAGAACTTTGTCCCGTTCTTGCTGCTTAACTTTCCCATTTAATATTCCAATGTTGAAATTGAATTTTGATTTTAATTTTTGGTAAACATTTGTTGCCGAATAAGACAATTCGTCTTCATCTTCATCGTCACCAATTTTGCTACAAACAACAAAAACCTTACTTCCCTCACTCACTTTTTTTGCAACAAAACAATACATATCTTCTTCTCGCTTACTGTTAACAATGTTTGTTTGAATGTTTACAGCAAACGGCCTAGATTTTAGCTCGCTCACATCAAGGTCACCACGGAATACCAAAGACAACGTCCTTGGAATTGGCGTTGCACTCATACTAATAACATCGGGTGTAATACCCTTATCACAAATTTTAGCCCTATCACCAACGCCAAACCTATGTTGTTCATCAACAATAATCATAGATAAATTTTTATATTTGACCTTACCTGAAAAAACAGATTGTGTACCAAATATCATAAGTGAGCCATTTTCTTGAATGCGGCTTAACTCTTTTGATTTTGTTTGTGACGAAAGAAACATGCAATTGTCTTTTCCAAAAAGTTTTATTGCATTTAAGTAATGTTGCTTGGCAAGTAATTCAGTTGGTGCAAGCATGACTGATTGATAACTATTTTTGCTTGCAACCAGCATTGCATAAAAAGCTATAACAGTTTTACCAGACCCAACATCGCCATCAATTATTCTGTTTATAGGATAGATTTTTTCAAAATCATTATTTAATTCTTTTATCACTTTTAATTGACTTTCAGATAAAGAAAATGGCAAAATATTGCAAAAATAACACAATATTTCACTTAAATTTGTATAATTTTGCGTTTTTTGCACTTTATTAATGTTTTTATTAAATTTAGTTGCAGCACAAATATAAGCTGCATCTTCGAAATTAACACGAGCTTTTGCATCAATTAACTCGCTTGAATTTTGTGGGTTATGTAAGTACTTATATGCCAATGACAATGGTAAATTTTTGTCAAAGGCAGACCAAAAATCTGACACCTTAAATGATTGGTCAATCAAGTTTTTAATGGTTTGTTGACCAATACCTTCCATTGTTTTGTAGATAGACAACATGCTTGCATTTGTGTCTTTTATTGTCATTTGAACAACAAAATAATTCTTTTTCTTTGGAGAATTTTTGCCATAAAAGAAGTAATCGGTATTTACTTTTAAATTAGCTTTCATATATGGTTGGTTGAACCAAACACAAGTGAATTTGTAATTATCTTCATCAATAACTTTAATGCTGGTATAATTAAGTCCACCACGCAAACGAACAACTTTAGCATCTTCTATTGTAGTTACTTTTATCAGTCGGTTTTTGCCGTCCATTTTAAACGTTTCAGCATTCGACAAGTCAATATACTTTTTAGGAAAATAGTTGAGAATATCGTCAATAGTAAAAATGCCGTTTTCGTTTAAAACAGCTGCACGCTTACTTCCAACGCCATTTAATTCTTCAACCAACATGACTTAATTATACCACACATACACCCTACAACAAAACCAATTTTAAATTGAATTCCGCTTATTTTTATATTGTGCTAATTTTTTACCGCTTTGTTTGTTTACACAATAGTCTGCTTTTTATTTACAGAATTATGAGTACAAAGTAGATTCTTCGAAACACTCGCGTGTTTCTCTGAATGACATGGACTGAAAACTTAAAAACCACTACATCTATTTTTTGATACTACACCAAACCACCCACCTGGTCATTTTGAGCAAGGCACCAAGCCGCGCCGAAAAATCTACTTCATGCATTTCACATTACAAATAAGATTGCTGCTTTATTTTCAGAACTACTACTACAAATCCGCTCAAGATGTCAAGCACTGAAAATAAAAAAAGCGACTTAACACCAGCCGCTGCGAAGTTATTTATTTCTCGGCAAAATTTTGATATTATAGAAAGAAATAAAAAAATCTCAGGCAGGCGTGTACTTAATCGTACATAACTGTCTGAGATTTTTTTAATTTCTGAACTAGAATGCAAAATTTTGCCGAGAAAATTATTCGATAGAAATCAAATAATAGTATAAAGGTTGCCCACCACTGTGGCACTCAACTTCTATATTTGGATATTTTTCACTAAGAGTTTCAACCAATTTGTCTGCTGTTTCTTGGCTAACATCGTTACCATAGAACAATGTCAATGTTGCAGCATTATCTTTCATGAGTTTTTCGATAGTTGTGAGTGTTGTTTTGTTTACGTCTTCACCTTTAGCAATAATGTTCTTTTCACCAAGACCGATAATATCGCCTTCTTTAAGTTTGAAGCCATCAATGCTCGTTGCACGAACTGCATATGTAACAGAACCACTAACAACATCTTTAATCGCATCTTTAACCATGTTTTTATTATCTTCTACACTTGCTTCAGACGCAATGTTGATTGCAGCGGTAATACCTTGTGGAACAGATGTTGTTGGAATAACATGGATGTTTCTTCTAGACAAATCGTTAGCAAGTTCAGCTGCCAATATAATATTTTTGTTGTTTGGAAGAACGAATACATTTTCTGCTGGAACTTTATCTACTACTTTTGCAATATCTTCGGCACTTGGGTTCATTGTTTGACCACCTTCAATAACATAATCAACACCAAGATCACGGAAGATGTTAGCTAAACCTTCACCAGCACAAACGGTTACAACACCAATTTGTTTCAATTCTTCTGGTTCCTGTTTTATTTTAAGTGCACGGTTTTGTTCGAGCATGTTTTCAATTTTAACGCCGTTAAGTTCACCAAGTTTAAGAGCATACCCCAAAGCAACGTTTGGTTCGTTTGTATGAACGTGAACCTTTATAAGGTTAAGGTCGCCGATACAAATAACACTATCACCAATCGCCATTAAGTGTTCTCTTAACTTGTCGATATCGGCTTCAGTTGTCTTTTTGTTAATGTTGATAACAAAAAATTCTGTACAATAAGCGAATTCAATATCTGCCAAATCATTATAGTCAACAATTGTTTCTGTTAGATTATTAACAGTTAATTGGTCAGAACTTAAATCGAGTTGAACACTACTTTCGTCGCCACATAATACTTTTAAAAAGCCGTTTAATAATACAAGTAAACCACGACCACCAGCATCAACAACGCCAGCTTTTTTAAGTACTGGAAGCATTTCTGGTGTCATTTTTAAAGTTTCTTCACCAACTTCCAAAGTGTCTTTTAAGAACTCAGCTAAATCCTCTTTCTTTTTAGCTATCTTAACAGACTCTTCACTCATAACTCTAATAACAGTTAGAACTGTACCTTCTTTTGGTTTGGTTACAGCTTGATATGCAACATCTGCACCTTCTTTAAGTGCCTTTGCAAAAAGTTTTGAAGTTATTTTTGTTTCTGAAACTAAAACTGATGTGAAACCTTTTAGAATTTGTGAAAGGATAACACCAGAGTTACCACGTGCACCTTTAAGCGCACCTTTGCTAATTGCGTCACAAATAGCATCCATATTGTTATTTGTACACATATTAAGTTCACGAACAACACTTTTCATTGTAAGTGACATATTTGTTCCTGTATCGCCGTCTGGCACTGGGAACACGTTTAATTGGTTTACATATTCACTATTCTCTTCCAAATAGTTGGCGCCTGAAATTACCATTTTGCGGAACAATGCGCCAGTTATACTTTTACTCATATCTCTTTCCTTTGCTACGATAAAAAGCCTAACAGCTTGTTAGACGATTTATACTCTTACTCCTACTACATTTATATTCACAGAATCTACAATCATGCCTGTGAATTGTTCGACATTATATTTAACAGATCTTCTAACTGATTCAGCAACCGCATTGATGCTAACGCCGTACTTCAAAATTATGTCTAGGTCAATGTGTATTCTATCGCCAATGGTGAGAATTTTGATGCCACGTGTTTTTCTATTTTTTCTAAAAATATCTGCAAGCGAATCGCCAAGTTTCCTTGCAACAAGGTCAACAACGCCATAACACTCGAGTGCGGCGTGGCTAACTACCCCAGCAATAGACTCGTCAGTTACTGAAATTTTACCATATGAATTAATGGTGTTTACAGCCATAATATCTCCTTTTTATTTAGTTGTCGGATTTTCAACCGATATAATAATACAATAATTGTTAACATTTTGCAAGGTTTTTTGACTATCTAAAAGAATTTTTAAAAGTATTTTAACTTTTTTCAAATATTTGTTGCAAAATTTTCGAGTTCGTGTTATCATTTTGACGTATCAATTTAGGAGGAACAGTTATGAGCAGAGTTTGCAGTGTTTGTGGCAAAGGTAAAATGACAGGCAACCTTGTTAGTCATTCTAATATTAAAACTAAAACTTCTTACGCACCAAATTTGCACAAAGTAGCCGTTGAAGAAGACGGAAAAGTATCTCACAAGTATATGTGCACAAAGTGTATGAAGGGTTCTAAAAAAGACAAGTAATAGATAATTAACGCCGTTATGGCGTTTTTTATTTTACTAAAAAACATAAAAAAGAACGCGGTTTATTCGCGTTCTTTTGTTTTGCCGCTCTTTGCAAACAATCGCAGCAAACCCGATAGGCATTTTGGAGCCTTTATGCAAACTATTGTCATAATCACTCTCCCCTTACCTTATATTATGTTCGAGCGATTGTCTTTGCTATTTATTTTTAGAAAAGAAATTTTTTATTTGTGTACCAAAGTCGTTGCCTTTTAATTGCTTTATTGTTAACTTCCAGTTTTTCGAATTAAATATTGTGCTACCACTAACTAAAATATTTGCACCGAGCTTGCGAAGTATCTTTGCATTGCGGACATTTACACCGCCATCAATTTCAATATAAACGCTTTTATCCATTTCTCGCACTTCCGCAACCTTTTCGGCAGATCCAGGAATAAATTCTCTTCCATAGTCACCAGGCTCAACACCCATAACATTGACTACGTCCACTAGTCCAGCTTTTAATAAGTCGCGGATTTTATATGCAGGGGTTTCTGGATTGATTGCCACACCAGCTAAAACATTCCTTGCTTTGATTTTTGCTAGAGTTTCTTCGAGCACACTATAATCTTTAAAAGCTTCGTAATGCACCGATAATATATCTGCACCAGCATGTAAATACTTATCGATAATTTTTTCGGGACTTGAAACCATAAGATGCACATCAATGAGTAATCTTGTTAAATTTCTGGCATAATCTACAAGCTTATAATCAAATGTCTTTTTCTCGACAAATTTACCGTCCATAACATCAAAGTGAATGCAGCTTGCACCTGCCTTTTCAAGTTTTTTTATTGTATCGGCTACAACTTCTTTATCTTTATAATCAATTGGTAAGATAGATGGCGATACACGTATAATTCTAAACATTGCCATAATTATTTCCCCTTTAAGAATCTTCTTCTAAGCTGACCACACGCACCCTCGATATCTTCGCCAAGTGTACGCCTTGTGGTTGCAGACAAACCAACATTTTTAAGTTCTGTCCAAAAAGCGGTTTGCTCTTGTTTTGTTATTGTTTTCATGTGGCTTGGTGTAGAGTTAACTGGTATTAAGTTTATGTGGCACGACAAGCCTTTTGTTAATTCCTTAAGTCTTTTTGCGTCTTCTTTTGATGTGTTATCTGGAAGCATAATGTATTCAAACACAATACGACGTTTTGTTTTGTTAAAGTAATATCTAATTGCATCAAAGAGTTCTGACAAGTTATAAGCCTTTGCTACTTTCATAGTTTCTTGACGTTTTTCGTCTGTTGTAGCATGCAATGATATTGTTAGTGTAATGTTTAAATCCTCGTCTGTCAAATCTTTTATTCTGTTTGCCAGACCGCAAGTCGAAAGCGAAATGTTACGCTGAGAAATATTAATTCCATCTGGCGAGCTGACAAGCTTTATGAATTTTACTACATTATCATAGTTATCTAGAGGTTCGCCGCTACCCATTAATACAATATTTGTGATTTTTCTATCTTCTAGCGTGCCACCCTCAAACTTGTTAACAGCAAGCACTTCGCTCAAAATTTCACCTGCTGATAAGTTGCGGATAAGCCCGTCGAGCCCACTGGCGCAAAACTTACACCCCATTCGACAACCAACTTGCGAAGAAATGCAAAGAGTATT
This sequence comes from uncultured Clostridia bacterium, assembly GCA_934756675.1. Lineage (GTDB taxonomy): Bacteria > Bacillota > Clostridia > Christensenellales > UBA1242 > CAKVLG01. The sequence continues at coordinate 120,341 of CAKVLG010000002.1, read as the reverse complement.
GCCATACTTATAGTTCATGAGCACACCTTCGACAATTTCGCCATCAGTCATTTTGAATAAGAATTTTTTTGTAGGATCTTTTTTCGACTTAAAAACTTTTACAATTTCAACTGGCGTTGATGTGAATTTTTCTGCCAACTTTTCACGAACATCAAGTGGCAAGTTTGTCATCTCCATAATTGGCGTATATGTTGCAAGCCATGAATATATTTGATCTATTCTATATTTAGGCAACGAAAAAGTAGCTAGCTGGCTAGCTAATTCTTGTTTAGTAAAATCTTGCATATTAATCAAATTACTCATCTGTCGGTATCCTACCTTGGAAGCGGTCGCCCACCTTTATGCGGCGTCCACCAAAAAATGCTTTTGCTGGTGCAATTCTACCACCTGGAAATTGAATATCTAATAGTTCGAGTACACCATAGCCACACTGAACAAACACTCCATGCTTGCTTGAGCTGCATTTGAGCACCGTGCCAACTGGCTCACTAGTAGACTCAATATCATTATCTGCTATTTTAGCACGATATATCTTAACTTGTTCGTCATTTAGAGAGGCATATGCGATTGGATCCGGGTTTGCACCAAGAACAAGATTTTTAATTTGTTCAGCAGTTTTTTGCCAAGTAATCAATGCATCTTCACGTTTAAGTTTACTTGTGATTATCGCATTTTCGGACATCTGTTTAACTCTTTCGACTTCTTGACATTCAATATCGTCAAGTGTTCGGCAGAGCAAGTCACCACCGATATAAGCCAATTTCAACGCAAGTTCTCCGGCAGTTTCATCGCCGTTAATTTTGACTTTTTCAACAGAAATAATATCGCCCGTATCAAGCCCTGCTTCTGTTTGCATAATAGTTATTCCCGTTTCACTTTCACCAGCAATAATTGCACTTTGAATTGGACTAGCACCACGATACTTTGGCAGAAGTGACGCATGCACATTAATTATTCCATAGCGTGGAATATCTATAATCTGTTGGCTCAAAATTTGACCATAAGCAGCCGTAACCATTAAATCTGGATTTAATTCTTTTAAAATTTCAATACCATCTCTTGAAATTTTTGGAAACTGGTAAACAGGAATGCCTTGACTTTCTGCAAAAACTTTTAGTGGTGGTGGTGTAATTTTACCACGATTACCAGGTTTATCTGGTTGCGTGATAACTGCTAAAACTTTATGCTTTGTTTGCAGAACCTTTTTTAAGCAGATAACCGCAAACTCTGGCGAACCAAGAAATATTATTTTCATTAATTACTTTCTCCTTCATTATTGTCGTGCATTTTTATAGCTTTGTCGATATACAAAATACCATCTAGATGGTCATACTCGTGGCAAACAGCCTTACAAGCATAACCAACAAATGTTTCTTCATGAAAATTACCATTCTCGTCTTGATATTTAATTCTGACCTTATTTGGTCTTTCCACTTCGCCCCATTTACCAGGAATAGACAGGCAAGCTTCGACCTTGCTTTTTTGTTTACCTTGAGTTTCAAGAATTTCTGGGTTGACAAAAACAAGTTCCCCGCCGCCAACATTAACAACAAATAAACGCTTGAGTAACCCAACTTGAACAGCAGCTAAGCCTGCACCTTCTGCCTTATACATTGTTTCGAACATATCTTTTACTAGCGTTTTTAAATTATCGTCGAAGACTTCAACTGGTTTACTCTTTTTTCTTAACGTTTCGTCACCTAATAATAAAATTCGTCTTCTTGCCATTTTTAATTTAGTGTTTGCGGATTGATTTCCACAAAACATGTAACTCCTTTTGTTTTTAGTTTATCTGCGAGAGAATATAACTTGTCGATTATCTCACTAGATTTCTCAAGTTTTAATCGCATTAGAATTTGATATCTAAACTTGCCTTGAATTCTGCCAACTGGCGATTTCATAACGCCAAGGTAGATAAATTCATCAGAATATTCTTTCGCTAACTGTTTTACATTATCATAATACACCTTGCAGGCATCTTTTACAAGTTGTTCGTCTAAGCTTGTGAAAAGTAACCTAATTATTTTTGCAAAAGGCGGATATGCTGTTGTTTCACGCAAGTTAGCTTCCTTTTTATAAAACCCAGCATAATCATATACCGCAGCCATTTTATAGATATAGTGCCTTGGCACATAAGTTTGAAGGATAATTTCGCCAGTTTTGTCTGCCCTACCAGCACGCCCAGCAACCTGGGTTATTAATTGGAAGGTTCGCTCCGTCGCACTATATGAACTTTGATACAAACTTACATCGGCATCAATTATTCCAACAAGTGTAACAGACGGAAAGTCGTGACCTTTTGCTATCATTTGCGTACCGACCAATATTTGTGTTTTGCCTTCTTTGAAATCAGATAAAATCTTTACATGCGAGCCTTTTGTCTGCGTTGTGTCGTTATCCATACGTCCAATGCTGACGTTTGGAAAATGCTCTTTTAATTCTTCAACAACCTTTTCAGTTCCGCAAGAACCAACCTTTATATCTTTGCTACCACACTTTGGACAGACATCAAATGCCTTGTATCTATTTCCACAATAATGACATTTTAATACATTCTCTTTTTTATGATAAACAAGCGACACATCACAATCGGCACATTTAGCCACCCAGCCGCAGTCACGACACATCATGAACGAAGTGTACCCGCGTCTGTTTAAGAATAACATTGCTTGGTTGCCTTCTTTGATTGTTTTTTGCAAAGCGGTTAAAAGCGCGTCCGAAAACAACCCGCGGTTGCCTTGCCTAACTTCTTCACACATGTCGACAATTTTGATTGGTGGAAGTTCACGTTTATTTATTCTTTCACGCATTTCAAGTAGCTTATATGTACCATTCATGGCATTGTAATAACTATCAAGTGACGGTGTAGCCGATCCCAAAACCAAACTACAACCACAAATCTCTGCACGTTTTCTTGCTACATCAATAGTGTTATATCTTGGGTTAGATTCACTTTTATACGAGCCGTCGTGCTCTTCGTCAATTATTATAATTCCGATATTTTCGAGTGGCGCGAAAATTGCTGACCTTGCACCAACTACGATTTTTGCATCGCCCATGAGCAATCTTTTAAATTCGTCAAAACGCTCTCCACTAGAAAGACCGCTATGTAAAAGTGCAACATTTTCGCCAAACCTTGCGCGGAATACCGATAGCACTTGTGGCGTGAGCGAGATTTCTGGAACTAGCATAATTGCTGTTTTGCCTTGCGATATAACTTTTTCAATTATATGCATATATACTTCTGTTTTTCCACTGCCCGTTACACCATGAAGCAAGTACGTTTGTGGTGCAGACAGAACACTATCTACAACCTTTTGTTGGTTTGGTGTAAGGTTGACTTTGTTTGCAATTTGCTTAAGCTCGCTATATGGTTTGCGGAACTTAACAACATTGCGGGATTTAATTAAGTTTTCTTGTTTAAGTTTATTAATAGCTGAATTGCCATACTTTTTGTTAAGTGTTGCCTGCGATTCTTCGCCACAAGATAACAAATCAAGTATTGCGCCACGTTGTTTATCGGCATTAGCACGCAAGTGCGACATATATTCTTTAGCAGCGTCATCGTCACTAAGTGATAGTTTAACTTCGACCAAATCGCGAACCTTGCCCGTACGCATATCGCTTGGAATAAGCAACCTTATAGCATCGCAATAGCCAATTTTATATTCTTTTTTCATAAACTTGCAAAGTTCAAGTTGGTCGGCATGAATTACCGGAAACGGGTCAATGGCAGAAATTATACTCTTTATTTTTGTTTCGTCAAAGTCTGTTTTTTCGCATGTGTCAATAAGATACCCTTCGATAGTTCTATTGCCAAAAGGGACAAAAACTCGCGAACCAACAGGAATATCCTTCGTGAGTTTATAATCGAAAATCTTATCAATTTCACTACTTGCAATATCTACAATAACTTTGCCGTACATTAAAAACAAAAAAGCCAGCAAATTTTGCTGGCGTAACTCCTTTATTTTTCTTCTTTGTTAAAGTCCACGGTGAATTCGCCTCTATAAAACTCATCGCTGGCATATTCGATAGGTTTTATTTTTTGGTTGTCGCGGAAGAACTCTGGACGCTCAACTAACAAAGCTTTTGCTCTTTTGCTTATAACCGAAGCAAGTGCATATTTGCTTGTAGCTTCTTTGAATAATATTTCAATTGGTGGATCAATCATTGCCATAAAAAATTTCTCCTTATCCTTAACTTTTATATATTTAGTATAACACAAATAAGCATACTATTTACAACTATTTTTAAAATTTTTTTATTCTTTTATTTTTTCTTTAAATTCAGCTTCGGTCATAATTTTTACACCGAGTTTTTGTGCCTTGTCTAACTTGCTACCTGCATTTTCGCCTACCAAACAATAATCTGTGTTTTGTGAAACAGAAGACATTGTTTCGCCGCCGCGGCTTTCGATTATACTAGAAGCTTCTACTCTCGAAAAGTCTTCAAGCGTGCCAGTTAAAACAAACTTTTTGCCAGCAAAAAACGAGTTTTCGTCAAAATTAACAATCTTTTCTTTTACTTTTACACCCGCAAGAAACAACTCTTTTATTTCATTTATCATAAATTCATCATGGAAATAATGATAAATATCGTTTGCTGTGATTTCCGCAATGTCTGGAAGAGCGATTAAATCTTCTTTGGTTGCATTTTGCAAGTTAGAAAGATTTTTAAAATGCTTTGCAAGTTCGCTTGCCGTCTTTTTGCCAACACTATCTATACCAAGTGCAAAAATAAAGTTCGAAAGTTCTGGGTTTTTGCTATTTTCGATAGATTCTAGTGTGTTTTTGATTTTCTTTTCCTTAAAGCCTTCGATTTTGGCAAGGTCACCAGCCGAAAGCTTATATAAATCTGAATATATAGTAACTCCCAACAATTCGTGCATTCTTTCAATCGTTTTGTCTGACAAGCCAACAATATTCATCGCGTCACGCACTGAAAAATGGCTTATTCTTTGAATTATTTGTGTTTTGCAATTGGTGTGATTTTCGCAATACAAGTTTGTATCGGTGTCCACTAGTTCACTTCCACAAACTGGGCAATATTTTGGTTTTTGAATTGGCCTAGCATTTGTACTTGCTTCTTCTACCCCAAGTATCTCTGGAATTACATCGTTGCTGCGGCGAATTAATACTCTATCGCCAATTTTAACTTTTTTACGCAAAATATCATTAAAGTTATTAAGTGTCGCTCTTTTAACAGTTACTCCGCAAAGTTCAACGGGCTCTAGGTTTGCAACTGGCGTAAGCTTGCCTGTTCTGCCAACTTGCCAGTCTACACTTACAAGTTTTGTCGATGTTTCTTCGGCTTCAAACTTATAAGCAATTGCCCCGCGTGGGAATTTTGCGGTAAAGCCAAGTTCGTTTTTAACAGACAAATCGTTGACCTTTATTACCATACCGTCAATCAAAAAGTCTAGAGTTGGTCTAATTTTGCCAGCATTTTCAATTATCTTTTCGACTTCACCGATGCTTTTTACAACATAAAAATAATCGGATACATAAAATCCGTTTTGTTTTAAAAATTCATGCTCTTCAGCTTGTGTTTTAAATTGCTTGCCTTCTATATATGAAATGTTATAAGCAAAAAAATCAAGACATCTGCTTGCTGTTACTTTTGGGTCAAGGTTACGTATTGCGCCCGCCGCCGCATTGCGCGCGTTTTTGAGTGGCTCTTGAGCTGATTTGTTATATTTTTCAAGTTCCGAAAGTTTCATAATTCCTTCGCCTTGAACAACTACCTTGCCCGTATATGGAATAGAAAGCGGAACTGTCCTTATTGTTCGAATTTGGCTTGTCACATCTTCACCAATAACACCGTTGCCACGAGTTGCCGCTGTTACTAGTTTTCCGTTTTCATAAAGAATAGCTAAGCTCAAACCGTCAAACTTATATTCAACAGTGAACTCTGGCAAAAAATTAATAAGCTTTTGGTTTTTGTTATTCCAGTCTTCTATCAAAGAAAACTCTTGCGCTTTGTCTAAACTATAAAGCTTTTCTATATGTTTAACTTTTTCAAAGCCATCTAAGATTTCACCGCCCACTCTTTGCGTTGGCGAATCTGGAAGAACAACGCCAGTTTCTTTTTCCAAGCGAAGCAACTTGTCATAAAGAATATCCCACTCCTTGTCTGTTATTGTGGGATTATCTAGCGAATAATAATTATAGTTATGCTTGTTTATGGTTTTTACAAGTTCTTGCATTTCTTTGATTTTGTCCATAACTACTCCTTTACAATTTCTAGTTTTGCGTACTTAAGTGACAATGTTTTTATACCAAATCCATCAAATCTTATAGTTACAAACCCGCCCACATAATCAGTCACACCAAGCGTAACTGTACCAAGACCAAAATGCTCGTGTTTTACCCTTGTACCAGCCGTATAGGCAGAAAATGCAGCATTTTGCACACCACTAGACGCTGGTTTTGCGGTTTTTTGAGCGGAGTTAACATTCACAACATTGATTTTTGTAGACAATCTGTGTTCACGTTCACTTATAGATTTTTCCATAATGTCGCAATCATCAAAGGCTTCTTTTGCCTTTTGATTTTCACCGTAACTATCATCAAACAGCTCGCCGCATTCCTTTAAAAATCTAGATGGTTTTGTGTATTCTAGACTCTTTGTTTCGAACGAAAACTTTGTTCTTGCACGCGATAAAAACAATCTTTCTTTTGCTCTTGTTATTGCAACATACATCAGTCGGCGTTCTTCTTCTAGCTCATTTTCGTCATCACTATTAATTGCACGTGACAATGGGAACAATCCATCGTTTAATCCAATTATGAACACAACTTTAAATTCCAAACCTTTTGCCGCATGAACGGTTATAAGTGATACGTTATTGTCTTCGTCGTCTAAATTATCAATATCTCGCATAAGAGTAATCGATTGCAAATAATCTTCTAGAGAAGCGCCAGTGTTAGAATCTGTAAATTCCTTAACTGATAAAATAAAGTCATCAATGTTTAATTGTTTGTTTACATCATCGTCTGTTTTTTTACCAATAGCATCTTTTATACCAACAATTTTTTCAAGCTCAACAACAAAATCATAGAGTGGCATTTTTTCAAGTATGTCACGAAGTTCATTAAACATCTTTCTTATTGGTTCGAGTAATCTTTGCAAGCCGTTAGAAAGTGAAGTGCTTGTCATTATACAATTAAACATACTTTTACCTTCAGCTTCAGCGGTTGCTTCAATCTCTGCAATTTTTACATCACCAATGCCCTTCTTTGGAAACGCAAGCATACGTCTTGTTGCTTCGTCATCATATGGATTAGAAAGAAGCCTTAGGTAACTTACCATATCTTTAACTTCTTTACGTTCAAAGAACTTGAAACCACCATAAACTTTGTATGGTATACCATAAGTTATTAATTTTTCTTCAACCACGCGTGAAAGAGCGTTCACACGCATAAGTATCGCAAAGTCGCTATATTTGTAATTTGAGTACTCTGCAAGCCTTTTTATGTTTTCTGCCACACGTTCTGCTTCTTCTATATCGTTATATGTCGAAAATTCTTCAACGCGGGGACCTTGCTCATTATCTGTCCACAAAACTTTTTCAAGACGGTTCTTATTCAATGCAATAAGTTTGTTTGCCTTGTCGAGTATATTTTTTGTCGACCTGTAATTTTGTTCAAGTTTAAAGACTTTGGCATTTGGATAGTCTTTTGTAAATTGAATAACATTATAAGCGTCTGCACCACGCCAAGAATAAATGCATTGGTCTTCGTCGCCCACAACAAAAATATTGGCAGTTTTACCGCCAAGCAATTTTACAAGTTCGTATTGAATATGGTTTGTGTCTTGAAACTCGTCTACATGAATGTATTTAAACTTGTTTTGGTAATATTCCAAAACTTCTGGGTGCGACTTGAAAAGTTCATATGTTTTTGTAAGTAAGTCATCAAAGTCGAGAGCGTTACATTTTTTAAGTTCCTTTTCATAATCTTTGAACACAGAAATAATAATGTCGCGTTTGATCTTGTTTGGAATTTCTGATGCATACTCGTCTGGCGACATCATATTACTTTTAGCATTAGAAATATGCCACGATATTGTTTGCACCGTAACATTGTTTTCACTACTAGCTTCCGGTAAAAAACGTTTGATAGTACGCTCTTTTTCTGTATCGCCATAAATAGAAAAGCTAGATGTATACCCTTCTATGCACGCAATGTCACGCCTTAAAATACGCGTGCACATGCTATGAAAAGTACTAACCCACATGCTGTCGATATCATCAATCATGCGGGCAAGTCTTTCTTTCATTTCGTTTGCAGCTTTATTTGTAAACGTTATTGCCAAAATATTTCTTGGAGAAACACCTGTGCTAACAAGATAAGCAATTCTGTGCGTAAGCATACGCGTTTTACCACTACCAGCACCAGCTGTAACTAAAACCGCACCATCTTTGCATAGTGCGGGCTTTTTTTGTTCTTCACTTAAATTATCGAGTATATCCATAATCTTTCCTTATGAGTCAATTATAACATACCCGCTAGTGCATTATCAAAGGTTTTTATCTTCAAAATATTTTTTTCTAAGTTTTCGGTACCTTGCAGATAAAGACAAAATATATTTTTCTTTTTCTGTTTGGTTTAGTTTATTAAAAAAATTATAATCAATTAGTTCACCAAGCGGATTTGATAAATCTGGATTTTTATCGAGCAGTCTTTTGACTTTTGGATAAAGATTGTCATCTTCTTCCTTGTTTCCAAGAGTTAAATAACTTAGTGCACATCTTTTTATAATTTCATCTGGAGAAAGTGTACTTGTTGCATCTGGTGCATTTAATCCTACGGACTTCAATCTATGTTTTGCCTTTTGTGCGAGAGATTTTAGTGTTGTCATTTTTTTCTCCTCACAAATAAACTAACGCACTAATAATATCACAACAAAATACGAAAAAATAATATATGCAAAATAAGTCAAAAATCGACACAAAATAAAAACGCGTAAAAACATTGACAAATTTATACCTAGCGATTATAATGATTTTGTAATGAATTTACGGGAGGTGAAAACAGAATGAGTACAGTTAAAGTTGGCGAAACAGAAAGCTTAGAAAGTGCTATCAAACGTTTCAAAAGAAAATGCCAAAAAGACGGTATCACAGCAGACCTTCGCAAAAAGGAATGTTATGTTAAGCCTAGCGTAAGAAAAAAACTTAAGAGCGAAGCAGCACAAAAACGTTCGAGAAAAGGTTAATAAAAAACAAAAAATCCAGATTAATTTCTGGATTTTTTATTGTTTAAAAAATAAAATTTAGGTGCTATTTTTACGTGTTTTCTTTACCCCACTTTTCCCAAAAATTTTGGTTAAAATTATCTCTTTATTTTTTTGTTTTTTTACTTAAATATTTTTTATTTTTGTATGCCATTTTACCAAAAAATTAATAGCAAAACTTGCAATAAAAAACTAGTTAAAAAAACAAAAAACCGCAAACGCTATTCAAGATTAAATTTTAATAAAAATGCAAATTTCGCAATAAAAAAGATGAATTATTGCTATTAATTCATCTTTTTATATTTTGCAAAAATTATATCAAAAATGTTAAAAAACTAGCAGTTATTAACAAATTTTCGTTAAAAAGTGCAAATAAATGTTAATAACTAGCATAATTTTACCTTTGCACCGTCTATATAAGGTTCGTCAATTTTAACTTTCACAACACTATCTGGTGCAATGTTTTTTCCATCTTCTATATAGCATTTTATGTAGTTTTTGCTGTGCCCAACTGCATAATCATCTATGATTTCTTCTACCAAAACACTAAGCTCTTGCCCCTTTTCACTTTCGATAAATTCAGTGTGCATTTTGGTTGCAAGATCGGTTATTTTTTTAACCCTTTCTGGAACATTTTTTGCAACACATTTTAGCCTTAGTGCTACTGTTCCATTACGCGGCGAATATGGGAAAATGTGCATCTCTGTAAAGTGTGCCTTTTCAACCGTTTGCATGGTTTCTTCAAAACACTCTTCTGTTTCTGTTGGGAAGCCAACAATTACATCTGTTGTTATGCCAGCATGCGGAAAATATTTGCGAATTAGTTGCACCTTTTCCAAAAATTCTTCTTTGGTATAGTGCCTATTCATGTCACGCAAAACAGCATTGCTACCACTTTGCATAGATAAGTGAAAGTGTGGGCAAAAATTAGGTAAACTTTTTAGTGTTTTTAAAAATTCATCTGAAATAATTTTTGCTTCTAGGCTGCTAATTCTAAATCTTACAGACTTGCCCGCAAACAATTTTACAACATCTTCAAGTGTCTTTTCATAGTTCCAATCTGAGCCATAGTTGGTCATGTTGATACCTGTTAAAACAACTTCTTTTGTCACCTTTTCAAGCTCATCAATTTCTGCTTTAATATCTTCTAACTTTCTACTTCTTTCCCTTCCACGAACATATGGAATAAGACAGTACGAACAAAAGTTATTGCAACCATCTTGTATTTTTATGTAGCTACGCGTACGATTGCGAATTGGGTGATAAACTTCATCATAATTATCAATCATTTTGTTGTCGATAATTCGCATGTCTTTTTCAATCATCTCAACAAGACGCATTTTGTTTGCCGTTCCAATAACAGAAACAACACCTTCCCTTTCGGCAAATTTTTGTGGATTGTTTTGCGAAGAACAACCGCAAACATAGACTTTTGCATTTGGATTGAGTTTTAGAACTTTTGTTATAAGACCGCGAGATTTTCTTTCGGACTCGTTTGTTACCGCGCACGTATTAAGCACAAAAACATCGGCTGGAATTAGACCGATGTTTACTGTGTAACCTTTCTTTTCAAGCTCGCTTGCCAGTCCCAAACTTTCGTATTGGTTAACTTTGCAACCGAGAGTTATTATAGATACTGTTCTCATTTGTTACCTATTTTTTCGTTAAATTGTTTCTTTTTTGCATATTGATTTTTCGAAAACGAAGCATCAAGAATAGCAATTTGTTCACGTTGTTTTTTGTCCAAACTCTTTGGCATTTCTACAACAATTTTTGCATAAAGGTCGCCGTAAGAATTTCTATTCAAAACCTTTGTACCCTTACCTTTAAGCATAATAACAGTGCCTGGCTGCGTTAATTCTGGAACTGTTAAGTCTAGCATTTCGTTAATGCCGGCAATTTTAACAGTCGTACCAAGCAAGCTTTCGGTGAATGTGATTGGCACATCACAATACACATCAAAGCCTTTACGCGTCAATGTTTTGTGTGGAGCAACCTTGATAACAATTTGCATGTCACCATTCATGCCACCATTTCTACCAGCTTCACCCTGACCGCGAAGTGTTATAACTTGACCATCATCAATACCAGCTGGAATGTTGATTTCAATATTTCTATTCTTTCTAACAACGCCAGCACCATTACAATCTTCGCATTTTTCTTTAATCTTTTTGCCTGTACCGTGACAGTCTGGACAAACGCCTTCTGTCATAATGCGACCAAACATTGTGTTTTGTGCCGTCTGTACGCGACCCTGACCGTTACATCTTGGGCAAGTCATGTATTCTGTACCATTTTTTGCACCTGTACCATGGCAATGCTCACATGTTTCAGTCCTGTTTAAATTGATATTCTTCTTAACACCAAATGCCGCTTCAACAAATGTTAAATCCATTTTTACTTGAATATCAGCACCATCTATTGCACTTGATGCTTGACGAGACCTACCGCCACCAAAGCCGCCGAACATATTATTGATAATATCTTCGAAGCCACCAAATCCAGAGAATCCGCCACCTTGCCCGCCGCCAAAGCCAGAAAAACTTTGACCTTCGGGGTCGCCGTAATTATCGTAGTTACTACGTTTTTGTTTATCAGACAAAACTTCGTATGCTTCGTTAACTTCTTTTAATTTTTCAGCAGCGGAAGAATCACCCGGGTTTAGGTCCGGGTGATATTTCTTCGCGAGTGATCTATATGCTTTTTTTATTTCTTCATCGCTTGCGGTCTTGCTAACCCCAAGAATGTCATAATAGTTCTTTGCCATATCTTATTACTTTGTTGTATAGTCACCAAAATTATTTGGGTCTGTACCGCCATTGCCGTTATTTGCGCCGCCGTTACCGTCAGCACCAGCGTTGCCGCCATTTGGATTAGCATTTGCATAAAGCTTGCTAAAGATTTCGCTTGATACTTTTGTTAAGTTATCGAGTGCTTCTTTTAATTTCGTAACATCATCACTGTTTTTGTAAACTTCTTTAGCAGATTCAACTTCAGCATTTAATTTAGCTTTGTCTTCTTCGCTAATCTTATCGCCATTATCTTTTATAGCTTTTTCAATACCAGCAATCATTTGATCAAGTGAGTTTTTGGTATCTACAACTTCCTTACGTTTTTTATCTTCTTCAGCGTATTTTTCAGCTTCTTTAACAGCTTTATCAATTTCTTCATCAGACAAGTTGCTTGAAGCTGTGATTGTTATATCTTGTGATTTGCCTGTTCCAAGGTCTTTTGCAGAAACATGAACAATACCGTTGGCATCAATATCAAATGTAACTTCGATTTGTGGAACACCTCTTGGAGCTGGTGGAATACCAGTAAGTTCAAATCTACCAATTGTCTTGTTATATGCAGCAAGTTCACGTTCACCTTGAAGAACATGGATATCTACGCCTGGTTGATTATCTGATGCTGTCGAGAATATCTTTGATTTTTTAGTTGGAATTGTTGTGTTTCTTTCGATAAGTTTTGTGAATACACCACCCATTGTTTCAATACCAAGTGAAAGTGGAGTTACATCAAGAAGCAATACATCTTTAACTTCACCAGCAAGTACACCACCTTGAATTGCAGCACCTACGGCTACGCATTCATCTGGGTTAATACCCTTAAATGGTTCTTTACCAATAAACTTTTTAACTTCTTCAACAACCATTGGTACACGTGTAGAACCACCGACCATTATGATTTTTGCAACATCATCTTTAGAAAGTTTTGCATCAGCTAATGCTTTTTTAGTTAATGTAATTGTTTCTGCAACAAGGTCTTGAATCATGCTTTCGAACTTAGCACGTGTGATAGATATTTCCAAATGTTTTGGTCCAGTACTATCAGCTGTGATAAATGGTAAGCTTACAGTACTTTGAGTCATGCCAGAAAGTTCAATTTTTGTTTTTTCGGCAGCCTCTTTCAATCTTTGCATTGCCATTCTGTCGCCAGACAAGTCAATACCGTTAGACTTTTTAAATTCTTCAATCAAATAATTCATGATGCGTTGGTCGAAGTCATCACCACCAAGTCTGTTGTTACCAGCTGTGGCTAATACTTGGAACACACCGTCTTCAATTTCAAGAACTGAAATATCAAATGTACCACCACCAAGGTCGTAAACAAGAATTTTTTGACCAGCGGCATTTTTATCTGATTTATCAAGACCATAAGCAAGAGCTGCTGCTGTTGGTTCATTGATAATTCTTTTTACATCAAGACCAGCAATTTTACCAGCATCTTTTGTTGCTTGACGTTGGCTATCTGTAAAGTATGCTGGAACAGTGATAACTGCTTCTGTAACTTTTTCGCCAAGATAACTTTCAGCATCAGCCTTAAGTTTAGAAAGGATCATGGCAGAAATCTCTTGTGGAGTATATTCCTTGCCACCAGCCTTTACTTTTTTATCTGACCCCATATCTCTTTTAATTGAAGAGATTGTGTTTTCTGGGTTGGCAACTGCTTGACGTTTTGCAACTTGACCAACCAATCTTTCCCCTTCTTTTGTAAAACCAACAACCGAAGGAGTTGTTCTAGAACCTTCTGCATTTGGAATTACAGTTGGTTCACCACCTTCCATAATAGCTACGCATGAGTTTGTTGTACCTAAATCAATACCTATAATTTTTCCCATAAAAATTTCTCCTTTTTATTCTTTTATATAAACTTCAACCATTGAATGTCTTACTACTTTACCGTCGTCACCGACAAGCTTATAACCTTTTAACATTTCCGTTACGATAATTCCATCCAAACTATCATCATCGGTTTTGCGTTTTGCAACCGCATTGTGAAGCTCTGGATTAAACTTAACGCCAACGGCAGGAATTTCTTCGATGCCCATGTTAAAAAGTACAAGTTTTAAATTGTTTTCGATCATCTTGAATCCAGTTAAAATATCTGGATCAGTCACGGTCGAAAGCGCTCTCGAAAAGTTATCTAGAATAGGAATAAGTTTTTCAGCTGTTGCTATTGCAGCTTTGTCTTTCATTTCTTTTTCTGCGGTTTTGTTACGTTCCTTGAACCTTTCTAAATCTTTTTTATAAACCTTAGCTAAGTTCTCGCTATCTGCCGCTTCGCGTTTAGCAATTTCCAATTCGTTTGATACTTTTGCAAGCTCTTCTTCCATCATTTTTAAGGCTTTTTCATATATCGCAAAATCTTTTACTTTTTCGTTAATTTCTGGTTTTTCTTCGCTTTTTTGCGATTTATTATCATCTTTTAACTCTTTTTCATCGATTTTTGCGTTTTTTTCGTCTTTATTCTTTTTGTCCATTTTCATCTCCCTTAACAAAATCGTTTAGGTTTTCTTCGAGTGATTTTGCTACACTTTTCAAAACCGAAACAGCTTTTGCATAGTCCATTCGAACAGGTCCAATTACACCAGCACTACCTACCTGCTTACCATTAATCTTATAAACAGCAGATACAAGTGAACAATCTTTTAAACCAGAATCTTTATCGCCACCGATTCTAATTGAAACTTCAACATTTCCATCAGACTCCAAAAGTGGTTGCAAAATATCTTGTCTATTCATAACCGTTAAGGCGTTTTTAAACTTGTTTATGTCTTGGTACTCTGGATAGTTGAGTAAATTTTCTTTACCAGCAACTTCAAAATTTTCTCTAAAATCATTGTCACGTTCAAGAACTATTTTAATTACTTCATTAAATACTTCTTTGTACGAATCAATGGCTACAGAAATTTTAAAGTCATTTTCTTCTATCTCGCCAAGCGTTCTCCCACTAAATATTTTAGTCATAACTTCGCCCGCATGCCTCAATTCTTTTTCTGGAAGATTACATCTCATTGTTAAATTTTTAAGCACGCCAACATCTGTTACAACAATTATTAGTGCCAAGTTATCATTGACCTTAAACAATTGAATGTTGTCGACTACCGCTTCGTCCGATAGACCTGTATATACTACCGAAGCATAGTTGGTCGCATCAGAGATTGTTTTTGCAGTAGATTTAATAACATCTTCTAGGTTGCTAAGTCTTTTGTCAAACGATGACTTTATTTGAAAAAGTTCTTTTTGTGATAACTTTTTTGTAGGCATAAGTTCTTCTACATAATGTCTTAACCCTTCTGGAGTTGGAAGCCTACCACTTGAAGTATGTGGGTGGTATAAAAGCCCCATCTCTTCAAGAGCCATAAGTTCGTTACGTATTGTAGCTGAACTAACGTCTTGCAAATAATCATCAACAATTTTTTGACTCGAAACTGGCTCGTTAGCTTTGATATTTTCTTCTACCACTGCTTTTAAGATTTTCTTTTTTCTCTCACTAAGCCCCATTCTTGTTTACCTTTCTTTTGTTTTATTATATACTTCGACTTTTATTTTTATACCATATTGTTAGCAATCTTTCTCTTCAACTGCTAACAGCTCACATTATAGTACTGCTAATTAGCAATGTCAACAGTTTAGTGCCAATTTTTTAAAATTTTTTTATTTTTTTAAAATATTTTTTGCATAAATAAAAAGCATACTAAAAGCATGCTTTTTATTTATATTTTTTATACTAGTTCTAAGATTAACTTATTTAAAACCAAGTAGCCGTTTGAAGTGCATCTTAGTATATTGTTACTAGAAAGTTTAACTAGCCCAAGTTTTATAAATTCCTTTAGTTTGTCTGCCCTTGTTCCAAGGAAATCCTCGCCAAACTTTTCTTTATATTCATTTGTATCAAGCCCATGAGCTGTTCTAAGTGAAAGCATAATATATTCTTCTTTCTTTTCTTGTTTTGTTAGCTCGTGCACAGAACTTGTTGGAACTTTACTTTTAACAAACAAACATTCCTTGTATGAAGTGATATTTTCTGTATTCGAAAACCTTGTTCCGTCTACATAAGAGTGTGCAGCAACGCCAAGTCCAAGGTATGCCCTGCCGAACCAATACACTTGGTTATGGCGTGATTCGTACCCTTGTTTTGCAAAGTTCGAAATTTCGTATCTCTCATAGCCATTGCTCTTTAACATATTTACGACTGAAAGATAAGTGTTGACCACTTCTTTTTCTGTTGGCAAATAAACAACTCCTGTGTCTACCATTTTCTTTAATGGTGTACCGTTTTCAACCGAAAGCATATAAGATGAAATATGTGGAATATTAAGTTTAATTAAATGAGTTATAGTTTCTTTTACATCGGCTGCCGATTGACCAGGATAGCCAATCATAACATCGGCAGACACGTTTGTAACGCCGCGGTTACGTATTTTTGCAATCGTTGCATCGAAATCGCCAACAGTATGTGTACGCCCCATGCTACGCAAAATCTTGCCATTTGTACATTGCAAACCAATACTAAATCTGTTTGCACCTGCCAAAATATATTCACGTATTTTATCGTCCGTAACAGAGTTTGGGTTAAGCTCTATTGTAATTTCTGCTTCGTTTTTAACCGTGAAGTTTTTGTAGCAACATTGAAGAATTTTTAAAATCTCACCGTTATCCAAGCACGATGGTGTACCGCCACCAATATAAATGCTCACAACAACAAAAAACGGATTATATCTTTTACCTTGTATTTCAATTTCTTTGAGCAAGGCAGCCACATATTCACGTTTTTCCGCTTCGGTTCCAACTTTGCTAACAAAACTGCAATACTTGCATTTACTTTCACAATATGGAATGTGCAAATACAAACTTAGTTCTTCACGCATGATTTTCTCCTTTAATCAATTTTTAGTATACTCATAAATGCTTCACTAGGCAACTCTACACTACCCAGTTTACGCATTTTCTTTTTACCTTCTTTTTGTTTTTCAAGCAACTTTCTTTTTCTTGAAATATCGCCACCATAGCATTTTGCAATAACATCTTTGCGAAGTGCACGTATTGTTTCCCTTGCAATAATTTTGCTACCAATTGATGCTTGAAGTGGAATTTCAAACAATTGCCTTGGAACAACCTCTTTAAGTTTTTCAACAATGCCCCTACCACGCTCATACGCTTTTTCTCTGTGAACAATAATCGAAAGTGCATCACATGGCTCGCCATTAATCAAAATATCCATTTTTACCATGTCACTTGGTGCATAGCCCGAAATTTCGTAATCAAAGCTTGCGTACCCATGCGAAACAGATTTGAGTTTATCGAAAAAGTCATAAACAATTTCTGCAAGTGGCAAATCAAAGTCCATTTTTACACGCGTTTGCTCCATGTATTGCATATCGCGGGAAATTCCACGTTTATTTTTAGCCAGTTCCATAATCGCACCGATATATTCTGGCGGAGTATAAACTGTTGCTTTTATCATAGGTTCTTCTATTCTGTCTATTTCGACAGCTGGTGGCAATTGTGTTGGGTTAGAAATATCGAGCACATCGCCATTTGTTTTATATACCTTATATGATACACTTGGTGCTGTGGTAATAAGTTCCAAACCAAACTCACGCTCTAGCCTTTCACTGACAATTTCCATATGTAAAAGCCCCAAAAATCCACATCTAAAGCCGTAACCTAGTGCAGACGAAGTTTCGGGTGTGTAGACGAGTGAAGCGTCCGAAAGTTTAAGTTTTTCGAGCGCATCTTTAAGTGCGTTATATTTATCACCTTCTATTGGAAATATACCACTATACACAACTGGCATAACTTGTTTGTAGCCTGGAAGAGCTGGTGTATCTTCGTTTTGAGAGATAATTGTGTCGCCCACTCTTATATCCGAAACTGTTTTTATACTCGCAGAAATATAACCAACTTCACCAGCAGATAAACAATCGCGTGGCTCAGCATTTGGCGTAAAAACGCCAACTTCAACAACTTCTTCGTTTTTGTCAGTTGCAATCATATGAATTTTTGAACCAGCTTTTACCTTGCCTTGAACAATGCGGACAAGACAAACCGCACCCTTGTAGTTATCATAATAACTATCAAAGATAAGTGCTTGAAGCGGCGCGTTTTCATCACCACGAGGTGCTGGTACCTTATCGATGACAAGATCCAAAATCTGTTCTACATTTGTACCCACTTTTGCAGATACGAGTGGTGCGTAACTAGTGTCGAGCCCAATTATGTCTTCTATTTCTTCTTTTGCCCATTCTGGTCTTGCACTTGGCAAGTCAATTTTATTTATAACTGGCAAAATAAACAAATCATTTTCGAGCGCCAAATATACATTTGCCAAAGTTTGTGCTTCAACGCCTTGGCTTGCATCAACAACAAGCACAGCCCCTTCGCACGCGGCTAGTGATCTACTCACTTCATAAGTAAAGTCGACATGCCCCGGCGTGTCTATAAGATTGAGTGTATACTCTTTGCCATTATGAGTATATTTCATTGTTACAGGTGCAAGCTTAATTGTTATTCCGCGTTCACGTTCAAGTTCCATAGAATCGAGCAATTGAGCCTTTGAATCACGCTTTGCAACTGTTCCCGTAATCTCCATTAATCTATCAGCAAGAGTACTTTTTCCGTGGTCAATGTGCGCAATAATCGAAAAGTTACGGATATGGTCTTGTGATTTTATGTTTTTATTATTTACTAGCATAGTTTTCTCCAATTAATATTTTACACATTTTAGGTCTTTATATCAAGAATATTTTTACTAAGCGATATATATTTTCTTCATTTTTTTAGTTATTTGTCACAATTTTGACAAAAATAGTAGTCTTTTAATTGAAAATCATGTATTATAGATAAAGGAGAGGTATATATGAATATATTTGATTCTTGGATTGTTAAAACACCAATCGCTCACCGCGGTTTACATAATAATGAAATTCCTGAAATGTCTAGGGAGGCTTTTCAAAACGCTATAGATAATAACTACGCAATTGAAATTGACGTTCGCCCACTTAAAGATGGGACTATTGTTTGTTTCCATGACGAAGCACTTGGCAGAATGACTGGTCATGATGGCTTTATTTCTAACTGCACATTGTCTGACATTGCAGAGCTCAAACTCTTAAAGTCTAATGAACATATCTTAACGTTAAAAGAAACTCTTGACTTTATTGATGGCAGAGTTCCCGTTCTTGTAGATATTAAGAATATGGGTAAAATTAGTTTCGAAAAAAACATTTGGAAAGACCTTAAAAATTACAAAGGCGAATATGCGGTTCAATCTTTTAATCCTCTTACGCTTGAATGGTTTAAACTCAATGCCCCACAAGTTAAGCGCGGTCAACTTGCTAGCTTTTTAAAAGGTGAAAACTTACCTTTCTGGCAAAAGTTTGCCCTTAAACGCATGATGTTAAATAAAAGATATAGCGAACCAAATTTTATTAATTACGCTCTTGATGATTTGCCAAACAGATATGTAAACAAGTGCAAAAAACAAGGCTTACCTATTCTTTGCTATTGCGTTAAAAACGAAGAAGACAAAGAAAAAGCTAAAAAATATTGCGACAATTATGTTTTTGAATAATAAAAAATGCCCGAATAGTTTGTTCGGGTTTTATTTTTTCCTTATATAATAATAAACAATATGGCACTGGCTTGCACTACTCTAAATTTGCACCAACCAGCCTACCTGCCTACTGCTAGTTTTTTAGGCAAAAATAAAGATGGCAAAAGCCATCTTTATATTTGTTTAACCTATTTTATAACTACATTAAGATTTAATCTAGCTGTGCCATAGGCGATTTGTCCACCAAGGTTGCCAGCATCGTCTGTGTATACAACGATGAGATAATCTTTGTATGCACCAGCAGGAATTGTTGTGAGTGTTTCTTCTGTATTCAAAGCTTTGTCAACAAAGTTTGCTGGGCTATCATATTCAAAAACTTTCATGTTTGTGAAACTTAAAAGTGTTGCATCGCCAGTAGCTTTAACAGTTAATGTAAATGTTTTTTCAGCATTTGTTGTGTTAGAAATTCTGATTGGCATAACTTTAATTTTGCTAGAATAAGATTCGTTACCATATCTTACTACTGTTGAATAGTTTATGTTACCTTTTGCATCTGGTTGAGCGTCAACAATAAACTTATCATCATTTACATCTTCTGTCTTATCTTTCCAAACAATGGATCCAGATGGTGTGTAAATTACGTCGCTAGCAAACATTAATGCGTTGCCGTCGTTTTTGATAATAGAACTGTTTGTTCCACCATATCTGTATTCATAACGAGTAAGTCCTGTTGCTACAACTGGATCAGCAAGAGTAAGTACAATACCAAAAGTTACAACTAAACTAACAACAAGTGCGATAGCTGAAGTTATAAACATTGTTAATATTCTCTTTTCTTTCATTGTTATAATTCTCCTTTTGTTTTATTAAACTTATTATAATACCATAACTCGATTTTGTCAATGGTTTTAATTAATATTATTTGACATATTATAACCGAATTATATAAAATGTATGTATTATGGCAAAAAGATTTATTAATGATGTAATGCGTCAACAAGTATTATCTAGAATCAACAAATATCGTAAAGAGTACGAAATTGAGCCAATTAGTGAACTTAATAGTTATAAAACTCCTCATTTCCGCACATTGTTTGCAAAAACATTCGGTTCGAGCAAAGCCTTTGAAGAATTTGCTGTGGAACTTGTTTCTTCTATTAGAAGAGGTGCAACAAAAAGTAATTGTATGTTTAATGCCGAACAACTTATTGCTTATCTTGGGTTTGACAAACAAGAAGTTCTTACTTTTCGTGATGAAAATCCAGAAATATTTTTAATTCCCCTTCCTGCACTCTCCAAAACAATCCAAACACTTGGCGATATGTTTTATTTCTCGCCAGATGAACTTGCTAAGATTGTTAAAAATAATCCTAAAATTTTATTCTTATCACCATCAGAAATAACCAAAAGAGCAATTACAATCGGCGATATATTCCAATTCACAAAATACACAGTTTTCGATTTTGTGCATAAATTTCCAAACGTTTTGCTTTTTGACAAAGAGTTCTTAAAAAAATATATAACCGATGTTGCAAAAATTTTTAAGGTGCATCAAAACAAATTGCGTAATGCCATATATAACAACCCCGACATGCTAAGCATACCAATAGCCGAAATTAAAAAATTGTATGATACTTTGTATGCATATGGTTTTGTCCGCGAAGACCTAAGGCACATTTTTATCGACAATTCTTTCAATTTTAATTACTCATCAAGACACATAATCGATTCTATTGAGTTTATGATTCGCACTGCCGACATGACCAAAAAAGAAGCTCTCAGATTTTTGGCAGACTTCCCTTTTAGCATATATTCAAACTATCCGCTAGAATGTATACAGCCAGCTCTAAGCCTTAATATATCGAAAAAATATTTAAAAAAGTTTCAATATAGTTTGCAATCTCCATATCAAAGTTTTTTGCTTAAATATATTTTTGTTCGCACAACAAGAATTGAGCTTCAGCTCGATGATCTTTTACAAATGGATATTCATAAGATTTTTGCTAGATACTTCTTCTTGCGTACCAAATATGGTTTCAATTATGACTACTCAAAAGAACTATACATGCCATCACATAGGTTTGAAAGAAAATACAAAGTCAGCGAGCTTCGTCTTTGTGAAGAATATCCATTAACAATGGACAAAATTGATGGATTATTTAAAAGTTATAACGCACTAGGCGGCAAAATTTATCGTTGGTTTCCAATCGAAAAACCAAAGAATTTTCGAATTCCACCATTCTTGTTTTCTGCCAAAATTTTTGAGCCAAAACTTATGAAGAGTTTTGACGCTGAACCATTAACAGTTATCACTTCAACAGATGCGCTTATCCGCCTTGGGTTTACATATAACGAAATAAATTTCATCACAAAAAACTGCTATGACTTTAAGAACGTAACAGTAAAAAACATTTCAGATGTCTACACCACGCTACTTGTAAACGGCTTCACGCTTGAAAATTCAAACTGGCTAGTTCTTCACAACCCTTCACTGCTTCGCTATGATTCAAGAGCTTTAAGCAATCGCTTTTATATGATATCTAAACATTATGAATTAAGATTTTTCTGTCGCTTTTGGCCAGAATGCATTTAGCTAATTAGCATAAAAGACCGCAGACGCGGTCTTTTTTATTTGTTTATTTGTTTTAACTCTTCACGCAATTTCATCCAAAGTTTTCCAAGTTCGTTTTGCCCATCTCTATTTTTACCTATTCCCCAAAAGCTATCTTTTGGTGAATCTTCACAAATTAATAAATCTCCTGTCTGCATAAGTTTCTTTTTTACATATGGGTTTTGTTCCAACTTTAGTCTTAACAATTGTTCCATAATATTCAACTTTATGTCGTCCCAATTGGCGCATTGTTTATCCTTGTTAGCATAAGCTATTTTTTGCGCTTCATGAGCTGAGAAACAATCTGTAATTTCTTTTGCTATTTCTGGTGCACTTTCAACAAACTTTGTTGCTTGATATGCATGTTCGACAGTTGAATAAATAACACCATTATATTTAACTTTAAATGAAGAAAAATTGTCGAACACAAAAAATTCCCTTGGGTAAAATCCTATAAATTTATCAAAATTTTCCGCAAGCCAAGGATCGCGGTATTGTTCTAGTTTTATCACACATTGCTCCTTATCTATGATATTTATGAATTCTTTGCCATGTCTATTTGCTTGTTCCAAACCATTTCTTTGTATGTTCTGCGGAGCCTTGCAATTCGTTTAATATTCACTTTGCGTTTTGCAAGATATATCCTGCCATTGACCGCTACCCTGCGATACATTACCTTCCACATTCCATATGAATAGATAGAGTTTGAAAGACATGCGAGATACAAAAGTAGCATTGGAAGTTCGGTTAGTGGCAGTGCCCCGCCGCCAGTAACTGTTGAAATAATTACATATAACCACATGATAAAAGAAACAACATCGGAAACAATATATAGTACCCAACTTTCTACATAACGGAAACCGTTAAGAATTTTTACAAATATTGTTACAGTGAAAGCGATTGTCGAAAATACAATTGCACTTGTGCCAAGTAATTTTAAGAAAAAGTAAGCTGGTACGAGAACAGCAACAAAACTAACCGCAAAAATAATGTATCCTTTTTTCGAAAGCTTTTTAACAGTTATTTCGTTACTTTCTGATTGTTCTCTTTTAAGGTTTTTGCTCCAATTGATAATCGCAACAATATTGAGCGGAACCGAGATACCCATCATCTTGATAATTTCACCATAAAGCCCCGACCTATATGATATATATGAATACAAGACGCATTCAGCAATACCAATATATATGCCCGACAGTTTACCGCGACCAACAAGGTCAACGTTTATCATAAGCACATAAAGGTCAAGCACTTGCAAATAGCTCTTTGGTTCAATTATTAAACAGATTAGCCCCAATACAATAAAAACGGAATACCAAACAACTTTGAATACACTATTTTTTTCAAGCAATTTTAAAATATCATATCTGTTAGCATCAACACCATAAGAAAGTAAAAGACCATTTGAATTGCGTACTCCCGCAGTTGCGGTAACCTTGCCTTTTATCAGGTTTTTACTATATCTATCAGATAAGTTGCTTCCGTTTTCCATATATTCTCCTTATTTAATAAGTTTTGTCAGATCGTGAGTATAATAAATGTTAAGTTTGTGCATTGCACGTGTGCAAGCCACATAGAAAAGTTTTAACGAGTCGTTAGAGTATTCGTCGTCGTTCGCATTATAAATCAAACAAGCGTCAAACTCCAAACCTTTTGCAATATAAGATGGAATAATCATAATTCTTTCAGCATCAAAGACCTTATCGTTACCTGTAACAATCTTAAAGAGTTCGCTATATTCTGGCTTTTCGGTTAAAACCTTAAACTTGTCTGCTTCAGCTTGCGTTTTGCAAATAATCGCCAGTGTATTGTAATATTTTTTGAGTTCAATGGCATCTTTAACGATTTGTGAATGCAAAATATCGTCTACATCTTTGATTATCTTTACTTCATCGCCATGTCTGTTGATTTGGTTATATAGGTTTGTTTCGCCAATCAAGTGTTTTGCAAACATATTGATTTCATAAGTTGAACGGTATGTTTTTGTTAGATATGCCATTTCTTTTGTTGCTGTTGGTCTTTCTTCTGCAAACAAATTCATAATGCTGTCGTAATTAACAGTTGACGAGAAAGGTTTTATGCTTTGGTTTATGTCGCCAAGAAGTGTTATTTTAGCGTGTCTGAACAAATCTGCTAAAATTGCATATTGCATAAGCGAATAGTCTTGCGCTTCATCAACAATCAAGTATTTAATCTTGTGTTGACTTGCGTTACCATACAACCTATCACGCATGTACATATATCCCGAAACATCTTCAAAAGGTATAATTCCATGCATCAAATTATCACGCGTGTAGTCAAAGATGTTGGTGAGTTCTTTTATCGACAAACGCATGTTCTTTTGCGTACCTGTTGTGTTATATATCTCTTCGACCATATTAACAAAACGTTCACGGTCTGAATATAAATCCATATACAGACTTTTTGTATCAATCTTTTTTAAGTTAGATTCAAGAGTTTTTACAAGTTTTTTCTTGAAAGCAATATCTTTGCCAAACTTAATAGAAACATGCAATAATATTCTTTCGATAAGCTTTGCTGCTTGAGCATAAATACTCTTGCCGCTATTTTCGAGCTCGTCCGCAAGTTTTGTTAAAAATGCCGTATTGATTGCAACTTCACCGTTATATTTTATATCCGTCAAATACAACATATCTTTACGTTTAAGCTTTAAAAAGTTCTCAACTAGATTAATATATGTTGCATTATATTTTAGATGAATTGAACTATATTCTTTTGACTTTTTATTGTCGCCATAATATGTTTCATAAATGGTATTAATATCTCCTTTAAACTTAAAATCGGTTAAAAAGTTGCGAATATAATCCATAAATGTTGTTTGATAAACATTGCTTTCACCAATTTGTGGTAAAACATCTGAAATATAATCAGAGAAAATATTGTTTGGCGACAAAATCAAAATGTTAGAGTTATTGATTTTTGCACGTTCGTTATATAGCAAATAAGCGATTTTATGCATAGCAACACTAGTCTTACCACTGCCAGCAGGACCTTGGACAATCATAATATCAGCATCGTTCTTACGAATAATTTTGTTTTGTTCTTTTTGAATAGATGTTACAATATTTCGCATCTTTGAACTAGCTTTGCTTTGAAGCAAACCTTGAAGAATTTTATCGATAACTTGAACATCTGTATCAAAAATTTGTTTTATCTTATCGCCTTCGATAACATATTGCCTTTTAAGAATGATTTTGCCACAAATTTCTTCGCCACTTGGAACGGTATATTTTGCATCACCAGGCTCAAACTCATAAAACATGCCAGCGATTGGCGCACGCCAGTCATAAACATAAATATCTTTGCCATTTTCGAGAGTTCCAATACCAATATAAACTGGTGTCACTTCTTCACCGTCATCAAAATCAATACGCGCAAAGTATGCACTTTTAAGCATATGTTCGAGTGTCTTTATTTTCCTTGCGGAATTATCTGTCGTCATCGAACGTGTTTGAATACGATTGACAGCATACTCCCTTTCGGTTTCGTTAATACCGTTGGTTTCGTCCCAAATGTATTTTAGGTCTTCTTTTATCTCTTTGTCATAATCAGCGATAATGGAACTATTGTGCTCAATCTCTTTTTGAATGGTATATAACACAGCTTTTAAATAGTCTTTTTCTTTTTTCATTTCTTTTTCGCTAATCATAAATTATCTCCTTTAGTCTTCTTTTTTGGTAAAACAATAGACTTTTCCGCACCGTTTTGACTTGGCGTGTAATACACATGGTCTTTTATTTCATCTGGCAGGTATTGTTGATCAACGTACCCACCATAGTCATGTGGATATTTATATTTTGCACGTTTTTCACCACTATAGTTTGTGTTTTTAAGGTGTGCAGGAACGCTGTCGTTATAAGTTGTTTCAACATCAGCCTTAGCACCATTCATCGCCATAACAACACTATTAGATTTTGGGCTCATACACACATAGATAATTGCATGCGTAAGTGGAATTAGCCCTTCTGGAATACCCATATTTTGAAGTGCTGTTAATGCACTGACTGCAACAACTAACGCCTGTGAGTTTGCAAGCCCAACATCTTCGCTTGCGTGTGCAATAAGCCTTCTTGCAATAAGCAGAGGGTCGCACCCAGCTTTGATTAACCTTTGGCTCCAATACACACTTGCATCAGCATCGCTACCACGCAAACTTTTACAAAAAGCCGAAAGCATGTCGTAATACATATCTGTATCGATAGAAATAACCTTGCCTTGTGTACACTGAGATGCAATTTCTTTGGTTATTTTAATTTTTTTATTTTTTATTGGCGTAGAAAGAACTGCGAGTTCAAGTGAACCAAGTGCCACCCTAGCATCACCGCCAGATGTTAACACAAAATGCTCCAAAGCATCATCTTCTACAATAAGTGGCATGTCGCCATAACCAATCTTTGGCGTAGTAATAGCTCGCACAAGTGCTTGCTTTATGTCATCCTTTGAAAGTGGTTTAAATTCAAAAATCCTACAACGCGATACAATAGCACGCGTCATGCTTACATATGGATTTTCTGTTGTTGAACCTATAAAAATTATATAGCCTTTTTCAATTGCTTCGAGCACTGCATCTGATTGTGCTTTGCTCCACCTGTGGCATTCGTCCAAAAGTAAATATGTTTTTTTGCCATACATTTCTTGCGTCTTTTTTGCTTGATCAATAACTGCTTTAGCGTCCGACACACCACTAGACACTGCATTTAAAACAACAAATGGTGCATTTGTCACGCTTGCAACAATTGACGCAAGTGTTGTTTTACCCGTACCTGGTGGGCCATAAAAAATCATACTGGTAATTTGACCAGCTGTTATTGCACGCCTTAAAAGTGAATTTTTGCCAACAATATGAGATTGCCCCAAAAACTCATCAAGTGATTTTGGACGCATACGTTCTGCAAGTGGCTGTGCTGCTGTTAAGTTCCCTGTAAACAAATTTTCCATTACTACTCCCTTTTGGAATTAAGTATAACACACAAACCACGCTTGTAGCAAATATTTAGACGCATTTAATTAGTAAACTAATTAATGACTTTATCATACTTTCAAAATAATCAAGGTCACAAATAAAAAGCCCAATTTTTTCCGTGAGCAAACTTTTGAACTCTGTAAAATATCCAAGGTTTTTGTTTTTAGCCAAACCATAAGCAAACCCATTTGAAAAATTTTTTGGCAAGTTTGGTCTATTATAGTTTATTCCTCGCTTAATATTTTTCTTTTCCACATATACAAATTTTTCTATCTCAATAATTTTGATTAAAGTTTGCTTAATTATGCAAAGTCTTAGCATGTTTATTTCTTTTTTGAAAAGTGAATATTTTTTTAAACTAATTGTAAGCAAATCATTTAACGAGTACCCCTTTAAGTATCCTGCAACAATTTTGTTTGCAACATATTCGGCAAAAGTTACACTATAAACTTTGCGAAATTTTAGATTTGGAATTTTGCTATTCACAAAGTCTTCGCAGTGCTCTAAAACTTCTAAATCAATGTTGTATTCTGGGAAAATACAATAATAAAAGTTTTTCATTTTGGCAATTTTTTTACAAACTTTTATATGTTTAATTTTGCAATAGTTTTTATTTTTTGGTTGTAATTTATTGTTTTTTATACATATTTCACTGTTTATATTAGCAATTTTGCGTTTTTTCTTAAACATTTCAAAATAATTATAGACAAAAATAAAAGGCGTAAAACTTTCGTTTTACACCTTTTGTCTACCTATAAGCCGAGTTCTGTATTTGGTAACCATCAATCTTCTTTTGCTATTGCTAGCAAACTTATTTGCGATCTTGGGGACGGACGAGCAGCCCATATGTCCCACATCTTGCATCATGCAAAGTTTACAGCAAAACTATGTCACCATAATTTTGAGTGAGCTCTTACCTCGCTTTTTCACCCTTACCAATTTCTTGGCGGTATCTTTCTGTTGCCCTTTTTCTTAGATTACTCTAGCTTGACGTTATCAAGTGCATTTGCTCTGTGATGCTCGGACTTTCCTCACCGTATTACTACTAGCGCGGTTACCCAGTAGACTCAATTATTCTAGCATAGTAACACGACTTTGTCAAGACAAGACACCTTTTATATTATTTCTTAGTTTCACAATTGCATCGTTTTCTATCCGCGAAACATATGACCTGCTAATGCCAAGCTCGGTTGCTATTTTTTCTTGCGTTTGTCTTTCTTTCCCATTTAACCCATAGCGTGATTCTATGATATAGATTTCCGTTTGCGTCAAACATTTATGAATGACTGCTTTGATTTTTTCATAGAACAAACTATTGCTTATACTTTCTTCAACATCATTTCCGCTTGCTGGTAAAACATCCATTAGCCGCAGCTCTTCACCATCTTTATCGCGCCCCACACTTTGCTCTAAATTGATTTCACCATTGTGTTTCTTTTGGCTGCGAAGCAACATCAATATTTCATTTTCAATACACCTTGCCGCAAAAGTTGAAAATGTATTTCCAGCATCAAGCGAGTAATTTCTTATTGCCTTTATAAGTCCAATTGTTCCAACACTAATCAAATCATCTTTACCAAAACTTGCTGGTGGTGTGTATTTTCTTACAACATGAGCAACTAGTCGCATATTGTGTTTTATTAGTTTTTCTTCAGCCTGTTTATCACCATTTTTAAATTTAATAAAGCAAGCCTTTTCTTCTTCTGGTTTAAGCGGTTTTAAAAATGTTTTTGTACCAGAAATTCTACCTGTAAAGAAAAATATTTTAGACAACAATTTTATAATAAAAGAGAAAAACATATTCGCCCCCGTTTTTACAATCTTATTACACATTTCACCATTTTATTACAAAATTTAGCAATAAAAATAAAAGAGCTATTGCTCTTTCATTTTTTATTTTCTAAGTATGTCGCCAGCATAAATATTTTCGGTATTGTTTAGATATATCCAAAGTTTTTGTTGAACATCTTTAGCAACCGTAATTTCGTTACCCTTTTCATCTTCCATTTTTTTGATTTTAATCTTTTCACCATGGCGGATGCTTGGGCTAAGCAATTCCAAAGTGTCGCCAATTTCAAATTTATTACGTTGTTCCACAAGTATTCTATTTTCTTCAATTTTTTCAATCATTCCAACAAAAACACTTTCTTGCTTTTGAGAGCTGCTATCATATTTTTGCCTTACATCACCATCATGTGTGAAAAAGCCAGTTGTATAATCTCTGTGGCTAGCTTTGTTTAATTCTAATCTTAGCTCTTTTGGAAGTTTGAAAGGCTTACCTTTTTCCTTTGACGCATACAACAAATTAAGTGCTTTTCTATATGCATTTACAACCGTTGCAACATAATAAGACGATTTCATTCTACCTTCAATCTTAAAACTTGTAACCCCAGCATCGTAAAGTTCATCCAAGTGCTCAATTAAACACATGTCTTTACTATTTAATAGATACGTACCCCTTTCATCTTCACTTATTTCAAGTTTTTGTTCTGGTCTAGAATCTTCTATTATTTGATAGTGCCATCTGCATGCTTGCACACATTCGCCATGATTGGAATCTCTGCCAGTAAAATAGTTCGAAAGCAAGCATCTGCCACTATAAGAAATACACATTGCACCATGAACAAACACTTCAATATCAATGTCTGGATTAAACTCTGTAATCTTTTTAATCTCTTCTTTCGAAAGTTCGCGAGCAAGAATAACTCTTGATGCACCAAGTTCTTTGTATGCGCGAACAGAATATTTATTTGTAGTATTTGCTTGTGTTGAAATATGTACTTCAAGTGAAGGTGCGTATTGCTTTACAAAGGCAAAAACGCCAAGGTCAGAAACAATGACAGCATCAACATTTGCATCAACAAGTTGTTGCAAATATTCTGGCAATTTTTCAAAATCCCAATCTCTTGCAAAAACATTTAGCGTAACATAGCAACGTTTGCCACGATTATGACAATATTCAACAGCTTCTTTTATTTCACTGTTATCAAAGTTCGAACTAAAAGCTCGAAGTCCATAATTTTTGCCAGCAAAATAAACAGCATCTGCACCAAAATGCAAAGCCGTTTTTAACTTTTCCATATCGCCAGCCGGAGCAAGCAATTCTACCCTTCTCATAATTTCTCCTTTTTGCAAATAAGCATGCCATCTTCACTTTTATCAAGCTCGATAACTTTTAACTCGTCACTTTCGTAACAAGTTTTAATAAATTCTTGCAAACGTTTTACAATTGTCTTAAATCGGCGTGGAGCTTTTACGCTGCCATCAATATACCCGCGAAACATAACATTGTCTGCCACTAAAATTCCATCAGGAGCAAGAAGCATCAAGATACTTTCTAGCATTTTTATATATTGCCCCTTAGCACCATCGAGAAATACAAAGTCAAACTTTCCAAGATTTGCATCGTCACATATCATTTCGGTAAGCACAAATTTTGCATCTCCGTTAATAACCGTAACTCTGTTTTCAAGGCCAGCGTTTGCAAAGTTTTGTTTTGCAAGTTCGCTGCTTTTTTGCATAAGTTCAATAGTCACAAGGTCGCCGTCACAATTTTCGAGCATTGTGATGCCGCTATATCCAATAGCCGTACCAATTTCTAAAATGTGTTTTGGCTTATATTTTTCAACAAGACTAGCCAGCTTTTTATGGCTTGCTTCTCGCAATATTGGCACACCCCTAACTTCCGCATAGCCGCGTAATTGTTCTTCGTCTTCCATTTTATACCTTATATACAACCGTCAAAATCATTGGTGTACGTTTTGTCTTTTTATAGAAGAAGTTGCGAAGTGGTTTGCGAATTGTGTTACGAAGTTCATTCCAATCATCAAACTCATTAATCTTAACAGTTGCAAGTGTGTCGAGCAATACTTGTTTACCTTCTTCGCAAAGTTGTTCAACTTCGCCATTATATGCAAAACCACGTGTGATTAAATATGGTTCATTAACAGGCGCACCTGTTGATGCTGAAACAGCAATTACAGCAACAGCCAAACCGTCTTCGCTGAGCAATTTTCTGTCACGAAGAACGCCACTATCTGCATCGCCAATGCCAAGACCATCGACAAGTAATTCGCCAGCCGGAACAACACCACGTTTCATAATATGTTGTTTGTTTACTTCAACAACCATACCAATTTCTGGAATCAACATACTTTGTTTGTCCATGCCAAGTTTTTCGGCAAGATTGCAATGCTCTTTAAGATGTCTATATTCACCATGAACAGGCATAAAGTATTTTGGTTTTAGCAATGCATGCATAATTTTGATTTCTTCTTGGCAAGCATGGCCAGATGTATGTACATTTTCATGAATAACCGTTGCACCTTTTTTATAAAGGTTATTGATTACTCTATTAACCATATTTTCGTTGCCAGGAATCGGAGAAGACGACAAAATAATTGTATCGTTATCGCCTATTTCAACTTTTGGGAATTCGCCATTTGCAAGCCTACTCATAGCACTTGTTGGTTCCCCTTGGCTACCAGTTGAAAGAATTAAAAGATGCTTATCTTCGATCATGCCAGCTTTTTCAATATCAACAAATACTTCTTTGTCGAACTTAAAAAGACCAAGTCGCATACCAGTATCGATGTTGTTGACCATGCTGCGACCAACAACAGCAACTTTTCTATCATATTTAATAGCAAGTTGAATAATTTGTTCCAAACGAAAAATGTTACTTGCGAATGTTGCAACAAACAATCTCTTTTCCGCATTATCAATAAATATATCTTCTAGTTTTTCACCGATTGTACGTTCTGAAGCTGTATATCCTGGACGCTCGATGTTTGTACTTTCACAAAGCAAAAGAGTTACACCTTTTCTACCAATTTCTGCAATACGTGGCAAATCGATAACTTTGCCATCAATTGGCTCATAATCAATCTTAAAGTCGCCCGTGTGAAAGACTATGCCAGCTGGTGTTGTTATGCAAAGCGCAAACGCACCAGGAATACTGTGGTTGACTGTGATAAATTCAACTGACATGCAGCCAAGTTTAACAACTTGTCTTCCGCGAACAATGCCCATAGGTACACCTGTGATTTTGTGTTCATGAAGTTTGTTATCGAGAAGAGCAAGTGAAAGGTCGCTACCATAAACTGGAACCTTTATATCTTTTAGCAAATATGGAAGTGAACCTATATGGTCTTCGTGACCGTGAGTAATACAAATACCACGAATTTTATCAGCATTTGCTTTTAGGTATGTAAAATCTGGGATAACCAAATCAATACCAGGCATATCTTCGCTTGGGAAAGCCAAACCGCAATCAACAATAACAATATCATTACCATATTCAATTGCTGTTATGTTTTTACCAATTTCACCAATACCACCAAGGAACACAACCTTGATTGAGCCTGCCTTTACCTTAACTTCTGGAACGGCAACTACTTTTTCGTCTGCTTTTTTAGAACTTTTTGTTGTCTTAGCTTTTTTTACCACTTTTGGAGCGCCAGCACTAGCAACGCCTTTTGACGAGCTATCGTCTGTAAATACTCTTTTTTTCACCTTGCCAGAACTTTTGTCAAATGCTGGCACAGTTGTCTTTTTGACAGGTGCAGCTAAAAATTGGTCAATTCTGTCACCTGCTTGTTTTTGTTTTTTCTCTAGTCGAGCTTTTTTTAAATTAGTTAATTCTGTCATAAATATTTCCTTTTTATTTTTTAGTTAACTGGGTTAACAATTAATGAATTTGTTAAGTAATACCTTTTGTTTGTAGCACTGAAATATACTACATCATAAAAAATTGCAATAAACACCATTGTTGCAGGAACAGTGATAAGCAAACCAGCAAGCACCGTAAACAAGCCAACAAACGCATTGACAGCAATAATTGTAAGCACAATAGCAATTGAGTTAGAAAGCACTCTACCAAACGACTTTCCAAGAGTTACAATACTTTTAAATAAACCTTTAAACGGATTCTTCCCTGTTTCCATAACAACACCAGCAAAGCAGCTGAACACTGTTAATCTTATCGAATCGATAACAATCATAACAAGTGAAATAAGTGGCAAAAGTATTATAGTTAAAACTGGAGTAACTGCAGTTTTGATGTAGAAGTATACAAATAGCAATTCTAAAATTACAAATGGTAAAGTATAGATAAATTTTGCAAGCGAATATAAAAGCCCCAATCTAACATTTTCGAAACATGTTTTTGTATAACCAGATTTGAGCAAACTAGACATTTGATCACTTTCGATCTTACACAAAACAAATTGTGAATAGTTAATCAAAACTTGTGGCAACATGTAAGAAATTAAAAACATACACAAGAATGAAAACCAAAGCGAAGAAAAGTTTGTTTTAATTATCATAAAAAAGTTTGTAAATGTTTGTGTTACAACATCACCAATCTCTTTGAAGTTTACATACACAGTTTCGAATATCGAAACAAACTGGTCAATCCAACCAGCATTATTTAAACAATCAATTACCGGTCTTAAAAACAAATAAGCCGATCCAATAGAAAGCAGTGCGCAAAGCAAACAATAAAAAAGTTGTTTCCACACTAGCCCGAATGATGAAGTTAATAGCTTCATAGAGTTCTTATATGACATAATATTACCCCTGCTAAAATTTTTTATTCTGCAACAAAAGTCTTACTAATTAGTTTATTATACAATACTATAAAAAAAATTTCAACTAATTTACAAAAAAAATATACCGCCTAAGCGGCGGCATATTAAATCTCTTCGATTTTCTCTATTAATAAAGTAAGCAAGTTAACAATATCTTTTTTAATGGTTTGTCGATATTGCTTATCTTCATAGTTTTCAACAAGTTGCATTGTTGGTTGTACGTTTTCTGCAATATTTGTAATGTTTTTTACATTATCTTTTTCAATATAAGCATCTTTTTCATTATTGACAGCTTCTTGTTGAATCACATTTTCTGGCACTATAACATTATTTGACACATTGTTTTCTGCAGAAGTATCAAGTGCAATATTTTCTTGTTCTTCTGTTATTTTTTTATCAACTTCATCAGTTTCAGTGTTAGTACCACCATTAATATTAACTTGATTAAATCTTCCAATAACATCTTCATTCATAATTTTATCCTCTTTTTTGTTTGTTGGTGCAGATATTATTCCAAGCACCACAAAGATTGAACAAAGCCCAGTCGTAACGTCCATAATAAGAGATGCATCTACAAAAAAGTTGTATTTGTCACCTATTATTCTAAGCACTAACACAATAGCACTGACTAAGCTTATCCAAAAGTTGTATGTCTTCATACGTAATTTTAATTGAGTAAACATTTTCTATCTCCCTACAACTTTCTATTTCTTGTGAAAGCATATATTTCTAAATATTTATCTCCAAGCAATCTTTCGTATTCACTTTTACCAAGCAGTTCAGCAAGTGCATCTTTCTTCGACATGTTACCAAGATAGTTCATCATATAGTTATACATCTCGTTCTGCATTTTAAGCTCATCTAATGTATATCCATATTTTGCACGGTACTCCATGTTTTCTTTCCTTTTTGCTTTTCTTTGTTTTTCGAGTTCAATTTGATAGTCAGCTTCAAGCTGGTCAACTTTATTGTTAAACGCAAATACTTCTTCTTTTTCTTTGTCGAGTTCCTTGCGTTTCTCACTAATTGATTTTTCAAGCGATTTCGCATAACTTATGTCTAAATCTTCAAGTGCACTATCTCTCGATTTTTCAAGTTCAGCAATCTCTTCGGAAATATTACTCATTTTAGTATTAATTGTGTTCATCTCTTCAACCAAATCTTTTGCACGATTTTCTTCTAACCCTGACAATTGATTGATCACAATAGACGAACGTGCAAGTCCGCGCTTCAATGCATCATTTGATAAATTTTTACTCGACTTATCATAAGCTGCATTTATAATTGATTGTGATTTTTTACCAGTTTCTTCAAGCTCGGTTTTTTTATCATTCTTTTTATCAATCTTGCCGCCATACAAATCGGATATTTCTTGTTTATTTTTGTCGGTCTGAGTTTTATCGACAGACTTCAATGCATAATCCAAGAGTTCGTCATTGCTCATATCATTGAACGTCTTTTTCTCTAAGCCAAGAGTTGGTGGAGCATCTATATAATCAAGATTACCATACTTCTTTTGGATTTCTTCTAGATGTTTTATTGGATCATTTTCCCTTTCTTTTTCTTCATTTTTATTAGACATTTTTACTCTCCTAAAAATTATTCATTTCTATTTTTATTGAATAAATTGTATATATTTATGTGTTTTTGCATATTGATAAAGTACATTTTTGCGTTTTTTGTTAAATTTTGATTATTATTTATCACTACTTCTTATCGCTACCTTTTGCAATATTCTTTGAACAAATACAGATTCAGAAACTTTAATTATTTCACTTTTTCCAGAAATAATTTCTTTATTTGTTAGGTTAATTACATCATCGTTTTGCGAAAGTAATTTCTTTTGAATACCACCACTATTAAGATAAATTATGATATTGCCATCACTTTCAACATAGCCACTAGCAAACTTACCTTTGCCAATTTTTGCAAGCTTTCTATTAAATTGCATTATGTATTTTCCTCTACTATCGGCCCATCAATTTTAATAGTAAGTTTTGCTTGTACGCCCTGATATTCATCTGTACCAATATACTTTTTATAATAAATATCACCAAAATAAATTTCGTTTGGACAGTCAAAATTAACGCCATACAAATATGTTTCATCAAGGGTATATGCTCGCATTACAATATCACCGGAAGCCATCTTTACAATAAATACGACTACATCTTTAGCAAAAAACGCTTTTAATACATTACTTTTATCAAATGGCAAAGTATCTTCAAATGGTTTTAATTCGTGGTATTTCACTCTATACATAAGCGCATCAAAATTACCATCTGGGTCGTTTTGAACAAAATATTTATCATTTCCCTCATTCCCATATATATTATCATTCACAGTATTTGCACCAATATTTGTATGTTTATCATTCACAATATCATAAATCATAACTCTATTTGCTGCCGTTCCTTGAATTAAACAAATTAAAAAGTCTTTTGCACACAAAACTTTAAAACAGTTTGGCAAGTGAACCAAGTTCACAAATTGATCATTTTCTATTATTTTTGTGCTAGTTTCAGTCACGTACTCAATTGCCTTACCACTTTCGGTCTTAGTTGTCGATTGTGAGAAAAATAAAAAACCACCATCGCCATGACATTCTTTTGGGCACGACACCATTTTGTCTACATTTTCAATTGTTGCTTCTTTATGTGAAAGATATTTATAGCCACCAGTAGCTTCATCTTTTTCAAGTGCAATCACACTGCCAATTTGTTTGTTATTTGACTCGATAATCATACCAATAAGTAAATGACCATTTGTTGCAATACTTACATCAAAATCTTTCAGTTTGCTTAGATCATAAATTAAGCTGATTTTGTTGTTTTCAATTGGTTTTGAAACAAGCACACCATTTTCAACAACATAATGTGAAAACTTATTAATAATTGTCGTAAAGTAATACATTTCACAATCATAAAATCTTGCTGTTCGGCATTCATCATCATTGTATGCATTGTCACATATTTCAACAATACCACCGCTCGGCATAACTTTATATATTCCATACTGAATATTATTTTCAAGACCAAGCACAAAAGATTTTCCATCTGGCGACATCAAAAGTTTGCTATTTTCCTTCAGTTTAAAATGCTTGAAATCAGGAACTTTTTTAATCTGTTCGCCAAGACTTCTCGTGTACTTACTTATTTTAAAATCGTTTTCTGTTACATTTTTTTGAGCATTACTTGCACTTAAACTTTCGAAGTTGTTGAAGTTTTCACCAAAGTCTACAAACCCCATATAATCTGAAGTTATTGCTTGTGCACCTCTATAGATAACAGCTTTATCTTCTATGTTAACTCGCGCAACAACAGTGTTTGCATAAATAAAAACAATTTCTCTTGCCGCGCCATTACCAAGGTTTGCAACAAAGTTCACTTTAAAGGTGTTTTCACTTGCCGACCCCTCGACAGTTGCCGCACATTTTGATTGCCCACCAAGTGGCAAAAGCCTGTCAATTGACTGAGAATTATCAGACGTGTTGCTTCCACGAATCGCAAATAAGTTTTTGTTATCCGCAACATGTTCGCCCATCAATTGTTTTATTAGTGCATTTTCACCAAGCGTAAAATAATGTTTAGAATCAGTGTCTATTTCAAGATAAACAGTCATACGCAACGTCAACGATTCACCATCACGTTTAGTTACAGTTAATGCATTGCCAGAACTATCTTTTAACAATATTCTATTATAAATATCTGGGTTACTAGCAGAATCATCTGTTATGCCAATTTCACTAAATGTAAGCCCGCT
This sequence comes from uncultured Clostridia bacterium, assembly GCA_934756675.1. Taxonomy (GTDB): domain Bacteria; phylum Bacillota; class Clostridia; order Christensenellales; family UBA1242; genus CAKVLG01. The sequence goes on along the minus strand of CAKVLG010000002.1, from coordinate 82,813 downwards.
ATAATCGTTTTCACCAAACGTAAAAGATTTTTTCACATATAACTCATCAGCATTAATATCAGCTGACACAGCATCTGTTGTAAGCAAATATCCGCCGCCAGAATAGCTAGCAAGTTTTGTCATTGTGAATGTAGTTTCCGTTGTTCCCGTTCCAACAACAATATATTTAAAATAATCTTTAAGATTTGCAATTGCAGAATACACCGTTTCCAACATTGAGTTATATGCAACAATAGTTTTTCCGCCTTGAATAACCTCTAGTTTGTTATGTAATTTACAATTCATTTTAACTCCTCTTATAATAAACCATTCTACAAAACCCTTCCATATCATATTTTGAGTCATAAGACGAATGTATTGAGAATATGCCTAAATTTGTATCCATCTTATACCCACAAGTTCTATAGTTCTGCATATACTTTACAAAACTTTGTGTATCACTAAAATACTCATTTTCACCCATCTCCGCAGTTTCTGTGATTATTATTCCTGTTTTATTAGAACCATGCGCTCTTCTAATTCTCTTATCACTAAAGGTAGCTTCGCCGGTATAAACAAGCTCCATATTTTGTATTCCTGGATCATATGAAACTGGCACTGTTGTAGTTGGATCAAGAACATACATATCCATATTTTTATCAATCTGAACACCAGTAAGTAAACAACCGCCATTGCCGTAAAGATCTTCTATTCCAAATATTTTCATTTGAGTGTTTCCTGTTGTGCCATAAAACATGCCCTTTTTATCCAAAGTGCCAGTGTTTACAAGCGTATCACCTTTATATCCGTGGCCAATAGAACCTGAAGTGTTTAGACTTTTAAACATAATCAAATACAAACATTCAATCAAAATATAAACATCGTATGGGAACGACTCATAATATCCTCCGCGTTCATGAATAAAATTAATCATTTGGGTTTGTGTAAGGTTTTTGACTAGACTAATATATGCTTTTGGTGGTTTGCCACCAGTAACACTTCGCACTGTGGCAGTTACAAATTTATCATCAGATTGCATAAACGAATGATATGCCGCTACATAAATTTTATCAAACTCTTCACCTTTGTGTTGAAATGCACGGCAGCAGTTAGTTTCGGTACTACCATTAGATATTTGAACAGTTATATGGTCTTTATCGACCGTTTTTATATCATAGTAAATTTTGGGGATTTCTATCATAACGTCATAGTCACCATTAACAGAAATATCTACGCTTGTTCCATCTGTCAGCTTTGTATAATTATTTGGGTCAAGATAACCAGCAACTTCGCCTACAGAAGAAAGTATGCATGGCTTGATTTTGTTAAATGGCCATTTATTAAGCCACCCATTATCAACAAATGTATCGTTGTCAAAATCCATATATGCACCACTCATACCTACCGCGTCATTTGTATAAGTTACGCTTGCCTTTGGATCACTATTAGTCATATCTATTGTAATACCATAAGTTATTTCATCTTCTATTGGCTCTGGAATTTCCATTTGATAAGCAACAGCATCATGGTTTAAACTTACCCGCACATTGCTAGTAAACACCTTGCTAGAAAGTGATGCATATGTGTAATAAGTGCTTGTTGCAATCACAACATTTGCAGAAACACTTGCAAGCGACATATCTTCTATTTGTGGCAAACAATAGTATTTGTTAATTACATGACTAAGTGACACACTAACATTTTCTACAAGTTTGCCTGTTGAAATTTCCATGACTGATTTTATAATAAAGTTTGCACCATTTGTTTTTGTTGCAATTGCATATACAAAATTTTCGCTATCAGAAATCAGTCTAATATCGGAGTACGAGCCGTCTGGAAATGGCAAATTTCGTTCGGATGTATACACGCCATCTATCAAGCATTTATATTTGGGTTTCGAGTCAGAAAGATAGCAAACAACAACATCGTCATCGCTGGAATCTGGCGCCTTTATTGCAAAAACTTTTGTTACATTTTCTGCCACAATTCTTTCATTCGAGCCGTCATATTCGCACTCTTTGAGCACATTCTGTGCATTTACATAATAAAGTTTAACCGCACTCCCAGCATCTACAAAACAATGACTCGATGCATCTTTATAGTATTCAAAAGACAAGTTTTCATAGAGTTTATCTTTATCTGTTTTAGAAATAAAAATCTTGCCGCTGTTAATAAAACTTACTATCATCTGCGTTGGAGTGGAAAGCACGCGCATCTCAATGTTATCAACACTACCTTGTGCTGCTATGCCAAAAATCAAAGTGTTAACCCTAAGAATGGTTTTTTCATGGTACTCGCCCGTAATTTGAATTTTTAAATCTATGTCTTGTGACACGTCAGAAATGTATGACTTGTAGACAATTATATCATTTTCACCAACAGTAAGTTTTTGGCTAAACGAACCTATTTCGCCATCACCCGCCAAAACTTTTATGTCAATTTCTTCCTCTTGCGAGCATGAGATTACAATTTTACTTTGCAAACAAACACTTTTATTTGCCAGTACTTTTATTGGATACGAAAGCACGTGCGAGTCATAGAACGTTTCGTTATAATTATCAACCGAAAATTCGCTACATTCAAAATTGTTGGTTTCATTTTTTTCACTGCCTACACGCTGCTCTAGTTCTATAGTTTTTAAATAAGCTATTCTTCCATAATTCATTATTCTTCTACCTTTACAGAAATTTCAACATTGCTAATTTCTGTCTGTTCACTTTGACTTTCTATTCTAAAACTAAACCGCATACCACTTTTAACTAGATGTTTAATTTCGGGAACGCCACCGCCAGAAAAATGAAGTCTTGTTTCATCTTTTTCATTTTTAACAATAACATCAACAGGCGAAGCACTAGTTAACACAATCTGTCTAATAATCTTTTTGCTCGAAGGATACCCCATATCGCTAAAAGTAGATTGCCAGCATTTTGAAAGCACGTTGCCAAAAAGCTTACCAGAATTATCTATAACCACAAGCGTTCTCCCACTTGCCGACTTAACCGCAGCAAGTACGCCCGTAAAAAAGTCCGAAACTATGCCAGACAAAAAGTTAACACTAACACCTCTTGCAATATTAACCGTCAGTTTACTCACATCAATTTCAAAAAGTGCATTGTTTTCGGTTTCACTCTCTTGGAACGAAGAGTTTTCTTCAAAGTTAAATTTACAAGCCAAATAATATTTTCCATTATAATAACAAGCGTAGCTTGTGTTGTTATTTAGTCCTTCAAGTTTTTTGCTTATTGCTGGAAGTATTTTAGTTGTTTCGTATCCGTCAAAAATATAAATACCATCACTTGCTAAAAACAAAATTTTGTCGCCACAAATGCAAACCGAATCTCTATAAATTTTAGAACTCGAAACAAACAAGTGCGAAACAGAAAAGTTTTCTTGATTTGCATACGCTGTTATTCTGCTAATACCTTGCTCGCGGAACACATACAAATAATCATTAAAAGAAACAACTTTTTGCAAAGCTCCACGCTCGTCTACCATTTGAATAAAACCCGCTTCATCAAGCGACACAGTCCAATTTGTTGGATCTAGGTCATCAGAAAACCAAACACTATTCTTTTCGCCATTGACAGTTACAAATAATCTTTCATAATGAAGTGCCATAGACGAAATTTTTGGTGCATCTAAAACGCTATAAGCTGGATTTTCGCCGTCCCAAACAACCATGTTATCTGTTTCACTCGAAAAGATAATTACATCTTTTCCTTCTAGCCTATAGTTGACTGCAACAGGTTTTGATGTAAACGCCAAAGAATATACCCTGTTAAATGCCACATTGTTTGTTGCAAAATCTATGTAATATGTTTGCAAACTGTCGTTTATAAAAATGAGTTTATCTTCTCGTTTGCCAAGTGTCTGGTTATATTTCTTAAAGTGCCACACACCTTCAATTTTGCCAAGCTCAGAAAATTTTTCGTTAAATTGTTCAAGATAATCTGGACTGCAAAAATACTTTAAAAATGCCGAAAATCCAATGCCCGTTTTTAGGTTTCCACCTATTTGGTTAAAGTTATATGTTTCTTTTGCGTACTTAAATGGCATAATATTTTCATCACTGCCACCAAGCCCCGCTTCAAATGACGAAAGTTTAAGTTTATACGTGTGCCCGTTTGGGTATTTTATTCTCTTCATAAATTCCACCATCTTGCCATTTTTCTTTCACCAGTTTTTGGCATAATATTTTCGAGTGCCCTTACATATTTTTGTTCCCACATAGTGCATTCATCATAAAGCAAATTCATAGAACAATATTCACTTGCCACACCATATGCAACAATACCACAAGTCACACAAACTGGAAAAACAATATCATCATCAATAGACTTACATTTTTGGTTTTCGTAGTTATAAGTGATTTTATATTTAGTGTTTGGTTTACCCACCTTTATATATTCTGGATAAAGATTGAATGTTGCATCTTTGTTGCCTTCGGTTACGCTTTTAATTCCAATAACCTTTTTCGATAAACTTGAGTATTTTATTTCGCAATTTTCGTCAGAAGTTAATGTTTCGCAAAAAGTCAAACGGACAACATTACGCGTGATATCAGACGCAACCAAATTAACAATTTTTATAAGTTGCGATATAAGCGATTTTGTTGCTGGCGAATATTCCGATTCTTCTTTAGTTTCAACTTCTACAAGTTCATTTTCTTTTCCTAGCAATAAAAGTGTTGTTAAAATTATATCTTTAAGCATTTGTATTCTCCATAATTGAATTTATCTCTTGCAGCGTAATATCCTTGCTTGTCTTGTCGGCATAATTTATTGCTTCCTCCGCCACAAGCATGGTTTTGTCACGTAAATTGTCTATTGTTTTCTGTTGTAATCTTTCGTTGTATAATTCTATTTCTTTAATCACACGCTCGATATTTTGCATACGTGATTGTTGCGTTTTTATCAAACATTTCGAACTGTTAAGCTCGCCAAAAATTAATTCTAAATTTTTTCGCATAACACCACTATATAGCTCAAATCTGTTTGTTTTTCGATTGTAGAATAGTTCATAATTTTTATCTATTTTCTTAAATCGGTTATATAAATCAAAGATTCCATCAAATTTAATCAAATAGTCTTTCATAAATATTAAGGGCGAGAAATACTCCCGCCCCATCTCCTTTAAGATTCCTTAATACCTGTAATTTTTGCTTGTCCGCTTGGTTGGTCACAAATAATATCAGCGTATTTAACGAGAGTTGCAGTGTAACTTGGTTTGTCTGCAGCTTGCTTTATAACTCTACCATCTTCACCTTCAAGCCATTGCCAATCACAAAGCTGATGTAAATTAAATTCTTTTGTGTTAAGCAAGAACATTGTGTTTGCTGGAGCAAATCTATCTGAAACAAGTGGAATACCATTGTAACTAATTGCCTTATAACCACCAGCTAAATCCATAATGTCTACATTTGTTCTATAGCTAGTAAAGTAGTTTTGGTAATTTCTTTTAACACCAGCAGAACAAACTATAAAGTCAATTTTGCTGTTTGCATTTTCTTCTACATTATCAATAGCAGTTTGCATAACCATATCATTAATATCTGTTTTAGAAGTTTCACCTGCAATATCTTTTGTGTAGCAATTTAGCCAACCATAGTCGCTTTTGCTCAAACCATAAAGAGTTCCTGTTGTTTTGAAAATTGCACCAAGACCAGTAAGTTCCTTACCATAAGAACCTTGAACAGCAACAAAATAATCCTTAGAACCAGATACAGAGTCAGACTTAACCAAAGCGTCAGCTGTGAAGCTTGCACCAGCCAAAGTGACAACCTTGTTTGCTCTATCGATCGATGTAATGCGAAGACCTTTTCCAGATGTTAAAACAGTGCCAGTTGCGTCTACAATATCAATAACCATACCTTCAATCAAACAATTAACAGCTTCGCAAGTAATTGTTGTTGTATCGTTATCTGTGATTTTTGTGATGATGCCAGTACCATCGCCATAAAGCATTCTACCAAAGTTGAATGCACTGGCTCTGATCAATCCTTCCATTTCAGCATCAAGAAGGTTAACAAAAGCGCCGCTACTATTTTGAGATGCGCGAATTGCTTTATCTGTAATTTCAATTTTACCGTAAAGGTTTTTAAGTGAGAGCACGAATTGTGCGTATTGATTGCCAGCTGCTGTTGGAAGTGTAGAGTTTTCATCGCCAGCACCAATACCACCATTTAGTCCGTATGGCGCAACTTTGCGGATTTCTTTACCCCAAACATCAGATGTTGTTTGTTTAATTTTGCTGAGTAATGGGTTTATTGATGTGTTTAATTGTTCTGAAACAACACCAAGATAAACTTGTTTAAGCACATTATCAGCACTTGTTAAAGTTACCATATTTTCTCCTAATAATTTCTAGCCTAGGTATTTTTTAGCAAGATTGCTTGCTTCTTTTATTGTTTTTGGAGCAGCTGCCCTAGGCGTTGCAACTGTTGTACTTGGCATGCCAGTTATGACTTTTGGCAAATCTCCAAGCGATATAGACCTTATGTAGTTGTTAATGATTTTATCTTTTATGCCGGCATCATTCAACACATAATTGTCTAAAAAGTTTTGGTCATTTTTAAGTTCTGCAGGCTCTTTAAGTGTTCGGCTTTTACTTATTGCAAGTGCCAAATCTAAACATTTTGGAGAAAGTGCAATTTCAGGAGTTTCTGTTATTACCATAGCCATTTCTTTTTTGTAATCTTTTGCCGTTGGATTGCTATCAAAGAACTCCTGAACTACATCTTTCCAATTTTCTTTCTCATATGCATAACCGCAAACATTTTCATTTGACTTTTCTATATTATTTGTCAACGCATTATCTGTTCCGCTGCTTGCCGCAGTTTGCTTTTCAAGCATTTTTTCTAAGCTAGCCACTTTTTGACTTTTTCGCGTGAACTCCGCTTCTAAATGCTCGTATGCAGAAAGTAAGCTTGTTGCATCTTTAAATTTCCCAAATGTGGAGCCACAGCTTTGAGTTTCTGTTGCAATGCTCGCGTTTTTATCTTGCGAACTATCTGCCACATTTTCCACTAAACCGGGTTGTTCCACTCTATTTGTTTCTTCCATTAAACTTGTTCCTCTCTCATAAATTTCATTAGTTGTTTGTGCGCACGAATGTGCTTTTCAATTTTCTCTTTGTGCTCGGCGGAAAAATCGTCTGACTCGCTGCTGAGCAAAAATTTTGTATGCTCTTCAATATGCAATTCGTGGTCATCAATTTCGAGTGGCACAATAGGTTTTGTCAGTTCCAGATTTTCTTTTTGTGCACGCTTAATATGAAGCGCACTCATGTCTTGCGAAAGTTCAAACATACCAAATCCCAAAGCGTCCAAAATTTTAAGTCGCATACGGTTACTCATTTTTCCGTCTCCACTATCAAATAAAAGTCCATTGCGATAAAGCTCTAACACATTGTTTTTCCGCTGTGCTGGCGTTTCGGCAAGCTCATTTGTAGTGTCTAGAACCACATCATCGCTAGATATATCTGCGTTATTCCAATAATAAAGTTCAACAGCACCATCTTCGTCTGTGATTTCTGCAATGCGTTTTGCCGTGGCAAATTGTTTATATAATCTTAAAATCATTTGGCTGATTTGCCTTACACTACTTCGAATGAACTCTGCGGTTACGCTGAGCCTTGTATCATCTTGCTCAATTAATAAGTTAAGCGCCGTACCGCTGGATACATTAGACGGTGCCGAACCATCACGCATCAACTCACTTACACCAGAAAGTGTTATAAATTCATTCAACAGTTTTGCTTCTTCAACCGAAAAATCACTAGGAATATGCCCTGCATCCATAAATGTTGGTGGCGTTGAACCATTGCGATAGACCAAAATTTTACCTGGTGCCAAGCCGTCCTCTTCGATATTATCTACATCGACAGAACCATCTTCAACAGCAAGCACACCAACTGCGAGCCTTGTCATAAATTCGTGCTTACGATTTTTTATACTGTTATAGGCGCGTTGAAGCGGAATACATCTTTCAACAACACTTGTTCCCCAAAACAAGCCCACAACTTCCGAAGACACTTGTTTTACAAACGGATAAGCTCTAGCATTTTTATCACCAAGCATGTATGGCAAATCACCATCATAGAGCAAATGGTTCGCACAAACAATTGTAAGTTTGCCATTTTTGTTTTTGCTATTTGGTTTTTCGTATCTTTCAATTAAAAGTACATGGTCATGCTTTGTCGCATGAATAACTTTTTGAATGTTACTACTTCCCGTGACGCTATTATTAAGCGGAAAATTATCGAACGAAAAAGTGTCTATATCCTTGCCTTCTACATCTATTCCATACTCGCTTTGAATAAAACTTGACGGATATGCCCTAGCATGAATAATTGAGTCGCAATCTTCAATATCAACAGAGCCCGAAGAATCTGGGAAGATTTCAAACGGCGAGCAAACAGAAATCGATACATCGCCAGTTTTTATGTCGCTATCATCATTTTTTCCAATAATCTCACCAAGCGACTTATCCCACACAACCTTATAAAATGCCGTGCCAGTAATCTCGCTCCAAGTTGTAGCTTTACCAATAATATCGCTTAAAGCTAACCTACTTGCTGTGTTAGATATAATAGCCTTCGAAAGCTTGCTGCAATAAACATCTTTCTTTTCACTGCTAGACGGTCTGACTGACGCTGTCGGTCTAACTTTTGCAAGCTTTGCCAGTCTTGTTTCAACTATTGGTGCAATATGGTTATAAACTTCGCGGCTTTCCCAATAATAGTTTTTGTTAACGTCTTCAATGTCACCTTTTGGCGAAATGTAACTGTATTGATTGCCAATCATAAAGTTCATATTAAGTTCCCAAGAGAGTTCATATGGTCTGCGTTCTTCACGTCTGTTTTCGAAATCTCTGTTAACAAAATCTACAATTTCTTTGTCTTTATCTTCATCATAAAAATATTTTTCTTTAGTTAAATTTTTTGTAATTTTATCCTTGTTTTTCACGTGGTGTTCTCCCTAATGTTTTCATTTGATTTTTTAGTTCTTCATAGCATTTAGCGCAAAGCAATATTCGGTTTTTATATCCGCCAAGGACAATTTCAATTGCCGCCTTTTCTTGGCAAATGCCATGGTCACAACGTCTGTTTACATCAACTTTATTTATCTTCATCATTTTCCTCCAATTCGGATAGCAAATCACGTTTCATTTTTAATATTTCTTCATCTGACAACTGTTCGAGTCCACCTACCTTTTCCCCAAAATTTTCAAACAACATTTTAATAGCAAGCATATCAGGCGGAACGTAGTGCGTGGTAATTTTCCTTTTAACCACAGAAGTTTCTTTAGTTTTTGCATCGGTTTTGCTTTCCTTTTTCACTTTACATTCTAAATCAGAAAAATCAAACTGTAGCTGTGATGTGCCACTTTTTGGAGTGTTTTTTTTAGAATTTTTTTGCGACAGAGAAACCTTATATTCTGTGTTTTCATCCATTGTTTTAGCATCAATAACAAGCTTATCTTCGGCATCGCAAGCAAACTCTACAGCCTCTTCGGTATAATAAAAGCCCTTCGCCTTTTTTATTAAAATTTGCTTGATTTGTTCAAAATCAATAGTATTTTCCATAGTTTTTCCTTGCATTTTGCAGTTTTTTATAAAGTCGCTCTTTGTCTTTTGTTATTTCTGACTTAACTGGAAGTGGCGGTTTATTCTCTGGACGCGACATAATAAAATAACGCAACTCATCAAGTGCGTGGTCGTCAAATTTACGAGGCCTATCACCTTCACTCCAATAATAACTTTTAAGTTCACGGATTAAGTTTGTGCAGCAAGAAAAAATAAAAAGTTTACTTTTTCCTTGTTCATTTTTAAGGTAACTTTTAACTCTACTAATTCCAGAAAATAGGTCCTTATTTACATTTGGGTTTGCAAGTATTCCATTATCATAAAAAAGCTCGGTTACACTTTTTGTGCTAGCAAGTGTCTTTTGGTTAGCTGCCGAATCGATTAGTGCTTCTATCATGCCATTTCTTCCACGCCGCCAGTTTAAGCTGTCACTTATTTCTTTTATTTTTGTAGAATGATATTCTATAGTTCTGTTACTCTCAAAATGCTCTGCTATCACATAAACATTATCATCAAAATCAACTGCATACCAATGTGCAGAAAGCGGGTTCGATAAGCCAGGGTCAATCGAAATATTACATTGCCATTCTGGTGGAACGGGAAAAGGTTCAATAACATTTTCTTGTTCATCAAACTCTTTATATACAAGCGAATTGGAAAGATTAACAAACCTACCATATCTGCGATTCTCTAACTCTTCTGGCGAAAGCGAAGCTGTTAACCTATCTATCTCTTCTTTTGGTAAAAAAGGATTATCTTGCCATTCCATGAACATGCAAAAAATTTCCGGATCATTTGTCGGGTTAAGATAAATTTGGTCATATACAAAAGTCATACCCTTAAGCGGAGTCATTGTTCCAAAAACATCACCCCTTTTATCAATAACACGCATAACACATTCTTCATAAATATCCTTTGGCGGTTCTTCATCAAACCAAACAAAATCAAGCGAAGTACCTTGAAATTTTTCACGACCTTCTTCGCACGATTTAAAACTAATTCTAGATAACCCACCAAAAACATTTTTAAGAATAATAGTATCAATAATGCCATAACCAGCACTACCCTTGCTACCACTTTTCATTACAATATCATATATCCAAGACTTGTTTAAGTACTTCAAAATTTTTTCTTGGCTTACTTCTTTTTGAACCTTTGTAGATAAACTTACCACCCAACCTGTTACATCTTTTTTATTCTTTCTATATGGATGATTGCCACGTGCAAGCCAAATACTTTCCACCGCACCACATTCTGTTTTACCAGTTCTATTGCCACCAAAAACCCACCTATTTCGCTTGTCACATTTGTGAAATTGTAGTTGTTTTTTATGAACAATTTTACCCGTATTATAGCGTGCAAGTGTAAAGTGATTTCGTCTGATAAGTTCTGCTTTTAAAGCGGCTAATTTTTGCAAAATCTTTATATTATTCATAATGTGTTAAAAATTGTATAAAATTGCAATTTTTTGTTATTTTTTACATTTTTATAATTGATTTTCACTTTTATTTTTATAATTTTGCGTTTTTTATTAATTTATTAAACTTTAAAATTGTCTATTATTTTACTATTTTCGACTAAAAATTATAGAGCAAAAATAACGCATTTGTTTTAAAATAATAGCATGAAAAAATTATCGATTTTGTTGTTCGTTTTGTTTAGCATAACTAGCAATAATTTTTGTTTATTTAACATCTCTAGTTTTGCTCAAGCAACAGACGACACAGTTTATGCAAAAGTGAAAAATGAATGTATTTTATACAAAACCAGTGATACCTCGCTTGACACTTTTGAAAACATATATTTTGAAGTGCCTTGTGGATATTTTGTAACAGTTATTGGTGAAATAACTCAGACCATTTCAAAAGTAAATTATGCTGGTTTTATTGGTTTTGTAAAAACAGAAAAAATCTTTAAAGTAAGTGGTGAGCCGCATGTAAAGACTTTGACTGGTATAACCTTTTCAATCAATCAAAGTTCAGGAACGCAAATACGCGAAACACCAACTACCGAAATTTCATCAAACATCAAAAACGTTATCCAAAGTGGCACAAGCAATATTTCATACATCGCAAAAACCTATGGCGAAGTTCCACCATCTGGAAAAAGCAATGTTTGGTACTTTGCTGAGTATTCCCCTAGCAGCGACCCTGTCAGTGTTTACTTTGGATATGTTTATAGCGAGAAAACCGAAAACCTTTCTTCGATACCAGAAAATAACGAGTTTGAACAAGAATTACTACCAGCCGAACAAACCGGACTTACTACGCAAGAAAATTATATCTACCTTTCTGGTGGATTACGTGCTGTTATGATTATAATTATATCTTTACCTATGCTTGTAATATTTTTGTTACTCGTATTTTCTGGCAGAAAAAAGAAACATGGTTTAGCTACTGCGGAAAGCTATGCAAATAATCATTTTGTTCGCAAAAAACCGCAAATTTTGCAAGAAAATTGTGAAAAACAACCAAAATTTCCCACGTATGACTTTGATGATGACGATTTATTATAATTAACAAACTTGCTCTTTCATGCTCTTATCTTCTACCATATGATCAGTAAAATTTCGTCCTTTTAAAAAGTTTGTCTTCTTTTCACTAGCATGTTTATCGTACTGAGCATATATCCAATGTTCACCTTTTACCATGTCTTCAATATCATACGATGTAATACCGCGTACAGATAAAGCATTAGTTAATTTGCTAATAATATGGTGAGCTTTTCTATAAACGCTTCTTGTGCTAATTCCAGTTACTTCAACAAGTTTTTCAATTCTCATTCTAGTAAAAAATCGCAACTTTAAAAACCTTAATTCCTCCTTTGTTAGTGGCTTAATTAGGTCGCAAACAAAATCATGGATACGAAGCATTTTACTCTTTCTTTCCATCATTTTTATAACACGATCGACTTGGTCATAACTTGAATATTTAAGCTGACCACTTGAAGTGTATGCTGAAGTTAAATTTGTTGCTCTTAGTTCTACTATGCTATCGATAACTTTAATTATGTTTGGCAATGTTGGATAAATGGTAAGCATTGTTTTTACCCAAGTGCTCAGCGTTTCCCTTTCCATATCTTCCAAAATTTCGTTGTTTTTCATCTTTTTGTATACTCCTATGGTTTTGTCATATTTTGTCGATTTATGTCAAGTAAATTGTTATGTTTGCGTTCCTATACCTAAATTTTATAACAAGTTTTTTGTTTTGTTTTTCTTATGTGCCACATTTTAAGCATTTTTTTATTTTTTTAGTTTTTCAAACATATGTTCGACAAATTAAACAAAAGTATAAACAAAAAACTAGACACCCATTTGTCTAGTTTTAAAAATTTTTATAAAAAATAAATTTCTATTTTTTCGTATTTATGTCTTTTTTATTTTGATAATTCTACAAGATATGATAAAATAAGTCTTATATTATAAGTATTATATACTTATGCAAAAAACAAACTAATTGTGAGGTATTTATGAGCTTACAAAAGAGCAAAAAACAAAATGGTTTAAAAAAGGCTATTTCAGCATTTGTATTAGTGCTCTCTATCATCTTTACAAGTCTAACTTTTGGTGCCTGCAAACTTTTTGGAGACACCGATGTATCTAGTTCATCGTTTGATGAATATGGTAACTACCGCTTGTCAACTCCAAACCTTAGTTACTACCCATCACGCGAATACTACACTGTCAACATGCATGTAGACGGCAACACTTATTCAATTGATTCAACTCCTTCGAATAATGATTATGCTGCCCCTATTATTCCTGTTGACCAAGTTACGGCTGTCGATTTAATTACTAGCAAGTCAGACTTTCTTTCTTATGTAACTGGCAAGTTTGGCGTAAGTGCAAATAAGGTGGAAGTTTCATTGCTTGGCGAACTTGGATCAAGTGCTATTACTATCCCTGGCAACAATGTAGCAATTAAATTCACACCTATTTCGATTGATGTAAAAAATGGCACAGCAAGTGTCAATGTTTGTTTTGTTGACACATCTTTAAACAATTCTGTTATTAGCGATGTTGCAACTATCACAATTACAAAAGATAACGCAACTAAAACTTATAAATATAATGGTTTCACTATATGCTCTATTGATTCCCTCACTGTAAATTATCCAATTTATTTGATGACAAGTGCAAGTAGTACTACTATTGATTTAACAAACGAACTTAAAAATGTTGTTAGAACAGATATTGGTGCTGACTCGACATACACAAGATATTCAGCTGCCGTTAGATTTTTTGCTGGCAATGACCAAATACTTTCAGGTAGCCAGGCATCTTTATATATCACAATTGGTCGCAATGGTGAAAAATATTACTATTACAACGGTTCTAGTTACAAAGAACTCTGCTCTGATCAAGAGTTAATGTATAGCGGTTATAAATTTGACAACAAAACCGCTAACGAAGCTCAACGCGCCATTTTCACAATGCTCACAGAAAAAACACTTAGCGATAGCGATGTTGTAAGTGAAGGTAAAATACAATCTATGTATATTCCTATTCGCAAAAATGATGCTGGCAAATATGAACTATATTATGGTGACAGGACGATTGCCCTTGACGATAAAAAAGAATTTACAGATGACACAACAGGTTCTTTCTCTTTTGAACTTGTATACTATTGGAAGACTAATGTTGGCGATGGTAGATTTATCAATAAAGAAGGAAACACAATTTCAAAAATCAATAGCGACGCATATGACTCTGCTAGCTATTACATGTCACGCGAAGGCAATTCTAGCACAAGATGGACAGAACTTACATCTTCAAACATTTCGTTTGCAAACTACTTAGTCATGGTTGATGGCAAACAAGTTGAAATTAAAACAGAAGTTGACTATAGCTCACTTCAATTTAGTGGTGAACACACGCTTTCACCTTTCAGCAATGTTAAGGTTAAGTTTTATTACAAAACATATATACTTGATGCAAACAACAAAAAAATTGAAGTTTGGGTACTTGCAGATGATTCATACATCAGCATCTATCAAGAAATGACTACCGGTGTTTGGTACGTTCGCTTTAACCCAAGGCTCGAAAAGGGTTCAACAAGCCGTACACTTAAAGTTAAAGCTTTAGTATCCGAATCTGGCGACAATAAAACTCGTGGCGATTCTTACTATTCTTCTGGAATTGTATTTAATACATACGAACAATCATTCTCTTCTTACTCTAACAACAGTAGCTACATTAACTATGGCGAACTTAACTATAGTGATAAACTCGACCCAGTAAAAATGACTGGCTCAAACTATTACCAAGAAAAAAGATATGCCGACCTTTCAGCAGGTCAAATATTAAGTGTTACAAACGATTTCTATTTCTATAATGTAACAAAGAAACTTGACCAATCAATCGGCACTGCCACTTACCGCTGCACAGACTTAACTGGTTACTTCCCAGAAGGCAGAATTGTTAAAGTTGAACGTGTTTTATTAAACCATGATTATGCATTCCAATCATGGACAGTCAACAGCAAGGCGGAAAATGGCCGCGTCTACAAAAATACAATTTATAATGGCGTTGAATATGACAACAAATTATATATAGATTTAGAGAATAAAGAGTTTGACCTAGACTATTCTCTATCTCTTGAGAAAAATGGTTTCTATGCTGTTACCCCTGGATTGTATCGTTCTACCGCAAAATATTTTAATGGTTCTGCAAACATTGGCGAAATCCATAACACTCTAATTTGGGACGATACAGACATAACAAACGAACGTGGAACAGAACTTGTTATTTCTAGTATTATTTCTTCTGTTACTCACGCATCGACCCATAACTATCATTTCTACGCAAACTACGAAAAAGTTACAAACTATACCCTTTCTGGTTCATTTGTAAATGGTGACCATCTATTTGATGATAAGAATCAATATATAGAAGGTGTCACTGTTCAAGTATACAAACTCGACAATGTTTCTGACCCTAACGCATCAGATAGTTCACCTGTTCTTGATAAAAACGGTGCAATTGTTACTTTTACCGAAACAAAAGGTGGCGGATCTGGAACTTCAAGAACATTTACAATGAATGATGGTAGGAACATCACCATCACAATTAATGGTTACCTCTATGAAGTAAAAGGTCTTAACTATGGTGAATTCCTAACATTCTCGAAACAAACAGATGATATTGAAGGTGACAAATATTCAAAATACGACAATATGTCACTTGCCTATTCTTTCTATTCTATAAAAATGAACGATAGAATTGTTGCTAGCGTTGCACAAAAAGTTCTTCAAGTTCAACAAAACGACGATAACCTTACTGGCAAGAACTTTTATAGCGACCGCACAGGTGTCAACCTTATTGGTACGAAATTTATTGCAAATTCAAACGTTACAGTAAACATTTATGTAACTGGTGGCGAAGGTAAATTGCAAGATAAATACAAAGCAGCTTCAGCTAAATATGTAACAAGCAGCGGCGAATTGGTTTTGGCAGACGCCACAGACCTTAGATACGAAGTTATCCGCACTGCAACATCATATGTAGATGAATATGGCTATGTGACAACAAGTGTTATCATTGCTCTTTCGACAGACGAACAAACTTCCCTTATATCTTATAATATGGAAACGGTGTCGTACTCTTCGGAAGTTAGATATATTTCGCTAGATTCAAGCAGCAATACATTTATTTCTAACGAGTACTATTATGATAAACTTCAACTTAAATACTTCAAAAAACCATATATGGCTTTTGCAACAATAAAGAACGTTGCAAACTCAAGTGTTACAGAAGCCGTAAAAGGTACTAAATATACATATGGCGGTAATGCTTATACCATTTCTTATACTGAAAATGGCAATGTTTATTACAAAATTCAAGATGAAAGCGTAAAACTTGATTCGGGTGTTGTTACAGCGACACTTGATAAATATCTTGTAAGGTCTGGGTCTAGTGCATCTAACTTTACTTGGCAAGTAATCACTTACGAACCAATGAAGAATACCAATAATTCTGAACTATTCTTTAAATTAAGTTCAATTAGCAAACCAACAGGGTTCGAAGACACATATACCCTAGCTTTCAGCGAAACATATAACAAAAAAGCAAACAATGAATTTACTCGCGAGTACTATAAATCAAACTCTGGTTCAACATATGTTGTTAAAGATAAATTCGCAAAAACTGGCGTAGAACAATACTACAACTTCACAAGCGAGTTCTCTCTTGAATCTGGTGATAATGATAAGGGTAAATACTTTATCTACAACGAAGTAAAATATTCTCAAAATGAAGATTCTATGTCTTCTAGAGCATCAACAGTTGCACGCGTTTATGGTTCTAACCTTGAAAATTATGAAGTAACATACACTGTTGAAGGTGATTCAACAATTACAAAAAAATCTGTTGATTCATCAAAAAGGCACACAGTTTACTTCTATTATGATGTTAAAAAGGCTGCAGACGGAAAGTATTATTTCACTGCCCCACTTGCTGCACGTGTTTCTGTTCTTGATGTATCAAAAAGCGAAACAACTGAAAGCATCAACCATTATTACGATGCCCTTGGCGATAACTTTGATAATGTTGCTATATCAAACTTTGACAGTTTGGTAGGTTCACGCATTTTCTTAGGCTCTGAAATCAATAGCCGCAAAGATGAGGCACAATTCAAGTATTTTTATATGTTGCTTGGTGCTAAAATTGTTGCAAACAACTATTACTACATAACACCGTTGCAAGCTGCAGATACAGCCTATATCTCTCAAGAAATTTCTTCAATCAAAACAAAGACAACTGTTTATAAGTACAAAATTGATGGTGTAAGTGAAGATGTCGACGGCAGCGTGATTACCGTTCGCCGCACATCAGACGGAACTATCAAATTATACGACGCGAAAGATAATACATATTCACTTGGTGATTATAAAATTGTAGATGGCAAATACTTCATACCTTCTCAAAGCTATAGAGAAATTGGCACAGCATCTGTTACAAATAACTATCAATTATATTTGTTTGGCACAAATGGCAACAACCTTTATAACCTAGACGGTCAATTATTCACTGCAAATACTCTCTCTGCTGGGCTTACTACATATAAAATTTACACTCTTAACAGTACTATTAGAAACATGTTTAACATTCCAAGTAGCTATCCTGATGGCTTGGAATGCTTCATTGTACCAAACTTCACAACAACACTTTCTAACGAATCAACAACTGGTACACTTGTAACCAATGGTACAAATTTGCAACTTTCGGTTATTGAAGTTATTGAAGGCGCTAAAAAGAAATTTACATTAGACCAAATAACAGTTCTTGAAATTGACAAAAACAGTTCACTTACAGCTGCAAACAGCACTATTACATACGGCAACAGTTGGTGGAACGAAGATAATATCAAATTATTGAAAAATATTTTCGATATCAAGAACGATAAAAACATCAACTCTCGTGACCAATTCGAAATTACAATTTCTGGTTCTGGCGCTAACTATTACGCCGATATCAAATACTATGATACAAACGGCAACGCAAAAGAAATCTATCAAAGCGACCCTAAAAAATATTATAACTTTATCACAAGCACAAAACTTGTAAGCATTAAAAACGGTTCAGATTATGACTTGTATTACATTCCACGCACCATTCAATTGAATGTGACAGCCGATATATCTACTAGCCTTTCTACACTACTTGGAACTACAATTAAGCAAAACGATATTGCACTTATTAGTGTTGGTGAATATAATGAATCAACTGGCATTTATGAAGCAACTATTTCGTTCTCTCTTAACACAACAGTTAACGAAAAAATACGCTTAAAAGGCAATGGAACAAGACTATACTTACTTGATAAATTAAGTGACGATGCAAACTTTAACTCAGCATCAAATTTGATTGAAATTGGTAATGATAAGATCAACCTTGGTCTTACATCTGCAAATAAAGGCAAAAATATATTGCCACTATTAAGTGACAATGCCGACCTCAACTCTGTCCTTGCACTCTTTGAACAATATTTGATGGAAGAAATCCATTACAATCAAAAATTGTCATTCACAATTACAAAATCTACAGATAATTCAGTTATTAATGTTGTTCAAGCTTTCCAAAAAGGGAGCGACGAATCAACAAGAGTGTTCCCTATTAGATATGGTCTTAACTTCAAAGATTCATATTATTACAATAGGATAGTAAATACTTACACCACAACACTCAAATCCGCTGGTGAGAAAAGTGACGAAGCTAAACTGTTTAAAGTTCTTGGTTTAAGCGGCTCAAGTTTCACTCTTACTGTTGAGGAAAGTTATGACGCTACCGCTGGGACGCTTACACTTAAAGCTACTATTGGTAGCAAAACAGTAGACGCTGTTATATACGACGGAAAACTTTGCTACTTTAAAGACTCTACATACTACACTATCCTTCGCGATGCTGGTGTAATGTACACAGTCAAAGCAACAAGAAATGTTTATGAACAAGAAAATTCAAGCAATTTATTAACTAGAACTGCTATGCTTTCTGATCAATCGCTTATCACTGTTCTTGGTAAATATATTGCAACAAACGACCCAAAGAACGCTCAATATTACCCAACGTTCACTGACCTAATTAAGTATATACGTGATAACGGCAATCAAGTTAGCCAAATCAACGACATTCATAGCAGCAACACAATTGGTGCTGTTGACGGTGCTTTCAACCACTATTATTCACTTGACTACACGCAAAAAAATTCAGTTATCGAAGGTATGCCTGGTGTATCATTGCTTGATGGCCCACCTTACCCTAACCCTGTTCTCTATTATTCTGTAAGACACTTAGCAACAGAAGAAGCAATTATTAACCTTTCACTTCGCATTGAACCAGCTTATTATGTTGAAGTTCTTGGTACAAAAATAAAGACAAACGATTCTGACTTAATCTTAGACTTCTCATCATATACATTCCGCGATACGTTGACCAACCTTATGAATAATGATTATATTGATAATGTATATTATGTAATCGAAAAGTCTTCATTTAAATCAATCGTTGCGTACTATCAAGTTGATAAAGCAACATATAACTCACTTCCAGAAACCGAAAGGTATATGGATTCATCTTATCAATACTTTGCAATGTATAACGGTGGTGCACCACTTAACATTCAAAGTGTTGGTATTAACGAAGGTGATAACAATATTTACTTTAACGATAGCAAAACATCAACTGGTAAATACAACAAGCTTGTTTATTACATGATTAATTACAAGGGCTCTGACATGCTTGTTAAGCTCACTCAAGATAATGCAATTATTTGGCAATCGAATGAGAACAAAATGGAAGACTTGCCTATCTATGATATTCATGCTTATGAACAAGGTAAAGATGGTACACTTTACTTTACATCTGGTGATTACACAGACGACAACACGGTCTGCAAAGGACTAGAAGGTATTGCAGCAGGTTCTACTACCTATTCTTCTGGTGTTTACGATTATTCAAGAGTGTTGATTGCTGGTGTGGTAAACGTATATAGAGCAAACATTGCATTCAACACATCATCAAAAGATATGCTTGGCTATTGGCCATTTGACCGTATCTCTGCAATCAACGCATACGACAGCAGCGACCCATTCTTTATTAGTGGAAAAGAAACTGCCATGCTTATTGCAACACCAATTGTCCGCACAAATTCAGACAATTACTCACAAAACTTTATCTATAGATTCTCTCACTGGATGATCTACACAAGATATAACAGCGAAATTATCTATCTAAATAACGAATTAACTTACGATGCTAATGGCAACTACGCTAACACTGGCGCAGTTCTTCAATTCGAATCAAAATATGCTGGTTATTACTTGTGCATGCCAGTTTACGAACGTGTATTAACAATCTCTGCTGGTACACAAATCATCGACGGTTCTAATAACCTTGGTGGTAATGTTACATACAGATTTAAGAATGGTCAAAGTATTAACGCAGACACACAAAGAGATTACCAAATGTATGTCTTCGAATATTACAAGACACAATTTGGTAACAAATATGGTTACTTCTATTCTGAAATCGAAGTTACACCATATGTTGTCTTCCCTGGACTTACTAGCATGTCTGAATCTGGTTGGGTTGCTACAAACTATGATGAAAACAACCATCCAACTCGTTGGGTTTATGAACCACAATTTGCTTATAAAGACCATTACACGATATTCAAAGTTGACACTGGTAACTCTTATCTTTACTTCTATTATGACGGCAACAGTTTCAATATTGTAAACAATGAAAACTTAATGTTGTTAAATAGCGACACAAACGACTCTGCTCCAATTGTTAATAAGAGCGGTAGTAACTATACTTTCACAAACGACGTTTGGGTTCTCCCTATAGAGATAACATCTCTTGGTTACAAATTACGTTATCAAACGATTTCGAGAACTGCCACATATAACGAAACAACTGGATACTCTCCATATTCATACAGCGAAATTAGCACTACAAAAACTTTCTATTATACCGACACAAGTAGTGAAACATCTAAGTATCTTTCATATAGTTATAACACAAACTTCTTAACAGACTCTGTTCAGCAAAACATTGAAAATAACTTAAATTCTGTTGGCATGTTTGCCTATCTTGATTACACATCAAACAAACTCTACTCTGTTTCGATACAAACAATAGCTTCAGCTTATCAATCTAAACGTTTATCAGTAGCTGACATTAAAAAAGGCGACATGTTTGCTGGTGCATTCGATAAGACATTTACATTTGTTCCAACAATCAAGTCAGTTTTAAGTGGCGACGGTTATTATTCTAACAATGTAAATAACTTGCTCGCTGGTGAATTATATCAAGATGCAGACGGCAATATTAACACATTGCTTAAATACAAGAGCGCATACTTCGACCGCGACACTCGCGTAATCATGACTGCATCACCAGACTATGGTTACCGTTTCGAAGGTTGGTACATGGCACACTACGACGAAAAATCTGGCACATGGATTCTAGACAATAAAAAATTAACAGATGCTACAAGTACTTATACAGATGAATATATCCCTGCTATTTACAACAGTGCAGAAGATAAATATTACTACATCACAACTTTCTCTAAGGGCAAAGTTGAAGTAGTTAACGGTGAATATGTTTACCCTAAATTCTATTACGACAAAGACCATAACAAAGAAGCAATTGTTCCAAATAATATGCTAAACAAAGTTCGTGGAACATTCATAAATCAAAACAACCGATATGTTCAAGTTTATGAAAACTCATTGTATGGCGAATATTACTACGATGCAGAATTCACAAAGCCTGTTGGTGGTGGCAGAACACTTGATGTTTATACACTCACCTACTATGAACTTGCTGACCGTGCTTATACCATTAAAAATGATACAGCTGCTTATAACAAACGCTATAGTGCAATAGACACAAGTCGTGGCATTACAAACTTCGATAATATTGTTGCATTCAAAGGCCCAGACAAGTCTTATAATGTAAATGGTGTAATGTTTAACAGATATTACCGTATCCGCGAAAACGGAAATATTTATGTTGACGGCAACACAATTACAATTTCTAGACTTCACTCTAATATGCGTTTTGTTGCAAAATTCATCGAAAACTACAAGCTCAATACTGTGGCAGAAGCTTCTGATACCGAATCTGGCATCACAGTTCTCGATATCTATTACTACAACACAGACGCAATAAACAACGACCGCTCTACTCTATTTGTTCGTACTGACGAATATGGTAACGATTTAACCGCCACAGATAAAACGACTCAAAATATAAACACATACGGCGAAAAATTATACCTATACAACAAAAACTCACGTAGTTCTGGTGGCTCTGATAAACAAGCTGAACTCAAAAGCATAATTAACATTGCTGGCAACTACCACGGCGGAAATGTTTATAGTACATTACTCGACCATATTGCCCCATCTAATGGTGCAACTTATTGGATCTCTCACGAATCAAACGGTGACCTTGTTAACAAAAACATGTACTTTGACACAAACACTACAGCAATATTTATTGTTCGTGTAGCACGTGGTCAAGAGTTTAACATTCATACGCTCGGCTATGGTTCGACTCAATTTAACGTTGAACCTATCGTCAGTCCAACAGACGAATATGTTAAAAAGAACGTAGAAGGTTCTATTGAAGACAAAGTAGACTTCTTCTATTACATCTTTAAAATCACATTCGACAGAAACATTAACGTTGGTACAGATGCCAACCGTCAAGAAACAAACGTTGCAATGGACACAACATACAACGACAACGCTCACCTAGTTCGTCACCCATACCGTGCACAATCTATTGTTTCTGACATTATGGCTGGTAAGGCTAAAACATATGAATACTACTCACAATACTTTAACCTTATCGATAACAATGGCAAATACGTTTCTGACTACATCACACTCAACGCTTCAAAAGGTGCATTCAACCTTAAAGAGTGGAGAATAGTAAGTAGCGTTCTTGGTGATAGAATTACAAAAGAAGCTTATAACAAAGTTCAAGTGGCAACTGCAAACTATACTTCAGTCGAAGCTATCCTTCAAGAGTTGAGCAAACAAGTTAAAAACGACCATGCATTCTTTGTTGCTGGTGTTTCTACAAAAGTGGTAAAAGGTTACAAGCCAGCTAATAGAGCTGAAGGTTACGAAGAAATCAATGACTTGTTTGGTAGTAACAGTGTAGCTATCGCTGACCCTGAGCCTGGCAAAAGAGCGGTTTCTGATATGAACGCAATCTATGAATGCGTAAAATACATTATCAGAAACTCACATATAACAAACTATAAATATGTTGGTCCATTTGTTGGTGGTTTCATCAACTACTTCAACTTAACAGGTTTAAGAATATATATGCTTAATATTCAATCTGTTGTTATTGAAGGCGAAGATAAATCTGGTGCAACCCAATATGGTCCAAATCCTCCATCACTCTCAGGTACAATCTATACCTCTGGTGGTATGAATGGAAAAACATTCATTGATGGTATAGACGAAGTAAACTTATCTACCCCAATTTTCTATCCAAATGCAAGCAATATTGGTAAAATGAGCTTTACCAAAAAATATGGAATTAATAGTCCACTAGATAGTAGTGGCAACGCTATAACCACCCAAACTGGTGACCTTTCGATGGTTGAAAATACACTTGTATTGTTCGAAGGTCTACTTGTAAATGGAACCATGGAAGATTACCTTAAAGAACTTGAAGACAAAGGTATTTACTTCATGGGTTGGTACGAAGCAAAATGTAACGAAAAAACGATTGATGTTGGCGGTGGCATAAAGAAGATTGTTCGTGAATGGTCAGACTTTGTATTGATGTCTACCGACATGAACCGTCCTTATGTAACACATATGACCGCAGACACAAGCATTGTTTCCCTATTCAAAAAGGTTAAAAATATCAGCTTTACATTTGACGCGTCACTTGTAAACGTTACAATGAATTGCACGCAGATCGATGGCACTCCATTTAATGTTGAAATAAATGGTGACATTGGTACAATCTCTGGTAAAATTGCTGCTGACCAACAAATCAACATGACAATTTCACCTGCTGGTGGTGCTAGATTTGAGTTTGACACATCGCGTGGTATCTTATTCGATAAATACAAAGCCAACGCCGATGGTACTGTTATGGTTGATGCAAACGGCAAAAACGTAATCGACAATGACTTTGAAATCTATTGTAAACAAATCTTCGATTACAAAGGCAAAGAGATTGAAAAGAACGATGGTGGCGGTTTTATTACCCGTGACACTAAAAACGACTTAACATATCTTGCATATAACGATGTTGCACATGTTACACTCGACATGACACAATTCAACATATACGAGAACAATAAAGAATTAACAACCGACAAAATCATCAACTTCACTCTTCGTATGAAACGAATTATTGCTGTGTATGTAGACATTGCAAACTTCACAATAGACTCTTCAAACGAGTACCCTGTTGATGTTAAATTTGCTCGTGCTGGTGATAACAAAACTTACCTAACTTCAGTTGACTGCAAGAAGACAATTGTTACTAAAAACCAATTCAAACTTTCGGCTCTCGATGATACAAATTGTAAAATCGTTCATTCTTTGGCTTCTAACAACCTAACATTCTTTGGCTATTTCGATATAGATGCAGAAGCTCCTACAATTTCATATAAGATTAAAAACACAACTACAACTCAATTCCATGCATTCTATATCAATAACTACATGGACGAAGATACCGCATCCATTAGCGGTTTGCATACAACCAAAGGTGGATTTGTAAACTTTGCAATTAAATATAAATATGATGCAAATGATAACGATGATAAAATGTTTACTTACCTTAATGACGATAACAAGTTTGCTCTCCGCGATGACAACTTGCTATATCACTTAAAGGCATATATCGAAACGCAAAACACCGTAGAGATTAACATTAAGACAGCAGAAACTTACAATTCTAACGCTCTTACAAAAGTTAATAATTCGAGTGCTCCAAACATTTACCTTTCTTATAATGGTATAAGGTGGTTCGATAAGAATGCAGCATCTCACAACAATAACGGCTCATTAATTATTTATAATGGTAGCTCATATCGTGATGACGGTTCTGAAAAGAACTCAGAATTCTATTTTGGTACATCAAACGGCGTAGAAACAACTGGCTCACTATATCTAGATAATTTGTCATTTGTAATGGGCGGTAAAGTGTATATATTTGCTGGTTGGTTCGATAAAGACAATAACTTTATTTCAAACAACAACGAAGCAACTATATATAACTTAACGACAAGCTATTATGCAAAATTCGTTAAAGCATATAAGGTTACAATTAAAAATGCCGATAACTTTAATGGCGCTGGTTATTACGACTTATTTAATACATCAATTGCAAGAACAAATAATAGTCAAAGCAGAACTTATAACATTGAAACAATTGCAACAATCGGCACAGATATCTACAAAATGCGTGGCACAACACTTGAACTTGGTGTTACCCCACTCATCCACTATTACCCAACAAGTTTAACATTAACTGGTGGTAAAACTGGAACTATGAAATCTAATGATGACAAGTACTTCATTACAAAAGAAGATTGGAATAAACGCATAGAATTTAAGCCTATTGAATCTACAGAATCAATCAATAGCGATGTAACAATCACAATTAATTATTCTGACACTTACGAATTCACCATTTCCGACCTTCTATATGACGACCGCGATCTCAACGGCACATCTACGAACCTAAGATTCAATTTAAGTGTTACATATAACTCTCATAATCACAGTAACATTGAAGTAAACAACTTTATAAACAATACCGAAAAAGAAAAAGAAAACAAAACTTTGTATTTTGTGAAGGGTGCAAATGTTAAACTTTATGTTCCTTCATTCACTATCAACAGACAATACTTCTGCGTATATGTAAAAGTTAACAATAAACTTTTGCAGAACACAAATAATTACGTTGAAATTAAAAATGTTAGTGAAGATACAACAGTTATTTTCGACTTAGTGAAAGCTGTTAATATCCAACATATTTCAACACTGTCTGGTAGTGGCGACTCTTTATCTTTAGTTTCTAATGCTCTTAAACTAAAATATCTCAGCGAAAATTGGAAGACAACAACAGCAACATTAAATGCTAACGACAGTGTATATGTACCTGCTGGAACAATAGTAAACGCTAAACTCCAAGACCCTGACAGCAATAAAAATTATTACATTGGTACAAGAGTTAATTCTAACTCGAATAGTAGTGACCCATTCTACACATATTCTAAGAGTTATTCTATTAAAGCAAGTGATAACACAAAACTCATTAGTATTCACACAAAATATGAAAATTACGAAATTTATTTTGACATTAACTTGCGTAACGAAGATAAGTCAGTTCAAGACATCTATAAAAACTTTAAATACATCGTCACCTACACCGACTTGTATGGCGTACAAACCAAAATGATTATTTCTGACGCACTTAAAGATAAAAAGTCGTTTACATTTAAAGTTAAAGCTGGAATGACTGTAGAAAATATTGATGGTCAATTTCGTCCATTGTCGCTCACAACACTAATTGACGACAAATACACAGAAACATATACAAATTACATAGTTCGTGGCGACTTCTCAACTAACGTTAAACTTGTGGGAGTTAATAACTTGACTGTTAGCGTAGAAACTGACGAAGTTTATAACCAGAACGGTCAAGAACCTGTATCTGTAACATACAACGGTGCAGACAAAAACACGTCAAACCAAGTATTAAACCAAATCAACATTCGTTACGAAAGCTTATCAACAACTGGCGAAGGGCCAAATGGCGAAGGGCCAAAACTTGTAGCTAGAAAAATGGTTGGTTATACATTTATTGGTTGGTACATCAATGGCGAACTTGTTAGTACAACAAACGAACTAACTAACCCATCTGCTTCTGAATATAGTTACACAATGCGTCAACTCAGTTATCATGACAAAGTTTCTTCACTAGCTGTTGCTAAGTATATTTCAACAAGAAACATCACAGTTAAAAGAAACGTTGATTATAGCGATTCAACAAACGACAACTTCAAAATTCACTATTCATCTATAATACTAGAATCTGCAAAAGATAACAAATTCTCTAGTGCAACAGATGTAATAAAGAACAGCGAACCAAAACTTCTTGGAACAAAGTCGTCTGTAAACTTTATAATCGCTGCAAAATCTAAGATTTTATTAGTTGCCGAATCGTATGACGGATATTACTTCGACGGTTGGTACAGAACTATCGGTGACACAACAATCCGAGTTTCTGACACATATCACTATCAATTTACCGACGTACTTAACGAAGAATATTCAGGTAATAATGCTGTTATCTATGAAGCAAGGTATTACAAACAATATGCAATTAACACTGTCACCCAGTTTATTAACGACTATAGT
This sequence comes from uncultured Clostridia bacterium, assembly GCA_934756675.1. Classification (GTDB taxonomy): domain Bacteria; phylum Bacillota; class Clostridia; order Christensenellales; family UBA1242; genus CAKVLG01. Next base: position 55,333 of record CAKVLG010000002.1, on the reverse strand, counting down.
GACGAAACAATTGTATCCTCTGATCCTATCACTATCACCTGCGACGCCAACGACAAGATTATCCCTGACGGTGTAACAAACTTCTACACAGAAAAAGAATTTGGCCCAAGTAGCAATAAGACTAACTACGACATAACAGCTACTGCTACAGATGTTGGCGGATACTACTTTATTGGTTGGTTTGTAAACGGAACTTATATTTCTAATAGTGGTAACAAAAACCTGACTTTGACTTACACAATCTATCATTCTGATTTACACAAAAATGTGATAATCGAAGCTAGATATGCAAAAAACATTAATATCGAAATCCGTTTAGCTGTTAATGATACAAACATTCAACAAGAAGTAGATGATTATATTAAACCAAGCGAATACTTAGATGCTTTAAAAATTAAATATAAAGTAACAAATTATTCAATTGACAAAAACGTAGAGTTTGACACAAATCAAAAAGTCTTAGTTAAAACATATACCATTCCATTTGGTACATATATCACACTTAATGCTAATGATAAACTTGGCGAATATAAATTCCAAGGCAACTACATTTATGATGGCGAACAATCTTCTACATCAACATCTGTATATACCTACAACAATACATATTCGTTTGTTGCCGACCGCGATTTGAAATTTATTTTCAAATACAGAGATAAAACCACCTATTCTTACGACTTAGTGAAGAAATATGAATTGATTGATCACACCGGCACAACGGTTCTAGATGCAAGCAAAGCTCCAACAAATCTAAGTAACAACAAATTTACTTACAACTCAAATGAATACAAGTTCATTGGTTGGTACCAAGAAATCCGTAACAGCAGTCGTCCATCGACTTATGTTAAACTTTCGAACAACTACAACTATTCATTTACTTCTCGTGATGTAAGTAACGCAACGGCAAGGTTTGTTCGCATCTATAACATAGAATACAAAGTATCTTATGATAGTAAACTTACAAACAAAAACTTTAGATTTGATATCACCACAAATAATTATTACTATAGTGTAGATGACATCAATTCATTAATTACTTCGTATTCAAGTTATATTAACTATTCTGTAGGCTCAGACAATATAATTAAATTTTCGATGTTAGTTGGTTCTTACGCAATTGATTCAACTACGTTCTCTGGTTTCACAAACGATAAGAGCGACGCTGTTCCTGTAACTAAGTTTGATGAAATTAAATCATCTACAACCGATAACAAAATTTATGAAAACACTATTGTACGTTTTGCATTTGATGTTAAATATAAACTTGTCGACAATGTTTATACAGACATTACCGTAACAAATGTAAAATCTAACACAAATCTCGAACGTACCGAAAACACTTACTCTTCAGTTAACTACACAATTACATTAAATGGTAATGCTGAATACACTGTTATCTACAAAAACTTATTCACAAAAGACAATAACAGTTCAACAGTTGTAACGCTAAACAGTTCTTCACCTATCACGTTTACGCTTAACTTACATGGAATTATCACATTCTTTGTAACAAAACGCGACTCGCTAAATAACCACTTAACAAACATCAATGTTAATGGCGAAGAAATAACCTACTTATTTACAGAATTTAAAGACCTAGAAGGTAAAGATGCTACAAATAACATTCGTTATTCTTCGATGTATCAATTAATTCAAAGAGATGCAGCGATAGCAGACAACACAATCGAAATTAATTATGCCGATAAGTTTAATGTTATTGTTGGTAACGAATATTCTAACGAACTCAACGGTTCTGTAAGTGCTGTAAAAAATAGCGATATACTCACAAAAATATATATCACAGCGAATGAAGGCTATGCTATTAGCCACATAATGATAAGAAAGCAAAGTGAAAGGTCATACTCACTTCTGACTTCATCAAATGATGTAATTTATATATTTAGTGCAGACAACTATAACAACTCATCATTCGGGACTTCAGTAAACAACGCTATTAGTTCAATAATAACAACACTTAAAACTACCGAAGATATTTATATCATTCCTTACTTTGTAAGAATTGGTAGCATTTCGTTTACATCAAAACCTGTTAACTCATCTGATGCTAAACAAGAAAAGTACTTCTATTACTTCACAGAGACAGACAGAGATAAATCGACAACTTGGAACGGCGCTGACATGCATACTACAAGTACCTTACTTGCAAGTGGCAACGTAACCGAGAGCAAAATTAAAGAAATTTTAGACTCTTCAAATGCAGGCTCTACAATGAGAACTATATTTGACACAGCGTCTGAAGAATATGTTTCTTACACATATAACGGACTTGACCGCGACATAAATGGTTCGGCTCTCTTGTTCACTATTCCAATAGCTGTTAATTATTCATTCGACGTTTACCAAATCTTCACAAAATATTCTAAATTTATTACATATCAACTTATTGTTCATGTCGATAACGAGTTTGATTTGGACACAAGCAATATCAAAGCTCAAATTGATGAATATACAATGAAGAGCGGTGGCTATGGTGAATATAAAACTGTTACACTTAACTCTACAGCTAGATCTAATACCGAAATCGTATTCGAAATAAAAACATTCCACTTATCAAAGATACTCGCAGTCAGAGTATTCGAAGATAAGACCGGATTAAAAGACTTCAAACTTCTTGGCTATACAAATAACAGTGATATTTCAGCGGAAAACATTGTTTATCTAACAACAAATGATTCAATTATTCTTTCTGATGGCTTGTTATTTAACGAAGACACAGATGCTGGCAATGCTACAAATGTAGGTACATCTCCTGACAATAAGAACTATACATTGTATGCTAACTTTGCCGCAGTTCTTGTTTATGTAGCTATGAGATATGAAGATGGTGCGATTTTGAACACCGATGCTAACAATTTTGTTGCTAGCGATATCGATGGCAAAAAGATTAAGTATGACGAAGAATCTTTAACATTTAGATACCCTATTAACCAATCATTTGAATTTAAGGTTTCTATTTCAGAAAAATTTGTAGGTCATAATAATGTATTAACTAATGGCACAGTTTATGACCTTGACCTTGGCGAAGGAAATAGATTGAGATTTACATACTTTGTAAATGGCAACAATGACAAGATTGACAGATTATATCAACCTGATCAAAGATACAACAAAACCTTAACTCTTAACACCGCAGACATCAAGGCAGATACAACAATCTATGCTAGAACTACTTCACTCTATGAAATTGGTAACGAAATTAATCCGCTAGAGGGCACAAATGCTGGCGACTCTAACACATACACATCTTCACTTGAAGTTAGAGCAGCTGATGGCTGGAAAGATATTGTTTCATACCCATACTTCGAACCTGGTACAATTGTTCGTTCTACAATAAGAGCAAATGGTCTTGTTATAAAAGCAATAAGTAAAGATGTAACTGGACTTTCTAACTCGATAGACATACTCAATTTCATCAACACAACAAATGGTGAAGACAACTGGTACATCTATCAACACGAATACACGCTCGAAAACCACACAAAGATATCTGCAGACTTCAACAAAGAACGTGACCGTGAATACTTTGTAACAATTGCTACTGCTCGTCATGGTTACAGCTATGAATTCAAAGACGATAAAGCTCAAAAAGCTTATGACTACACTGCTTTCTCATATGAAAATGGCGAATATCAATACAAGTACTTTAGTATGACATTCAGAACGGCTACTAAAAAACAAGTTGAACATGTTGCAACCACAAAGAATATAACGAAAGTGTATGAAAAAGCGGATAATAGCAGTAATGTTGTTGCAGAAATTGCAGCAGGCACTAACATTCAACTCTTATTCGGTAAAATAGTTAGCAGTGATTTTGTTAAAATTATGGTCGTAGATGGCGACGGTAATACTATTATTGGTTATGCTCTCTATTCTGATTTGGAAAACGATTCTTGGGGCAATGCAACTTTAAGTATTATTTTAAAAGCAAGAACATTAAAAATTATCATTGATAAAAATTATAAATCTAATGAAGAATTGCAAATCTATAGTGGTATCAGTGCTTTCGCACTTCCTGGTGGTAAAAAAATCACATACGAATACTATAAAGAAAACGAATACATCAGCAAGTTCGACACAGAAGATACAATTTCTAAATTAATTCAATATTATACTAAAGCACTACAAAACAATACATACAACGCAAGCTTTATCACCTACTTCAACCACGTAGTAGTTAGCGATATGGCAATGCTAACCAAGAACTTAGAAGAAAACTACTTCAAAATCTTGAAAGACGAGAAAGGCAACAATCTCGAAATTACAAAGAACATCAAGTGGCGTACAACAGATTCTAAGTTCAAAGATTCTTCTGGCAAAGAACAACCTTCTCTAAGAGATCGACTAGCAGCTCTTGGCGAAAATGATGCAAGTACTGTAAACACAGCCAAAGTTAAAAATGGTACACTAGCTAACATAAAATTAGACTACAGACAATCTTTAATTTACAACGCATACACAGATTTAATTAAGAAAAATCAATTTGTTACAGTAGCTAATTCTACTCACAATTCTGGCAAACAAATTAAAGATGTAGATGGAAATATCATTGAAGGCTTCGAAAAAATGTCTACAACTGTAACCTTCACAGCTAGAAACATTGACTACTTATTCTTCAAAGGATTCTTCTATTTGAGCAATGGTTACTATAAGCCACTCACAAACTATATAGCTAACATCAGTAACAATGAAGTTCTTAACTCAACAACTGGCAAAGTTGACTATGCAAACACACTTTATACCCTAACCCAAGTAAGGGGCATTGACGGAAAGCTTTATAATGAGGTTAAAGAAGAAAATACTGACATTATAACAGATTACACAATAACAATTAACCCATTATTCGATTGCATTGTTGTTGCTCTTTATGAAGCTAAATCAGTTGTTGTTGAAGTACGCAACGTTGAAGCTGAAATTCAAAAAGCAGCAGACGGCTCGATGGTGATGGACGATAATGACCAACCTGTTATTCTTCCACCAGATAGAGTTTATGACAACAACGTAAACATCGGTACAGTTCATGGTACACTTATTGTTGAAGTTGGTTCTAACGCATACTCTCAGGTAGAAGCTTACCCTGGTTTCAACTTCATTGGATACAATGGTTACCTAACCGCAAAAAGTAACGACTTCTTGAATAACCGCAAGCTTGTCGATACAAAAGGCGTTGGTATAAATGTAATCAGCTGGACTTCCAACAATACACTCGATAAACTTGCAAAAGAAAATCTTAACAGTGACTACGCTACTGACAGCGGCACGTATAGTGGAACACTTGGTCACGATTTTTCACTTAAAGAAGTCACAACGCTATATAACACAAACGACGCGAAATTCTTATATAACAAAGTTATTAAAATTGGTGATGAAGGCAAGTTAAACAAAGTTAACTACCTAAAACTCTATAGGCTCAAAGATGACGTTTCAATCAATGCGTTCTATATCGTTCAAACATATGTTGTAGAACTTAGAATTGCAGAAATGGAAGGTTCGGTAATCAATGGTGCAGATAGTAATAGCACTACCTCATTCATTGCATACACCGATAAAGTTAACCAAATTAAACGCGGCTATATAATGAATGGAGAAGACAGAATTACTATAACACCTAATACCGATCTTGATGGAAGTGGATATCCAAAACAAGGTAACCCATATGTATACACAAAACAAGATACAAATGGTAATCAATTAATCGTTCCAGCACGTATTCCTCTTGGTGCCCTTGACCTTGAAAAGAGCATAACTAGCAAAGTTCTTCTCTACAAGAACGGTAACAAAGTAAAAGATCTTGATGGCAATTCTATTCCTTATGTCGCTTACAGCGAAACCGAGGACGGCTTGTTCAATGCGAAATCTACATCTGGTCAAGTAAAAGTGTATAATATCACATCGTTCTATGGTAATACTCAGCTATCGCAAATGCTAAATTACGTAATGCCAGCCAATACTTCTAATCTCGATAATAAGCTTACATGTTCATTTAACAACATGATATATATGTTAAAACCTGGTCTAATTCAACTTGGTATTAACAGCAACATTAAAGATATCAACGAGTATGGCAACGATGCGCAAAAACGCGTAAAACTTTATGTCGACTTTGAAACAAAAACAATAAGAGTAAAAATACTTCTTATTAGTGAAAATGGTACATTCCCTATCATCAAAGTTCAAAATCAACTAAACGAAGGCGTGCTAGATTGTGCGCAAACTGGTGTTATGGAACTTTATGCAGACGATATGGATCACAACACACTTTATGCCGAAGAGTTCTATAAAGCTGGTAAAAATATACCTGACCTTAATAGCTTAACAACATCGACGGCATTTATCACTGGTTTCTATCAAAACCTAAGTGAAACAAACGATGCTCCAAAGAACCTTAATTTAATAGTTAACTTAAATTACCTATACACAGTTCAACAAATCACTTCATCTGTCACCTATTCTGGTGCTGGTGAAACTGAAAATAAATCAACTGGTGGTAACAGAGTTGATTATGAAAACGGCAATTATGCCGACAAAGATACCCATAGAAGTTTGGACGGAACATTTAAAACACTTCAAACATACAATGGCGCTGTTACAAAAGATGGCAAAACAACAGCCAAAATTCCTGTATTTAGCAGAGATATCTTTAAGAGTACAGCACAATTTATTTCATCGTATGACGTATTAATGACAAACTTCGATAACTATTACTTCACTGTTGTTCGAAATGTTAAACCATTTGTTGATACGCTTGAATATCTACTAAATGAGTATTATTCAAATGCCGAACATCCAACAACTACCGATTATATAAAACTATCTAAGGGTTGCAAAAATTCACTTCTAACCTACTTCCAAAATAACACTAATATTATTAGTGATAAAGGTTGGGTTGGTTGGAATGAATTCTGGAATATTGAACAAAAATACGATAATTCAAACGAAACCTTAGAAACGCTTTATACTCAAACATATTTGTTCTTGACTGGTCTTTTAACATACATCACAAACTATGCAACTAACCCAGTGGCAGAATATCATTCAACTGGAAAAGTTAACTTTGCTGGCTTCAAAAATAGTCTTGGTAAAACAAGAATAAGGAATGTTAAAAACCTCTACTCATTCTTCAATATCATGTTTGGTACAAACTTCAAAAACGATAGTGATCTTAATAACTACTTTGTATATGATCAATACAACATCATTCAATTCTATAAAGAAATAAAAAATCAAATACATAGTGGTAGTAACTTTAATTCAGGTCTTAACATTAAAGGCTACATGGATTCCTATATCGACATGCTCAATCTCACCTACACTGTTAACGATTCAGTTAATATTACTGCAACAATAAAAGTTCACAAGAGATCACAATATAACGAAGCATGGCAAGAGGTTTGGATGCCTATAATGCACTTTAAAATGGTAGGCATCTTCCCTGTACCATACTTTACTATCGATCATGTTGGCGACATTCTCTGGTGGGCAAGCAAGGGTTATTCTTACCTAAAGAGTGTTAAATGCGTATCATTTAGCACTAGAAATAGACTCGACACTCACTCGGTTGATACTTCTGGTCACTTGGATGCTTCACGTATGGATAAGAACTATGGTTTCTCAGAAATCATGGGTAACATCTTTACATCAGATACGTCAAAGACCGGTGCTATTGCAAACGAACTTTCGTTCCACGCTAACTACATGGCAGATGTTGAAGCGTTTAATACAGCGGAATCTCCTTGTGATCTTAATGTTTCACTCAATGGTAACCAGCACATCTACTATGGTAACAGTAGTTGGCAAGCTTTGCCTGTTGGTTCTGGTGCTATTGGTGTTGTAGCAATCGCTGGTTCTGCCATTTTAACAGTTGTAACATTTGGTATTGCTGGTGTTGTTATTGCAGGTTGTTATTTGGTTGCTGATAAAGTTATTAACTCTATGCCAAATAACAGTCCTCTTCGTAACGGATTCATGTTCTAATAAACAATTAGAGAAGGGGGTATTCCCCTTCCCTAAAATGTTTATTTTCTTGACAATCTACTATGCTTTTTATTACAATTAAAAGGAACAATATGAAAAAATCAAAATTTATATTATTTTTTGTCTTGTGTTTATCGCTAAGTGTCTTAGCGTTATTTCCTTTTGCGACTAAATCTACTTGCTATGCCGAAGCTTCTGGCAGTTTGCCAGGTGCAAATCTTTTTATTCGCGATGCACAAATTGTTGCTTCGAATGATAAATCGATTTTCGTGTACGACAATCTAGACAAAGCAATAAAGGTTATAGATAAAAATATGACTGAGTTTGAAGGCTATTCACTTATCCATGCGGACAACGTGACTGGTATATATTCAACAAACAATAATTTAATATTACTTTCTAACACGCTAAAAATTTATAATAGTGAAACATTGACGCAAAAAACACTTGTAAATTCTATTAATTTTGACGCATTTTCTGATTATAAAGGTATTTCTGCAATCGAAAATTCTAATGGCGACATTTATGTCGTTTTAGTTCCAAAAGACGTGAATACCACTAACCTATTAGTACTTTTTATTAACAACTCAACTTTTGCAATAGAAAGAAAACACGAAATTACATTTAAACCTGATTTCTTGTCTAGTATTTCTGCTGGGCTCGAAACAGCAAGCATAATTCGTATTAATTCTGAAACGAGCTTACAAATGATTATTCAATCTAAAAGTTCGTTCTACACATTCACATTCAATCCACAAACTATCGAAGAAATCGACACATGGACAACACTTACTCTTGGCGAAGGTTATATAAATTCGCTAACTGTAACCTTGAATAACGAGATATTTATTGCTGCTCAGTCTAAAAACAATTTATCATTTTTCAAATTCACAATTATTGATGATGGTGGCGGTATCACCCGCCCTGCTGCAATTTTTGCTAGCAGTCAAGAAATTGGAACGGCACTTGATATTAGCTCTAACGGTAACGAAATTATCGTTTTATTAGACGGTGATGTTTTTGTTGCGCAAAGTTACACTCTTAGCTACGAAAGCGAAGTATTAAATGCAACACAAACAAACGAATATAAAAACTTTGACGGCTATAAAAATGAAATTAGTCCACTCACAGAGCTTGCATATTTCACGCTCACAAGCGACACGGTTTGTTACCAATTGCCATATTCAAAAACTGGTAAACAATTAACAGCCGGAACAGATGTTGCTTTATATTGTATCCCATCAATAAATGACGAAGACTTTGGCTTAAGTTATATTTTTGCGGTTGATGGAAAAACCAATTATTTTGGATTTGTTGATAGTGCAAACCTTTCTCCAAAAACAGCTACTGAGTATAAACATAAGCATGTCTATGTGATTGACGATACAAATCTTTATGCTGCGCCAAGTTTGGTTGCTGGTAGCGGTTCGCAAAACGAAATAATCGCTAAAATCTCTATGGACGACAGAGTGGAAATTGTTTCTACCCTATGCGATTCTGTTTTCGATGGCAGAAGTTATATGCTTGTTAAAGTAAATGGCAAACTGGGATTTATCTTGCGTGACAGAATTAGTGGCGAATACCTAAACTATAACCTAGTTTTGACAAACGCTTACACAAAAGCTGCAACAAAAGTATATAAAAATGCAGATATAAACAGTGATGTAATTGCCGAAATTGGCAAGAATGCTAGATGTAAAGTTTTGCATGCAAGAAGATACGACAGTGATTTTGTAGAAGTGTTAGTTAACGATAGCGAAGGCAACGAACTTAGAGGCTATGTTCTCTATTCTGACTTGCAGACCGATTCTTGGTCGATGCTCCAAATTGTTGGCGCGGTGCTAGTTATTGTTAACCTTGCATTTTTAGCAATAATTTTAATTACTCGTAAACGCTTGAATAAAGACTAAATTATTTTATGGCTTAAAAAAGAACTTCGTTTGAAGTTCTTTTTTTCCTTATTTATTTGTTAATATTGACAGCAAAAAAAACACACCGCAATAGTGTGTTTTTTATTTCTCTATTATCTTTTTGCAGAATAATAAATAAGACCAACCGAGCCAGGTCCACAATGTGTACCTATAACTGGTCCAATTAATAATCTTTCGATTTTAACATTTTTATTTTTAATATATGGTCGTATTGCATTTGCTAAGCTATCTGCAACATTACCATTTTCAGCATCAACAATATAAACTGAATATTCATTATCTGGCAAATAGTTTTGTTTAAATGTGTTAGCCATGATATTAATAGTCTTTTTAACGCCATTGCCTGCACCGACTTTAACAATTTTACCATCGTCTGTTAAGTGTAATATAGGCTTAATGTTAAGCAAACCACCGATAACAGCTGCAGCAGATGAAATTCTGCCACCACGACGCAAATGTGATAAGCTATCTACCATAAATGTTGTACAAATATGTTTTGAAAAATTTTCGAGAAAAGCAAGTATCTCTTCATCTGTTGCACCATTAGCCTTCAATTTTGCAGCCTCTAATACTTGAATACCCGCACCAAGGCAAATACTCTTTGTGTCGAAAGTTGTTACCTTTCTTTCTGGATATTTTTCTTTCAGTTGCTCAAGAGCCATTTGCATATATTTGAATGTTCCTGAAAGTTCATTTGAAAAATGAATATAAAAAATATCTTCCCCTGCTGCAAAAATAGGTTCAAAATAATTAACATAATCATTTGGGTTAAGTGCCGCTGTCAATGGCATAGCCCCTTCTTTTACTCTTTTGTAAAAATGATGAATTACTTCTTCATCCTTACCCATGTCATAAACTTTTTCTTCACCATCTAGAATATAAGGCATGCCCATTACGTGAATATTATATTTTTCAACATCTCTCCAGTCCATTTCGCAATCGGTATCTGTAAATAAAACGCTCATAAATTCTCCTTTTGTCACTTTACAACATTTATTATACCAAATTAAAAACAAAATCGCAAATAGTTTTCTACATTGAATATATAAATGTAGAATCAAAAAAGCTTAACCAACGTTAAGCTTAATATTTTGCACTAATATCAACAATTAATGGTACCTGCAATTTTACAACGTTTTCCATTTCTTGATGCATGATTTGTTTTACAAGTTCCTCTTCTTCTTTTGGACAATCGACAATCAACTCATCATGAATTTGCGAAATAAGTTTTGCTTTTAAGTTATTTTTCTTTAATGTCTTATCAACATTTATCATTGCAAGTTTAATGATATCTGCTGCCGAACCTTGAAGCGGCATGTTTTCTGCTGCCCTTTCGGCGCTAGAACGAATTAGGTAATTATGTGAGTTGATTTCAGCGTCCATATTTCTAAATCTGCCAAGCATAGTATATGCCTTGCCAGTCTGTTTTGTTTTTTCAACCACAGAAGACATATATTCTTTTACTTTTGGGTGTTTTTCAAAAAATGAATCTATATAATTTTTAGCTTCTTTTGGATTAATCTTTAAGTCTTGCGCCAAGCCAAAACCACTAATACCATAAATAATACCAAAATTTACAACTTTTGCTATTCGACGCATTTGTGTTGTTACAAGTGTCTTTGGCACGCCAAACACTTCAGATGCAGTTTCAGTGTGAATATCACACCCTCTATTAAAAGCATCAATCATCAATGGGTCGCCAGAAAATGCTGCAAGTAATCTTAGTTCAATTTGCGAATAGTCACCATCAACAAGCACGTTTCCGCTACTCCTAGCGCAAAACATGGTTCTAAGTTCTTCTGACCCTTCGCCGCGAATAGGAATATTTTGCATGTTTGGTTCGCTAGACGAAAGCCTACCAGTATTTGTTAGTGTTTGATTAAATTTTGTGTGCACAAAACCATCTTCTGAAACATAAGGAATAAAACCCTCGAGATACGTACCGATAAATTTCATTATTTTTCTGTATTGTTGTAAAAGTGGAATCACGGGATGTCTGTCTGCAAGTTCGTCTAAAATATCAGATTTAGTAGAACCTTTTTTGTTACCAGGCAACCCAAGTTTTTCATATAACACGCTTGCAAGTTGACGCGGTGAACGAATATTAAACTCGCCACCACAAAGTTTATAAATTTCAGATTCAAGCATTTTTGCTTCACTATTCAACTTTTCATTTAAAGCAATTAATGTTGTTGTTTTTACTTTGAATCCGGCATCACTCATTTCATTAAGCAAAAGTGAAAGTGGTGTTTCGACATCATAGAAAAGTTTATCAACTTTTTCATCTTTTATTTTTTGCTCTAATGTTTTTGCCAATTTAGGCATATCACTAATAATTCTACTTGGTGAAGAATTTTTAGAAACAAAGTCTTCAACACTTTTAACAACCTTGCCACTAGACAAGTGATCTGCTATCATTAAATCGAAATATGGCAACGATAAAGTGCCACCATATTTTTTTGCAAAATTGTAAAAAACTTTGTTATCTATCAAAATTTTATTGATTTTACAGTCTTTTAGCACAAATTTTGCGATTTTTTCACACAATACATAATTACCTTCTGCAATTTTATACAAATCATTTTTCACGTTTAACATGATGTAGTCGTCACTCTCATAAACACTACACTCTTTGTTTTCTTTTATTTGCGATATGATTTTATCTAGTTTTTGTGCACTATTAACCTCTTCTATAACAAGTGGTGCTTCTTCTTTCATTTCAAGATTTACATCTTTATTACCAGACGAAAATAGTTCTGGTTTGTTTGTAAGAGTTTTAAACCCAAAATCAACAAACAGTTCTTTTGTTGCATTGTTGAATGGAAATTCATACAATAAATCTTCGAGCTTAACATCGCCAAGCGGAACATCAATTTTTATTGTTGCAAGTTTTCTACACATCTGCCACACATTTTCTTTACCTTCTAGTGCTGCTTTTTGCCTTGGTTTTATTTCATCAATGTGAGCGATGATATTTTCGATTGTGTCAAACTTAACAACCAATTCTTCTGCACTCTTTTCGCCAATGCCAGCAATGCCAGGAATATTATCTGACGTGTCACCTGCCAGTGCTTTTATGTCAACAACGTGTTTTGGCAAAAAACCGAACTTTTCTTTCAAAACGTTTGGTGTGAGTTCAATTGTTTCAGATATACCTTTTCGAACATAAAGCATATGCGTCTTGTCACTAATTAACTGGAACAAATCGCGGTCGCTTGAAATTATATATGTATTACACTTATCTTCAAACTTTTTTGCAAGCGTACCAACAACATCGTCACCTTCAAAATCTGGTATAGCAAAGTGTGGAACTTTTACAACGTCAAGCACACTACCAATAAGTCCAAGTTGGCTCAACAGTTCTGCGGGTGCTTTTTTGCGGTTTGCCTTGTATTCGCTATAAAGAGCTGTTCTTTCCTTGGAACGCGTTTTATCAAACGCTACAGCTAAGTATTTTGGCTTAAATGTTTGTATGATTTTAACCAGTTCAATCATAAACCCATAAATAGCATTGCAAGGCTCACCCTTGTTGTTTTTGAGCAAAGGCAAAGCGTAAAATGATCTATAAAAGATACTGTTACCATCAACAATTATCAAGTTGTTATTATCCATAAAATCTCCGTAGTAATTATTAACGTGAAAGACAATTTTTAGTCAATAATAATTAAGCGGGGCTAGCCCCGCTTTTTATTTTCTTTTCTTCATATAAGATTTTCTGCGTTTAAACACCATACATTCGTATATTGGCAAGAATACGCAAATACCAGCAAATATGTAAGCTAAAACATTCATAACAGTTGTTACCGAAACAGACAGAACTTTTGCTCTTAATGTGAACATATAAATTGCCATCAAACCAACTCCAAATACAAGAATTAAAAATCCAAAAGATTTAACAAGTCTTGGAAGACTGACATTGTCATATTGCATACACATATAAGAGAAAAATAAGTCGAGCGCAACGCACACAAGCAACAATATTTCAACAACAGCTGCAAGTATTAACCAAGTTTTTGTATCAATACCAAGAGCTTTTTCATCTGTTTCGCTACCAAAATAATTGAGCAATGCATATTTACCCATATAACTATATCCGTTTACTTTTTTAACAGCATTTTCTTCTGCATCGCCGTTAGCTACTACTTTTGCAATATCTTCTAAACGTTGTTTAGATAGCTTGTTGAGTTCATCTTGTTTTTGTTCATCACTCATAAAAGCGACAGACAAAACATCAAGTGTCGAAACATTTGCAGAAAAGACTGTTTCTTTGCTAGAACCAACCGAAACTTCTGCTTTAACTGTAAATACTGGAACAAACATTGCAAGCACAACAAGTGCAAGCAACACCCATGTAAAAATTCTAGAAACTAAACTTGTACGTTTTTCCATTTACTTTTCCTCCACAAATGGTTTAATAATATCAGATTCCTTAACCTTTCTATCACGTCTGCCAATAAAGAATTGAACAACCTCAACAACGGCAAGCGCAACAGCTGCTAATGCAAATACATAAGTGCCAAGTTCCCCATTACCAGTATAAACTTGAAGCTCACCAGATTTGAGTACAAGTGAGAATGTGAGCGAAACTATAGCAAGAATTGCCATAATAAATGTTACAATAATATTTGCAATATCAAGCCCTGGTTTATCAATAAAACAAGCAATACAAAGCATAGCAAGCAAAATGCCAACAAATATATAAGTAAATAGCAATACAATTGAAAAGTTCTTAACAGGTGCAGCTTCTGTACGATACATATTAATTAAATAAGCCATGTTATTGTCTTTATTTGTAAGGAGCATCTTTTCAATTTCTTCTGTAGTTTTGCCAGCTTCTTGTTGAACTCGGACAAACTCACGCACTTTTGCAGTGTGAGCCACATACATCTCGTCAACCTTTGCTTTGTCTGAAAGACCAACACGCATAACCATCACTGGTGTTACCGAATTACAAACATCTTTTGTATTTGCACCAATAGTAAGGTCCAAGCTAAGCATGGGCATAGCCATAGTTACAAGCAAAAGCAAACAAATGCAAATGTATGTAATTCTATTATAGATTCTATTTTTATAAGATTTATCCATACTTTTCTCCATAATTCTTATTATAATCATTATAACAAATCTTTTTGTCTAGGTAAACAAATTTAAAGGCATAATTGATTTTTTATAAAATAACACAAACTAAACCCGCAGCCTATTTACACGGTGAGTTTTTTGTTGTATAATGACCCCATGAAAACAAAAGAAAAAGATAGTATATTTAATGTATCAAAAGAAGATATCAAAAAAGTTAAAGGTTTAAAGAATACAAAAAGAGCTCTTAAACTTATAGATTTCGATAAAAAGACCTTTGCCCTACTTATTTTTATTTATTGCATAAGTACAATAGTAGCAACATTAGAAGCAATTATTTTAAAGAACATATTGTTTTGTATAACTACTTCCGCCTGGACAAACCTAATACATTTTGCAATTGCGATGTTTGTTATGCATATTCTTGATTATGTTTTCGACTATGTCAACGGCATACTAGACGAAAAGTTTAATAACAACTTATTGATTAAAACAAAGAATTCGCTATACAACTATATCTCAACTCTTTCGCCAGAATGTTTTAAGGGCAATCAAACCAGCTATTTTGTTTCAAGAATAAATGACTCTGCAACTGTTACAGGTTGTTTTACCCGCATTCTCGAAAAAGTACGTATAATTGTAAAGAGTATTGCCTACACAATTGTTCTATTCACCACTGCCCCGATTCTTTCACTCGTCACATGTTTGTTTTATTTTATAAAGTGTATAGACTATAAGTTCCTAATTCCAAAACGCAACGCACTCTATAAAAAGAACCGCGAGATTAATGACCAATCACAAAACATTGTTATGGAAGGCATTCGCGGTGCACAAGACGTAAAAGGTCTTAACATGCAAGATAATGTTTCAAAAAGCTATTACGATAAACAAAACGAATATTTTTCAAACAAATACAAGATCAGAAAATGGGCA
Source organism: uncultured Clostridia bacterium (assembly GCA_934756675.1). GTDB lineage: Bacteria > Bacillota > Clostridia > Christensenellales > UBA1242 > CAKVLG01. The sequence goes on along the minus strand of CAKVLG010000002.1, from coordinate 39,401 downwards.
CTTCGCCGTATCTTGCCAACAAACTTTTTCAGTTTTGCATTTAATAACTTTATATTTTTATTACTTATTGTTTGGTTTGGTAAAACGGGATACTATTCAGTCGGTGCAATGCTATATGTTTGGCAAATGCGTGGCTGGATAAACATGCTTTTTAGTAATGTCTTCTCGATTAGTGAAGAGTTTGGCGACATCGAAACTTCCGCTTCACGTATGATGGATTTGTTTGATAAAGAAAAGTTTCCACAAGAAACATTTGGAACTCGCGATTTAGATGTTACTGGCAATATATCGTTTAAAAACGTATCATTTAGTTATGGCGATTCTTCAAAAGTACTAGACGATGTTTCATTTGATATTGAAGCAAACAAAATTACCGCATTTGTTGGTAAAACAGGTTGCGGAAAAAGCACTACCCTTTCACTTATTTCAAAATTCTATAATGTAACAAGTGGCGAAATTTTATTTGACGGTGTAAACATTCAAGAGCTATCTAAAAACTCGATTCGCAACAACATTGCATACATTCAACAAACGCCATATATTTTCAATATGACATTTAAGGGCAATTTGCAACTAGTTAAACCAGATGCCTCAGAGAAAGAAATCGTTGCCGCATGCAAAAAAGCCGAACTTGACGACTTTATCGTTACTTGCAAAGATGGTTACGACACACTTATTGGTGAAAATGGTATTAACCTTTCTGGTGGTCAAAGACAAAGGCTTGCAATTGCAAGAGCGTTACTCAGCAATGCAAAAGTCATTATGTTTGACGAATCCACATCTTCGCTCGACAATGAAAACCAAGCAAAAATTCAAAAAGTTATAAACAACCTTTCGACTACACACACGATTATTATTGTTGCCCACAGACTAACAACAATTCATAATGCTGACAAGATTATCTTTATGGATAATCATAAAATAATAGCCGAAGGCACGCACAAATACCTTATGAAAAATTGCGAGCAATATAACAATCTATATAAAACAGAATAGAAAAAAGACCCCCAAATGTGGGTCTTTTTTCGTTAATATTTATTCAATTTCTATGCGTTTGGTTCAAGCTCTTCGGCACGTTTTTCTCTGTCGATATCTTCCCACGCTTTTATAAGCGTATCACAAAACTCTGGCAAATCTTTAAACTCCAAATTAAGCGTTCTACCCGAATGAACATTTGGCAATAAGTATGGAAATTCTTTTGGTTCTTGCAAGTATTTAGAGTCAATTCTTTTTAAATAATCATACGACCTGCCGCTACCATGCTTCAACACATTTACAACAGTTTTAAACTCTGTGATTTTGTCGTTATAATCAAGTTTCACAGGTGTGTAACTGTCTTGCACTTGAAGTTCCCAAATAGAAAAAATGTTTTGGTAAAGTGATGAATACAATCTGTAACACATAAGCGATTTCATGCTGTTTTGAAACCTAACTTCATCAGCTTCAGCTTCGAACTCATAAAAATCCATGCCCTTGTTCTCTGCTTCAAACTTTTTCCAATTTTCATCTATTTCATTTATCATGTCGTCTCTAAATTTCTTTAAAGGTTCACTCATTAAATATTTTTTATAATTTTTAATCTCTTCAATAAAAGTTTGTCTTTGAAATTGACCAAAACTAATTCTCATAATAATCTCCTAACAGGCATTATTATACCACACAAAAATGCAAAGTCAATACCCGAAAACGCAATACAAAATACCAGAAAAACCGCACAAAAAAAACACCAGATATACTAGTGTTTTTTTTATTGCTATTAATACTAAGATAAATTATTAAAACTCACTAATGTCTTCGCCAATGTTCGCATAAATCTTTTCGATTTCTTCTCTTTTAACTCTTGGCGTGAACCATTCGAAATATCTTTTGTCCATTGGTGTGCGCGTAAACAAGCGGAAGTCACCACCAACGGTAAACAAATCAACAACGCCAGGTTTTTCGGCTAATACATCATCAACTTTGATTTGTTCATCAACATCTTCGAATGTCGAGAAAGATGATAAGAAGTTTCCATGAACGTCTTTTGTTCTATGAAATCTACCATGTGGGCAGTTTTCCACCTTCTTAAAGCCATATTGCTCCAAAATGTTGCTAACCTTTGCAACGCTGCTTGGTGACGCCTCGTCTAAATTATCTTCGCGTTCAACTTTTTCAGAAAGATATGATACAACCTTGCATGCATCTTTCATGCTCATTCCACTTGGCAAAACAAACTCACTTGTAATGTTATATGTTTCACCTGTTCTAATTTCGCTTGTGTCATAAGACAAATATTTGCCAATTGCAACATAAACAAGCCTGATGCGGTTTGGTTTTTGTTTTTCGGTTTTTATCTCGTTCTTTTTTTGAGCTTCTGCAACAACTACCTTTTCAACTTTACCAACTGGCATCTTTTGTGTTTTACGCCTAAACATATCTAAAATTCCCATAATATTCTCCTACTTCAATTATATCACACAGGCAAGCATTCCGCAAGATGCAAAGAAATAAAAAAAGCCAAACTTAAAAGTTTGACCTTTTGGTGCCGGTGGTCGGGGTCGAACCGACATGAAGTTTCCCTCGGCAGATTTTGAGTCTGCTGCGTCTGCCATTCCGCCACACCGGCATGCATAGTGTTATTTTAGCATACCGCTTAAAAAATTGCAACAAAGTTTACAATTTTATCAAATATATTTTGCAATTTGTCATGTTTTTGTTATAATACAAAAAAAGAGGTGTTGTATGGACGATATTTTTGAAATGCATTTGCAAAGCGATATTTTTAAACTTGTTGCAACTGGCGAAAAGACCTTTGAAATTCGAGTTAATGACTTAAAACGCCAAAAAATTAAAGTTGGTAATATTGTTACCTTTATTGACCGCGAAGACCAAACCAAAAAAGTTTCATGCAAAGTTGAAAACCTATTCTACTTCAAAACTTTTGTAGAGTTGTTTCATAACATAAAGAAAGAAGATTGTGGTTTTAGTCCAAAACTCACAGCTGACCAAATAGAAGATTTTTGTCTTCAATTTTTTAGTGCGGAAGAAATTCACAAATATGGCCTTGTTGTCTTGCAGATTAAAAAAGTAAAAATTTAGAAACTTGATAAAAAACTCTTTACAAATATTCTTTTTTAAGCTATAATAATTAAGTTCCACCGAAATATGCGAGGGTGGCGGAACCGGTAGACGCGCTCGTTTAAGGGGCGAGTGATGAACAGTCGTGAGAGTTCGAGTCTCTTCCCTCGCACCAAATTGCCGCACCAAAACTGGTGTGGTTTTTTTATTAGGAGAAAAGCAAATGAACTGGCTTTTTAATAAAAATGTTGTCATTTCTGGCGCTTCTAGCGGAATTGGCAAAGAGATAACAAAAATTCTTATACAAAAATACAACTGCAAAGTTTTAGGGCTTGCACGTACAAAAGCAAACCTAGAATCTTTTGCAAGCGAACTTAATTCCCCACTTTTCAGTTATTATGTAATGGACGTCAGCAAAAGCGAAAACTGGAAAAACTTACATGCTTACCTAATTTCAAGCGACTTTAAAATTGATATTTTAATTAACAACGCCGGCACAATGCCCCCATTCGATAATTTTTATCACACAACCGAAGAAAAAACCGCCCAGGTTTTTGCTACCAACTTTTTCTCAGCAACATATGGCATGCGTGAACTTTTACCTCTTTTAAAACAATCAAATTCGCCCGCAATCATCAATATTAGCAGTGCTGGTGCTCTGTCGTGCATGCCAGGTGTTTCGATATATGCCGCAAGTAAATCTGCACTAAAAACTTTTAGCGAAACACTAAGCGTGGAACTCAATCACAAAGTTTTTGTTTCCACCATTATGCCAGGCTTTGTAAAAACAAATCTATTTGTTAACAAAGACAATCAAAAAGACATTATTGAAGCTTGCGACCAAAAATTCATCGACCATTTTTGTATGAAACTCAATAAAATGGCAAAAAAGATAGTAAAAGTCATTGCAAAAAAACGCAAAAGAGCAATAATTGGTATTGATGCAAAATTTTTAAACATATTTTATAAACTTGCACCACAAACAAGTGGCAATATTGTTGGTGGAATTATGAAAAAGTCTAAGCTTAAAACCTTTGACGATATTTGGAACAATTAAAATAAAAAAAGATGCTAGCAAGTAACTAGCATCTTTTTATATTGCAAAAGGATCATTTTTTAACGTTTCTTCTACATCGTCAAGACTGGAAAGAATCTTTTTTAGCGTATCGTTAGAATAAAGCATAAATCCAGGGTTAATAAGTACAAAATCGCCCACATCATCTTGTGGATAACCAAACTCAACAAGCGTTTTTATGTTTAAAATTGCATTCGCTTCGTCAATGTCTGCAAGTTCGCCAGACGAAAATGCAAGTTGATTAATATCTAGTCGCGTAAGCCCAAGCGATTCCAAATAATCAATTAAACTAACTTTCATAATTTAGTTCCCCTTCTGTTAATTCAACATTGGTGCCAAATATATTGTTATATCTTTCGCAAATAGCTTTTTTCACGGCACTTGTATATTGATTTTCTTTTTCAAGCGTTTTGCTGCTAACACCAGTGCGCTTTAAGAACTTACCTTCGCTGTAATACAAATAACTCTTAGACAAACCAACTTCTCGCATGTACATCGACCTTGCAAAAAGTCGTTTCTCGCTACACATAAAACCGCGATTCAAAAAGTCGGTATCAGACAAACCATGAATTTTGCCGAACATATATCGCATTTTCAAACAGTCTGGGTTTGGAACAAGTGCCCTTGGATAGTGCACAAGGCTCTCATCGTCAATGCCAAGCTCTGCATACTTTTTGAATTTAGCATCTATCATTGCAGGGCTAAACCCCAAAAGTGTTGGACATTTAACAAGCATGCTGCCATACTCTTCAGCCGAAATATCGTGTTTTTCAGCGATTTTTTTATATCCGTTTAACACTTTATTAGTTCCATAAGTAAGTGGCTTAATTGACATAAGCATTCTGCGGAAATCGCCTTTTGTTATTCCAAATTCGCGTGCGTAAAATTCTTGCAAGTCATGGATATCTTCCACACTCATAACTGGAAAGTTCGAAGCACTTTTAACCATTTTTTCGAACTCGTATTCTTGCATGTCATATTCTTCTTTCAAAGTGTTAAATCTGCTATCTATTGTGCTTGGCGGAAACCCAACAAGCGCTGGCACACGCAACATTTTTTTAACAAACTCTTCCTTTGTCATGTGCCACTTTTCGGTATAGTATTTTTCTATCTCTTTTACTTTCTTTTCGCTAGAGTTGATAACAGAGAAATTTCTGCAAGCCATTTTAGCAAACTTTGTTTTGTTGATGCCATATTCATTGCTATAAAACTCTGCCTTGCTTGCAAAAGCTTCCACACTTGTGTTTAACACTTGTGGCCACCTGGTAATAATAGATTTTTGAGTATTTTTGTCTGACCCTATGTCAAGAAATTTAAAAATTTTGTCAAGTTTGTCACCAACAAGTTCGGCATCACGCATACGCGAAATGCGAATAACCTTGTCTGCCTCAGCTTCCGAAAAACCATATTTTTCTATCAAAAGACTTTTTATTGTTTGTTCCATAAAATATTTCCTATGTTTATTATATCACAAAACGCATTTATTGCAAGGGGGTTTGTTTAATTTCGTCTTGATTGGCTTGTGGTTTTGGTCGCTTAAAAATGTTAATTACGCTAATGATTTTTATAATTAGAACAACCGCATCGAACCCAACAGACACATACGAACGATACGCAATGTCATAACCAATGAACAAAACGCTAGGCAAAACACCAACCAAACGATAGACCTTTATGTCCGTTTGCCAAATGGTGTAAAAATCTACCATGCTACCAACCATCATTAAAACAGACACCCATCCGCTCCAAGTTATAACACTTGCAGCAAAATACATAGCCTCAAAAATTATAAATAAATATAGTGGCACATGCTTGTCTTTTTTATTGAAAAAATAAAAAACAATAATTTGCATAACAGAAATAACATTAATAGCCACACCAGTGTATGCGCCAAGCAAAATATATACAACCACATACGACATCGCACAAAAAATTCTGCAAATCAAAATAACCGTACGATTCTTTGTAAAATACGTTGAACAAAAGAATAAAACAGCGATTAAAACAAACACTTGCGATAAAATATAAGTTAAAGTCATAATTTGTATTATAGCAAACAAATCAAAAAAATCAAACAATAAAACACAATATAAATATTTTTTATAGCACCAGACCACCAACGCTCGTCATCTTAAACGGAGCAACACAAACCTTCGATTACCCCACCCTGTCATTTTGATCATAATGAATGCGAGACAACTTTTAAGCTTGCACTGTAGTAGTTTTCAGCTCACAGTTCCTGTCATCTTGAGCGGAGCAACGCGGAATCGAAAGATCTACTTCATGCTACGCACAATGTAAATAAAAAACTGATTAATAAATTTACAGAATTAAATGTACAAAGGAGATTTTTCGACGCGGCTACCGCCTTGCTCAAGATGACAGGGACTATAGATGAGTGGCAACTTAATACAATGTTAACAAAAAATACATTGTGTAGTATAAAGCAGCAGATTGACTTAGATTTACGATGGATTTTGCTTAAACAAGGTTGCGGATAAGGGTTTCCTATCCGCGTTCTTGTTTAAGTGAAAGACGAGTAAAGAAAGTCAAGGTGCGGCGTATTCTGAAGCAAGGCACAGGTGCAGAAAGCGAAGAAGTTTTATAGAAAGAAATAAAAAAATCTCAGGCAGACGTGTACTTAAACGTACATAACTGTCTGAGCTTTTTTTAATTTCTGAACTAGAATGCAAAATTTTGCCGCGAAAACTAGTTCCATACTGCCTTCAACACAATATCCCCACCACTAGGCATTGTTGTAGATTGTGTAACAGTATTGCCATTAAGTGTCCAACCTTTGAAGGTCAAATATCTCTTTTTGAACAAGATATAGTAACATGTTGGTCCACTTGTAGGCGCGTTAATTTTTTCGCCTTCAAGCACCCTATATGAGTTTGGAGCACCACCATAGTAATACACATGTCGTCCTGTTGCTGTTTTTATATTAAACGAAACAGTGTAGTAATATTTGTAGCTCTCTGACCACGATGTAGCAAGCGTTCCGCCACCATGCATCATGGTTATTGAATCTGTGTATAGCGTGTTATTATATATGTATCCATTGAACTTATAGAACACGCGTTTTTCTTGTTTGCCATTATCTGTATATGATTTGCTCAATGTTTCAAGGCTTACAGTGTTGCCTTCGTATTCTGTTACGCTAGCAATTGTTAAGCCGTATGCATCTGTAAACGAAATTGTATACTTATTTCTAGCATAAATTGTTAAGTCGCTTTCTGGCATAATAAATTCCAAAACTTGGTTTTTGAAGCTATCATCGCTATAGAACAATGTTGTGCTTAATACTCCGTCATGAGTATATGGATCAAAGGCTGAGTTCATTATTATTCTTGTTTTAATAGCCACCTTGCCGCCAGAAACAATTGTTAACACAAACTTTTGGTCTGTGACAGCAATAAGTTTATATATCGCAACAAGTGTTTCGCTTTGGTTATAAACAACACCACTTGCTACCCTTTCGCCATTAAGAGTCCAATAATCAAAGGCGTATTCATAAGTCTTTCTTGCTTGGTTAACAAACTTGTTTTTAAGTGTTGGTAAAACAAATGTTGTGCCAACTGGAGCATATATATCGTCAAGCGTTTGCGACTCGTCTTGCGTGTCGAACGATACATATCTCCACGCCGTTCTTTCGAACTTAGCGTACAAATTGATGTCATGCGTTGGCATTGTGCTAGGTGCCAATGTTTCGAAATTAGCATCAAGATACCAACCACTAAATGTATATGAATATTTTATTCCATTAACAACACCGTCTGGTCTTGTTATAGCTGAAAGGTCAAGTGTTTGCTTAGCGTTATATTTGCCCGACCTTACCATGTTTGAACCATCATAGAAGTTAGCTGTGTATTGAATGTTAGATTCAAGGTTTGCTTTGCCATCACTAATCTTATAGCATTCGCCAATCTTGTATCCATAACCGTTGATATAATCAAGGGCTGCGTTTACATTGGCATTTTTGTTTGCATAATCAAGAGTCAAATCGTCTGTTGTGAGGGACATGTTTATGCCAACATCAATGTTTAATGCAAATGCAAGTTTATACAAGTAATCCTTGTTGCCAGTTATTGCATTGTTGATTGTGTAGAGTGTAACAATCATGGTGTCTAGGTCATCGTTATAGGCAATTTCCTTCATGTTCAAGATAAGTTTGTGTGCATTGCTACCTTCTTTGTTATAGCCAAGCAATACATTACTCATATCAATTGGCTCATTATCTGGACGTTTGTTATTGAGTGCTTTGTTAATAGCATTCATTATCAAGCCGCCTTCTTTAAAACCAAGACCAAATTCACAAATATATTTGAGTATATCGCCCATGAATTGATCTATTGTGAGCGCAAGTTTCTTTTCTACCTTTTCACGGAAGAACAAGTGGTTTTCGTCATCAACTCTATATAGATAAACAATGTCGTCATACATATAGACATTGAATTCACGGTCGCCCGCAAACGAACCATTGACGCCCGCAATCATAGGAATTTCTTTAACAGAAATTTGAGCAACTGTTTTGCCGTTTGGCAAGTTTTTAACAGTGATTGAGATTGGTGCGTTCATGCTGAAGTTTGAAATGTTGAATTTAATTTTACCATTCAATGTATAATTATCAAGTTCTGAAGTATTGATAAACGCTCTGATAAGTTCGCTAGAGTCTGAAATGTCGATAAATCCGCGACCTTTATCGTTAACTTTTTCGATTTGTTCAACGCCTTCAAACTCGTTAAAGTTGATTGTTAAATCAAAATATTCGGTTTGTGAAACGCCAGAATAGATGTTGTACAGTTTAAGTTTGTTGATTTTGTTGCCAGCAAAGTCGATTGCAACTCTCATGTCCTTTTCAGCGCCGTTTACGACAAGTGCACCGTCGAGAACAATCTCGAAATGGTTGCCAGTGATATTCATCGACTTAATAATACGCAACATGCCAAGAGTATCAAAGTTCATAACTGGCATAAAGTTCTTAAGGTTATCTGGAACAAATTTCATGTCATCATCAACTGCGCCAAGCCATGGAATTGAACTTGTGTCAATGCCAAGTGCACTTAGTGCGATAACCATAATTTCACGCAATTTATCTTGACTGATCGAAAGCCTTAGACCATCGAAATCTACATAAATCTTTTGATCTTCGAGAGCTGCGCGAACATTTGTGTAGAGTGGCTTACCATTTCCGTCATAAACAGAAGCGTTGCCAAGAGCTTGAATGTTGCCGCTGATAAGTGCATCAATTGCTAAACCAATGTCAACATTATAACGGATTTTGTTTACATCTTCATAAACAAGAGCTTTTGCGTTGACGTTAAATTGCCTGCTATTTATAAAGTCGCGAACGCTATCTGCCAAATCAAACAATTTTGTATAAGACAAATATTTGTTTGATGCAACTTCGTCAATAGTTATTTTTTGCATTGGAACAAGCGAAATTTTAGCATTTGTTGTACCCTGGCTAAAGTTGCATTGTTTTATCTTGTCGCCATTATAATCAAGCCTTAGGTTAAGGTCATTTTTGAAGTTGAAAATTACATAATCATCATTAAATTCGGCATTTTCAACAAAGTCAAAATGCAAGTCGTTAAGAGATTTACCTTTTAATTCATCTAGGCTAATATCAATGCCAAACCTAGACTTCACGAACTCGGCAATATTATCATAATCGCTTAGCCCCGCTTGGAACTTAAGTCCAACAACATCAAAGTAAATCATTTTGTTAATATAAACAATTTCTGCCGTCAAGCCTTTAAATTCGACTTCAAGTTTTGCTCTTATATCGTCTAGATTTTCAAAGTTGATATTATATAAAATGTTTGCTTGATGAACAATATTTTCGAACACAAAGTCGACAGAAATTGTACCAGACATCGATTTAGATTCGATTGTCTTTATTGTTTTATCGAACACTTGCAAAAGCTTTGTGCCATCGAGATATTTATCGTTTATGTCAACATCTTTGCTTGTTGTTTTTTGGATATATAATTGCAAGCCATTTGCTATTATTTCAAGCGAAGAAAGCTTGTTGTCATTTTCCAAAACAACAACTTCTACCCCGTCATAAGTTACTTTGTAGCCACCAGACATTTTATCAATATAGAGTTTTGATAAAACATCATTGATATTTGTGTCGTTTTTCTTTAAATTGTCTTTACTCAAAGCTGGAATCGTCACACCAAACTCTTCGAGCTTAGCTTTGATTTGATTGTATAAATCTAAAACACTATCTACTGACAAATTGTTTAAATCTGGAAGTTTTATGCCGACATATTTTTCAGCCATTTGCATAACTTCAACATAGCTATCTTTGTCTGCTTTAAGTTTGAAGCCATCGAAATCAATATATATATTCTTTTGAATAATTTTGATTTTTAATAATTTACCAGAAACAAAAGTTTCGAGCTCGGCAGACCAACCGCTATCGCCATAGTACAAGTGACCAAATATATCATAGTCACCATAAATAAGTCTTATTTCAAATGCGTAATCTTTTGATTTTATATATTCAATTTCATTTTCAGCGAGTGACAACAAGTTTTCAAGCGACAAGTATTCGCCAGTCAAATCAATTGCAAAATCATCAATAAGTTGAATGTTTGCATTGACACCGCGCATATTAGTGCTTACGCCAGTTATCATGTCGTTTTCGCTTGAAACTATAAGCTTATAATCGCCATAACCAAGAATATAAGTTTGGTCGCTGCAAGAGAAGATAAATTTATCCAAATCAACTTTCGCAAGCATGTCTACAAGTGTTTTATCGTTGATTTCTGGAAGTTCTGGCTTAATGCCATTCAATGTTTCCTTAATCTTGTTTGTGTCTATACCTAGCTTTTCAAGAAGAGCAATAATCTTATCTGCATCGCCAAGTTTAGCACTAATTGCAAGGTTTTCGAAGTTGACATAAAGCATTTTATCTATAAGTTTTAAGCCGATTTCATATTCCCCTGCCACAACTAATAAATCTGTTTTAATTTCATTGTCAATAACGGCAACTTTTCCGCTGATGCTATAGTTATCGTAAGTTATATCAACTTGCAAAATATATTCGCCATTTTTAGCGTAGTCATAAACATTTTTGCCAACACGAACAAGCTTGTCAAGGTCAACGGTGTATGATTGTTTTTCACTATCTGTTAAGCGTTGAACTTGCTCATTTTTAATTAAAATGCTTGCATTCATGTCACCATAACTTGCATAAATCTTGTGAATGTTTTTATTTTCAATCTCAAGACCAATTGTTAGTTTTTCTAGGTCGAAAAGATCTTCAAGACCAGCAAACTTAATCATGTTAAGTTCAAACACGTTGTCTGTGATTTTGATCTTGCCAATTCGAGTTTCTGTGAGAAGTTTTAATATATCTGTGCCAGCATATTTATCTTTGATACTGAGCATTAAGTCAGAAACAAAAGATGCAAATTTGTCGTTGCCGTTTTGCTCTGCCAAGAACCCAGCAAGCATATTCATAGCATTTTCCATGCTACCAAAGAACTTAAATTGCCTATAAGCAATATAATATGTGTCATTATCAGAGATTACAGAAATTGTTTCGCCGCTATAAGTTACCCTTGCCGCATAATAATTATCGTTAAGATTTGCATAAACATCAGCGGTAACATCTTTGCCGTCAATCCTAGCAGATAAATCTATGTTATATTCTCTGCTTTCTATATATTTCTTAGTATTCTTTGCTAAATCACTTGTGAACATAAAGTCCGCAAATTGGTTGTGGTTATAATAACGAACATCGCGCGCGCTGTCTTCTTTAATTAGAAGTATATTAACGTTTTTGCCAAGAAGATTGCCAATAAGTGAAATTGTGCCAGCTGCACTATAAGAGATTTCAAAATCGTTATTTTCAAACGTCAAGCTGTTTTGGTCGGCGTATGTTAATTGGAGTAAGCTATTTATAACTGTATTTAAATCAAACGAGAAATTAATTTCTTTGCTAAACGCATACTTGTCTGCAAGTTCCAAAATTGTTTCAGTCAATCTCGACTTGTCTATTTTTGTTCTTTCGCCACCGATGTTAAGTAAAATATATTGCTCGTCAACGATTATATCAAAGCTTTTGCCAAACAACTCGCCAATAATTTCAATAGCATTTTTTTCTATAAAATCAAGACGAACATTGAGCTCATAGTCTTCGCCATCGATATTTGCATAAATATCAAAGCTCATTTTTTTGGTAGTCAAAAATTCGGTGATTGGTTTAATCACCCATTCCATATCACTAATTGCAACATAGCCATAGTTTTCGAATACTAGTTCTGTTGCTGAGTAGTCGAAATTAATCGATACTAAATTGTCAATATAAAACTTTTTAATTCTATCGCCATCAAATTCGAAATTAAAGTTTTTGCCGTAAGCTGAGATTGTTAGTTTGTCATCGTCAACACTTATCAAATCAAAGAATTTTCCAAGGTCAATTTCAGAGAAATTTATGTCACTAATCTTAGATAAGTCAAGTTGACTTTTTATGTCACTGCTAGAGTTTACGCCGACTTTTTCCAAAATCTCAAACAATATTTTTGTGAAATCATACGTCTTTAAATCTTCAACCTTAATGCGAGCATTGCCAGAATTGAAGTAAACATTGTTGCGAATAATATATGTATCAAAATCGATTTGACCAGCACGAGTACTAATTTTCCCGCCTTGCGCGCTCATGTCATACAAAACATCAAACTTAGATTCAAACCCAAGGTTAGAAACAACAGATGCCGAAAAGTCACCCGTTGGGATAGACATTATACCATTAATAAGCCTTATTGCTGGTGTAACATCGTTATATTCATTTTCATTACTTGCTGGTTCGATTGAAATGTTGCTAGAGTTAATATCTGACATAACAATTTCGCCATGAGCAAAATAATCGCCAACGCTAACATTTGCAATATCGATAGACTTTAACATAAAGTCATTATCAACGTTCATAGAAACGTTAACATTGTCGCTAGAAATTTCCATTTTTGTACCAAAATCTGTAGCAACTTCTTTCATGTCAGACGCAAGCCCCATAAGTGCATTCATATCGAACATACTTCCAAGGCTGCCAGCATCGCCCATGTTCATACCAATAAGCCCAAGTATCGATTGGACACTTTGTGCTAAGCTATTAACCTGCATTTTAAAATTACTGTCATTAACACTGAGATATAGCCAACCACCAATATAAGTAGCAGAAATGCTAAATGGTTCGTTATTGAAATACAAAATAACATCAGCGCCAACTTCAATATTTTCTATTCCGCCTTGCATTCTAAGTTTTATGCTAGCATCGACGTCGAGTGTGTCGCCCGCTTCGTTACCAGCAGCCATAACAACATTAACAACACCGCCACGCATACTCATAAGACTGGCGACAGTGCTAGAGAGTGCCGAAGAGTCACCTGTCTCTTGAGTGTTAGAAAGGAATAGTGATGAGTTATTTAAAAAGTAGCTGTCGTAGTTAACGGTAACTGTTAAAAAAGCGCTACAAAATGTAACAACCAAAAATGTTAAGACATACACAAGAAAGGTCTTTTTGAGCTTTTTATGTTTACGCTTCATCAATCACTACCCCCTTGTAAGAAAATTTATCGACAATGGAAGCATGAGTATCTACATACCCACCACCAAGTTGAACAACTGCAACGTCATAATTTTCTTCCACTTTAAGTTCAATAACTTTGTAACTGCTGTCAATAATCATATCGAGATGCACAGCCTTAAAGTTTGGAAATTTTGTAGAACCAGAAGTTTCACGAATTTCATAGCAATAATTTAGAACACTATAAACGGTGTCAAGATCAAGCGAGATTAAAAAGTTGCCATTAGGAAGCGAAGAAATTGAAGACGCTTGAACAGTCTTGCTTGAAATTATATAATTGATAAAGTATTCTGGCTTACTTCTAAAATGCTCAATGTACGTGTCGTAATTCCAAGTGTAGCTTGGTGAACTAGGCCAAGTAGCGCCAGTTATTGTAACGTTTGTGCCAGAATAAAATTCAAAAAGGTCACTTTCTAGTGTATGATAAAAACGGTTACCAACACTAATAACACCAGTAGATATCTTTTCAGAAAAAATACGATTACCAACTCTTTTCTTACTAGCAGCCATTTGTTGTTTTACACCCATAGCAACGATTGTACCTATTGTCGTCTTTTCAACACAAGTAGAGTTTGTCAAAATATAATCTGCAACAATGGCAGCATTCACAGCGCCAACATCAAGTGGAGATTTTCCAACGCTTGCGTTGTAGATTGCCAATGTATCGTCACGCAAAGTCTGTTCTTCAACAGTTGGCGGAGCATAAGATTTAACAAAGGTGTCAAGATAAAAAAGACCTACTTGAACGCCTGTAAAAATAGCGAGAGCAAGTACGACAAAAATGTTAACCATAAAGGTTTTTGTTAAAAAAACACTTTTCTTTTTTGGGGTCTTATCTAAGGCAACAGCTGTCTCAGAAAACAGTCCATCATCACTTAACTTTTCATCACAAGAAACAGAGATTTCATTTTCAGAAATCTCTTCTTTCTCTGTAACATTAATTTGTGGCTTAGGTCTATTCATATAGTCCCCTTATATTTTATATAAGGATTATAGCACAACAAAAATTAATATGCAAGCATAATTGTCACATTATATTTTGTGGGTTTTTAGGTCAAAATGTTTCAACACCAGTCTAGAAAAATTATGTCTATATGTAAAAAACAATAAAAAAACAAGCACTAAAAATAGCCACTTGTAACCTACTATTCAATGTCACTCTAGCCTTATTTTTCGCAATGTGTATTTTTATAAAAAACGCAAAATACTAATTATTTATGTGAAAAATGGTGTTATTTTTGCAACATTTTACACTTTTATTGCAAAAATGAAGTTTTTTATTTATCATATTTTTGTTTTTGAGATAGCACTTTTTTAACAAAATTTTGAGTTTCAACATACTTAATATCGTCTATTTTTAAACTTCCGGGCGAGCCCCAATTCTTCACAATATTTTCGCCAGCATTATAACATGCTAAAGCATAAACGGTGTCTTTATATTTTTTTATTAAATGCGAAAGATAATAAGAACCGAGCTTAATATTCACCTTTGGATCTACAAGTTTTTCTTCTGAATAATCAATACCAAGTTCATCAGAAACCCACTTTGCAGTGCTTGGCATAAGCTGCATCACACCAACAGCACCCGCCCTACTTTTTGCTTTTGCGTCAAACCCACTTTCTGTTTTCGCAACTGCCATAATAAGATTTTTATCTATATCAAACTCTTCCGCATTAACAGCAAACTCTTCTTCATACATCACTTTTGTTTCTTTTGCATAGAGCGCGAAAAACAATATCGCCCCAATCACAAAAAACACAATAGTAAAATAAAGTAATCTTTTCATATAGTTATTATTAACAATATTCAAAAAAGTTAGACATAAAATTTTGGAACCCCCTTGAAAAAGTAATTTTTGCGTGTTATAATCTTTCTGCAAAACGCCCAAGGAGAAAAGACATGAAAATTGCAAATACCGAATATAATACAGCAGGAGCCTACAAGCTCCTATTAAATTCTTTAAGGCAAAAACCTTTAGAAACAATTAGTTCAGGATCACGTAGCGGCTCTTATGTGTTTTTTAATAAAAACAAAGAAATAGCTATGCTATTTATAAGCGAGCAAATGTTTCAAAAAGGTTACGCTGCCACTATTTCTGTCTGCACAATAAGAAAGAGTGCTACTGAAGGTTATTTTGTAAAAGAACTTGGAAAAATGAACTTACGTTCTTCTACAAAAGACAAAGATGTTCTTTCGATAATCAATCTTGAACTCGATTATTTATATCGCGGCAATCACTATGCCACCCGCATGGTATCGGTCGCTCGTGAACTTGCACAAAAGCAAGGTTACAAATATATTTTAGCCTATGCACCAAAGGATCCTATCATATCTTTCAAAACATGCAAAGGCAAATTTGACGAAGAAAATGCTCAAGACAGAACAGAATTATTTTTCAATAGTTGCGGCTTTAAAACTATGGGCACATACAAAACAAAACAAGGTGACCAAACAAGAGTATATGGCAGAGCTATTAACAAACTTCAATCTGGAAACAAAATAGAAAACGAATCAAAAGCAATCAGCTCTGTTATTGCAAACAAACTTGAAAGATATCAAAGTGAGACAATTGCAGATGCAAACTAAAACATTATTTGTTGGCAGCGAAGACGAATTCGACAATGCCACAATAAAAAAATTTTTCTATGAGAGTTTAGTTAATTATGACGGCACGCTTTGTGGCTCGATTTTAAAGACAAAACACAACGAACATTTTGTTATTATTGAGGATCGCAAACAATTAAATAAAACCGACACATACTCAACTTTCAAATGTTATACAATAGTAAAAGATGAAGAAACTGGCGAGCCAATTTTTAAACAAATTGCACGAATAACAACTGGCGAACAATACAACAAAAACAATTATCGCCCAGTTATTTATTACCTATCTACAATTTACATTGAACAAGAATATCGCGACAAAGATGTCGGTTCAACGATATTTACTTTTCTTTGTGGTCTTGCCTGTGACCGCGGATTTGACTCACTATATCTTTATGCAAGCAACAGATTTTTGCCAAGCAAAACAGATCCGACAAAAAAAGTAGATGCAAACATAAATTTTTATAAAAAAAATGGTTGTCAAAACCTAACTTATGATATAATAGACGGCGAAGACGCACCACGCTTGTTTATGAGAAGAATTACATTGTTCGATAGTGAAAAAGCCAAAGAACACATCGATTCTTCCCTAATTGGTGAGATAAGTGAAATGGAGTAAAAAAATGAACAATATATTATCAAAAAAAATAAAATCAATTAAAGCAAAAAATTACATAAGACGTATGAAAAATTCTAGAACAGACGAGCTTTTTCATATACACAAAAACGAAGACGGAAATATCTTTACAACATGTGCCAGCCTAGACACTAATTTTGGTAAGAAAGATACAACAGCTTTTATTATTACTGCAGCATATATTGGTGAAGACTGCGAAAACATTGTTGTTGGCAAGCTCGAACTTTGCATTTCTCACCCAGACAAACACAACAATAATGCTCGTTATGGATTAATCCGTCATATCGTATCTAAACCACAAGCCGAATACAACATTCACCACATGTCTAAGTCTGAATTTGAAGCACTTATTCGTCACGCGGAAGATCTTGCTTATCAAAGTGGGGTTACAGAATTGTATATTAGCACAAGCAATCACCTTAACTCTGCAACTAGCGAAACAATCAATCTTTCAAGATTGTCCGGTCTTGGCTACACAAAAAACAACGAAACAAACGAAAATAAAGAATTTTATTCTAGATATGGTTCTTTCCTATCAAAATGCCCAGAACCAAAAGTTTTCTTAGACTCAACAAACGAATTTATAGACTAGAATATAAATTTTAATATTATGCAAATAAAAATCCACCAGTAAAACTGGTGGTTTTTATTGTACTATAAATATCTTTTTTATTTGTCAATTTTTATCTATCAAGGTTTTTAGTTGCCATCATATAGTAACAACTAATTTTGTAACCAGCATTACCATACATTTTATCAAGCCCAGAATATGTATACCCAAGACTCGCCTTTTCTAACCCAATATCACAAAGATATCTTGTGCCAAACATAACCAAATTGCTACCTATTCCTTGGTGCGTTTCCGAAAACCTTACACATGTGCAACCAACATTACCCAGCCCCTTCGTCTCAACCTGGTTAGAAACTATAATACACCCCACAATATCGCCTTCTTTTTCTGCAACAAGAACTTTCTGATTGCTTGTTTTTAAATATAATTTGTCATTTTTGTAATACTTAGAAAATTTTTCGTCTTGGTACTGGCAAGCATCATCGGCACAATCGACAATTTTATTCAAATCTTCTTTTGTTGCCCACCTATATTTCACGTTATTTATAGTGTCATTTATTGTGCATTTAAACTTAAAGTCGCTAAGTTTCATTTTCATGTCAAAACAATTACAATCCCAAGAATGTGTGTAGCCTCGCCTTTCAAAAAAAGTGCTAGCTTTATCATTGACTTCTTTTGCCAAGCATTCATTAACAGAATCGTAATATTTTTTGCTTGTTGGTACACCCGGCATTATATAACTAAAACCAACTCCAACGACAACATTGCTAAATCCTTCATTTTTAATAAAATTTTCACTTTCCTTTAATAGCTCTGACCCAATTCCGTTATTACGATATTTTTTATCCACACAAAAGAATAATATAGCATTTTTATTCACAAGAGAAACAGCAATTAAGTTATTGCTGTTATCTCTTTTTTCTATAAGATGATTGTTTTTATTTTTCAAAATTTCCAGTATAGTTTTTTCTTCTCTGTCGATATACGGAAATTCATCTCTAAACATTTTTATTATTTCGTGCATTTTTAGATTTGCCTAAATATTAATACATTTGTTGTATGCCGATTTAACAGCGGTAAATACTTTTCCGCAAGCATTTGCATCGCCAACAGCATACACTTCATTTGCAAAGTGGTTTTGAAGCGCAGCCTTATAGAGTTCATTATTCGAACGTGTACCAACACCAACAATAACAAGGTCAGCTGGCAAGCTCATAGCTCGCATATCCTTTTTTATTGGTTTTGCAAGTGGATTTTTGATGTTCTCTGGAAGTATTGGAGTCCAAGTGTTAAATGGGTTTGGAACTGTCTTGCTAACATTTTTCATGATTTCTACATTGTCATCATTGATTTTTGTAACGCTAGCACAGTTATATACATGCACGCCATACTTTTCGAGATAATGAATAATATGTCCACGGTTTGCCGTGCAAGTTGTTGCCATTAGATTTGGTGAAAGTTCAACGATAGAAACATTTTTCTTGTGCTCACAAGCCAAATAATAAGCCACTTCACAACCGGCATCGCCACCACCGATTATAACAATATTGTCTGCTTTTTCAAAGCATTTTGGATCAAGCAATGCTTCAACAGTTGTTTTTACATGTTTTTGAACAACTCCAGCAATTGGAAGTTGACCCATATAAGAACCTGTTGCAAAAACAATTACATCATATTTACCATTTAAATTTTCTTCTGTTGCCTTTTCGTAAATAAGTTTAAAGTTTTTATCTTTCTTCATTTTGGCAACTTCATTCTTTAAATACTCAACATAGTTTGCAAGTTCATACTTGAATTTTGGAACAGATGCAGCAATAAGCGTGCCACCTATTCTGCCAGATGCTTCGTACAAATCTACATTGTGACCACGTGCAAGCAATGTTTTGCTAGCAACAACACCAGCAGGCCCTGCTCCAATAACTGCCACCTTTTTAATTGTTGCAGCCTTTTGAATATTGCCAAGTTCACTTTCAAATGTTGTGGTTGGGCAAACAGCACATTGTGGGTGTCCACCTTCAACAAATTCTTTTATGCATGCTTCATGGCAACCGATACATGGCCTAATCTCACTAACCTTATTTGCGTACACTTTATTTGGCCATTCACTATCTGCAAGCAATGGTCTTGCAAGCATAATCATATCACACTTGCCATCAATAAGTGCTTGTTCTGCAAGATCAGGATAGCCAAGTTTACCAACAGCAACAATAGGCACTTCTTCGCCAGCATTCGAACGAATATTGTTGTGCTCAAAATAATCTTTTGCAATCTTACTAATTTCAAGGAAACAGCCAGATGGCATTGTTGCAGGTGGATGCGGAAGCCACCAGTTATCATAACAACCAAGGTCAACGTCAAACATATCAACGCCAGCCTTAACAAGGTTTTTCATATAATCAAGTGTTTCAGCAATGCTACGCTCGTTTCTAAACTTTTTAAGCGACTTAACCTTGCACATACGGTTTCCGTATGTAGCATTAAGCATAAGTGACAAATCGATACGATACATAATTGGATACTTGTCACCACAACGCTCACGAATTGATTTTACCATATCAATACCAAAGCGTTGGTAATTTGCATACTTACCAAACTTTCTACGGTTGAACGCAGGGTTTGTAAGTTGCTCAATCAAATATCCTTCATGTCCATGCAAATAAACACCATCAAGCCCGCAAGCCTTTGCATCAGCCGCTGCTTGACCAGTCTTTTTAATTATCTTATTTATTTGGCAATCGCTAAGCCTTTTGCAAGGAATTGCTGGAATATAATAGTTTGGATTCCAACTTGCTGAAACTGGCAACTTTAATTGATTAACCAAACATTCTGGGTTACCAACTCTGCCAAGGCCAGCTGTCAATTGAATAAATATCTTAGAGCCATGGTTATGAACAGCATAAGCTAGGTTACGCCAACCAACAAGATTAGTACGGCTTCTATCGATACGTGGAAAATAAGAAAGTTTATCACGCTCGATAATCGAACTATCAATTCCATATGTTGTTGGAATAAGACCAGTGGTAATAAGACCAACACCACCTTTCGCTCTCTCTTCAAAATATTTTATCATTTTTTCGCTAGGTCTACCCGTTTCATCAGCCATGTTAACGTTACCCATTGGCCCCATAACAAGACGGTTTTTAATCTCGAGTTTGTTAACCTTTATTGGCGAAAAAATATTTGTATATGGGTATAGTTTATTTGTCATCTTTGGTGCGACAAATTTATCATGATTAAACCAATCCCCAAATTCATTTTCAAGTTCAACTAAAACACTATCTACTTGTTTCATAATATCCCCCTATAAAAATATATTATCATAAATAAAAAATTACAGCAAACAAATTTAAGTCATTTACAATTTTGGTAAAAACAAAAAATCGTTTGCCATTTTCTGCAATAATTGATATTATTATATCTGTAAATACATGGCAAGTGCAGACGTTTTAAGTTTTTACAAAAAAACGCAAAACAAACGCAATTTTAATGTAAAATTATATAAAAATGGAGTAAAATTTGGATAAATTTAAAAGTGTATGTTTTTCTGGACACCGACCAAAATCATTAATTTGGGGCTATAATGAAAACCACAAACAATGCAAAGAGTTAAAAGAAAAACTAAAAACAACAATTCTAAGTTTAATTAATAATGGCTATAATACATTTTATAATGGTATGGCAGAAGGCTTTGATTTATATGCAGCAGAAATTCTAAACAACCTAAAAAATCAAGGATATAATATAAAAATCATCGCATGCTTGCCTTACAAAAAGCAATCTATGTATTATACCGAAAAGAATAAGGAATTGTATAGCAAAATTCTTAAAAATTGTGACGATATTTATATCGCCAGCAATGGTGAATATTTTAACGGTTGCACCATTATTCGCAACAAATATATGGTCGAGAACTCTTCTGTTTTGGTATGTTATTTGCTTTCACATGTTGGCGGAACAGCCAACACTGTTAACATAGCAAAGAAAAAAGGACTTCAAATTATACAATTGTAAATTTTTATAAAAACCGCAAAATTTTGATTATAAACATGAAAAAACCACCAAAATTGGTGGTTTTTTAGTTTATTTTTGCAATTAATAATATTTTATAATCTATTTAAAGTTGCTTTTAATCTCTTGATTGTTTCATCTTTACCGAGTAGTTCAAGCATCTCACCTGCACCGCCAGGAGTAACCGTACTAGCTGTTGCAGCTATTCTTATCACCCACATTGGATAGCCAACTTTAACTTGTTTTTCTGTTGCATAATTCATAAGTAAGTTATTAATTTCTTCACAGTTCCAAGTTTGTAAATTTTCGAGTTCTGGAATCAAATCAATAAGTGCAAGTTTTGCTCCTTCTATTGTAACTTTATTTTTTTTGTTGCAAAGCATTTCCAAATTAAAATCGTTATATTCTTCCAAGAATTTAAACAAATCATTGATATCTGAGAATTTATTGATACGAGATTGTGCTAAACTGCAAGCAAGCTCTTTGTGACCAGCAACATATTTATTTGAATTATCAATAAAGTCTTTTGCATATGCCACGAATTTATCAAATGGCATTTTCTTTATATATTCACTATTCATCCAAGCAAGCTTGTTATAGTCAAACACGGCATTACTTTTTACGATACCATCAATTGAAAAGACTTCTGCCATTTCTTCTAGCGTAAAGAATTCCCTGTCATCTTTTGGACTCCAACCAAGAAGAGCTATATAATTAATGACAGCTTCTTGCAAATATCCATCAGCCATTAACTTATCGAAGGTTGTTGATCCATGTCTTTTTGAAAGTTTAGAGATTGTTCCGTCTGGATTTTGCCCCATGATCAAAGACAAGTGAACAGTCTTTGGTGGAGTCCAACCAAATGCCTCATATAACAATTGATATTTTGGAGTTGATGAAATATATTCTCTACCACGCATAACGTGTGAAATTTTCATCAAGTGGTCATCAACAACGTTAGCAAAGTTATATGTTGGAAGTCCGTCACTCTTTAACAAGATTTGGTCGTCCAGTGTGTCATTATTCACTGTTATATCACCATACACTTCATCGTGGAAAGTTGTTGTGCCTTCTAGTGGAATTTTTTGCCTAATAACATAACTTTCACCACTTTTCAGTTTTGCTTTAACTTCTTCTGGCGATAAGTTGCGACATTTTCTATTGTATCCATAAGTTGTATGTTCTTCATCAGACTCACTTTCGTGTTCTTCATGCGTTCCAGCACAAAAACAATAATATGCATGACCCGTTTTAACAAGTTCTTCGGCATATTTTTTATATAAATCTTTTCTTTCACTTTGGACATACGAACCATAATTTCCGCCAATATCTGGACCTTCGTCCCAGTTCATGCCTGTTGTTTTAAGCGTGTTATAAATAACATCGGTTGCGCCTTCTACATAGCGTTTTTGGTCTGTATCTTCTATTCTTAAAATAAATTTGCCACCTTCGTGCTTTGCATATAAATAAGCGTAAAGTGCTGTACGCAAATTGCCAACATGCATAAATCCTGTTGGACTTGGAGCAAATCTAGTTCTTACATTTTTATCCATTTTACTACCTCTTTTGCTAAGTCTAGCACACACAAAATTGTTTGTCAATTAAAAGAAAAAAACAACAGTTTTCACTGTTGTTTTTTAGCACCAAGATTTATTATTAACAAGTTACGAAGCATACTTCTCCCGGATTATATTCATCTTGCGTGAATTGATGAGATTTACATTCATACACTTGGTTGTTTTCTGCAAGTGATAAAGTTGTGATAGACACTTCATAAGCCGTTCTATTTTCAACAGTACCATCTTCAAGTTTCTTTTGATAATTTCTACTTTGAATTCTGCCGCAAAGCTCAACTTTGTCACCAACAACGCTGTTTGATACAAATTTAGCATTTCTTCCCCACGCAATAGCAGGCAAGTAATCACTTTTATTGTAACCGCGATTGACAGCAATTATCAAATCGCAAATTTCCCTACCAAAAGGCGTAGTACGATAAATTGGCGTTTTGCAAATGTACCCCGTAACTGATATTTGATTAGAATTTTCAATCTCGTCAGGGTTGATAAATTCACGTACAAAAACAGTTAAAACAAGTTTACTTTTACCGTTTTCGATTTTATTATAACTTCTAAAATTTCCAAAAACACCAATAGTCTTACCTTTAGTAATTTTTTCGTTAAGACGGCTGGAAATTGTGAGTGGTATATAGTCACATTCACCAGACAATCTTTCTATTTCAAGAATAACCTCCTGAAAATTTTCACCCATGCATGAATGAGAGAAAACTGGATCATTCACGATTTTTCCTTTGAGAATAACCATGTTATTTTTATCTGAGAAGTTGCTCATGATATTTCTCCAAGTTAATATAAATTAATTTTTATTTCCCTTAGTACTTATTTGTTTTCCGTTAACATCTATCGTGTAATCACTTTGCATAACTAAATCACTCATTTTAACACATTTATAACCTTCTTGTTTTAAGAACGCAATAATTTGCGGCAAAGCTTCGACAATATGGTCGGCGTTATTGTGGAAAAGCACAATAGCTCCCGGATGTATACCAGCTTTTACTCTAGCCAAAATTTGTGCGCTTGACAAACCTTTCCAATCGAGCGAGTCTACACTCCATTGAATTGTTTGAAGTCCAAGCCCAGACGCTGACTGAAGCAAAAGATTATTATAATCCCCATAAGGCGGTCTGAAAAATCTAACTGGTTTTCCAGTTACGTTCTTAATTAAATCACAAGAAACTGATAATTCTGAAATAATTTGAGATTCCGAAAGCGTACTCATTTTTGGGTGAGTATTCGAATGCGTGCCAATGTCAAGCCCAGCATCAGAAATTTCCTTAATTTTGTCTTGGTATTTTTCGCTCCAAAAACCAACAAGGAAAAACGTTCCACCTACATCGTTGTCTTTTAGTATTTTTATGATATCACTTGTTTTGTCTGCACCCCATGCGGCGTCAAAGGATAATGCAACTAGTTTTTCATCACCTGTATCAACACTGTAGATAGGTACTTTTCTGTCACTGTAACCAAAGTAAATAGTTTCAGCGTTTATGCTTAATGTAAAAATCGAGAGAAGCAGAACCACTAACGATAATGTGATAGCAATTCTTATTGTTTTTAGCTTAAAAGCTACTATTTTCATCTCGTAACCACTCCTTTATTATACACTTAAGGTTATTTTGTAGCAAATCTCATTGTATTATATATTCCGAGAAATGTCGAACCCTTTTATATATTATGAGTGTGGTTTTTGTTTTATTCATTTTAGTGCATAAAAAAAATACCCCATTTAGGGGGTACTTTTTATTCTGTTACTTCCGTTACAACAAGTTCAAAACTTGTAATTGTTATTTTACTTGTTCCAACACCATATGTAATGGTAATAGTATATGTTCCAGCAGCGTCAAACACAAACCCGCCACTTGTTTTTATTTGGCTATATGTTTGCGTTTCTGAATACGTGCCATCACTAATAACAAAATCTACCAATTCATAGTCGCTAGCTGAGAATGTTTTTGTAAAGCTTCCTGGTAAATTCTCTTGAACACTACTAGCCGAATATTCCCTTAACAACAAAATATTAGATATATCAAACAATTCATTTGTTTTTAGTTGTTTGTTTCCAAACACATGCCCCGAAATATCGCCAGCATTGAGTTTAATTATATTGATTGTTAATTTTTCACTTTTGCCATCATGCGCAAAATATACAACAACGCTACCATCAATGTTTGGCAAAATATATTCATCTGTAATGTTTGCTGACATTTCAGAGATATTTTCATATGAACAATAGATATATTTTTGCGTTCCATCTGAATATGAAGCAAGCAAAGACACATTCGTCAAATCTAGTTTATCACCACCATATTGCCAAACAACATCTTCGCTAATGGTAAGTGAGTTTAAAACGACAACAGGTTGTCTTGTCATAAAATATAAAATAACAAGCGGTGAAACAAAAGCAATAACAATCGCAAGTGCAATTAATGTTATAATGAGCGGCTTTTTACTACCTTTTAACGATACTTTTTTAATGTCTGTACGTTTAGAAAAATCGAATTCTTTATCATATCCACCAACATTTTCTGTTTTTAATTCTGTTGAATCGTTTTCGTCAATTGGATTGTACGAATACTTTTTAGCAAGTTCTTCGTATTCACGCCTTGTCTCATCATCAAGTTTCGAAAGCATTTCTTCGTCTCGGCGACGTTTTTCTTCATCTTCTTTGTCTTGCTTTGAGCTGAGCATATCTTCTGGAACATCTAGCGTTCCATTCTCGCCAGATAAATAATCTTCTTCATCATTGTTAGCAGTTTCTGTGTTTTTTGCACTTTTAATCTCTTGTTCTGTAATAGGCGTAACATTACTATATTGTTCACCCGAAACTTTAACGTTATCTAAAGCAGCTTTTGTAGCTGCAAGCTCTTCAGCAGAAATTGCACTAACATGACTATTTTCATCATTCTTACTCTGCACATTTTCTGTTACTGTTTGCTCTTCAGCTAGCATTTCTTTCGCAACCAAATCATCATGAGTTTGACCAGCAACTAAATCTTCCGACTTATTACCTTGAGATGTTTCACCTTGCGAAATACTTTCAGTTTCTACACTTGCACCCTGGTGGTTGTTTTGATCTTCTGCAATTTCAATTTGTGGCTCATTTTTTTCTTCACTTTGCGGGTTAATTTCAATCTCACCTATTGTTACTGGTGTTTCAGAGTCTTCGCCAGAAACATCATTATTAGTTTGTTCATTATTTGTTACAGTTTGTGTAGCATTGCTGCTGCCATCTTCTGCTGCTGAACTCTGTTCATTGTTAGATTCTTGTTCCGCTTCTCTTAATATTTTTTTAAAATAATTGTCAAAATCAACGTCTTCAAGCTCTTTGTCATCTTCGGTTTGATCTTCTTTAGTATTGTTTTGTTTTTCTGCGTCAGCTGAGCTTTCAGTTTGTTTAATGATTTTTTCTATTTCGTCTGCTATCTCAACAGTTTCTTTATTTCTGTTTTTTTCACTAACTGACTTTTCTTGGCTTTTTATTGGTTGAATTTCGATTTTTTGAGTATTAGTTTTTCCAGACTTATAATCTTCAACATCAACGCCCATTGCGGCTGCCAATTCTTCAGCGGAAATCGAAGAAACCTGTGGTTTCTTTTCTTTATTTGAACCTTCATTGTTTACATTTGGATCTTCATATTCAGACATAAAGAAAGACATTCTCCTACTTATATAAAAATATTATAACAACATAAAAGACTAAAAGCAAATAAAAAAGCGGGGTTTACCCGCTTTATTTTTTTATTAGTTGCGAACAACAATTTTCGATACTTGCTTATCTTCTACGCTTACTTTCGACCCTTTGCTTGTTCGTGTATCTTCTGAAATTGCTTTTGCTTGCAAACAAGCCGTTTCGCCCGTTTCCATAATAAACACAACATCTGTGTTTTCATTAAGTTTTAAGCCAGCACCAACAACCTTTGTACCGCTAGACTTTTCACCCTTTAAGTCAAATATTTTAACACCTTTTCTATATCTTGCCAAAACATCAATTTCGCCAGTCATAACACATTTAGCATAAGCCGTGTTGCTAGCAAGAATAACATTGCTATTCTTTTCGATTTGCGATACAAACACAACTTTGTCCATATCGCCAAGCATCATACCTTTAACGCCACCAGAAACTCTACCTTGAAGTGGAATATCTGTCTTTTCGCAATTGAGTGCCATGCCTTGTTCACTTATAAACAAAAGTGTTGTATCTGGTTTGTCGAGCTCAACATTAATAAGTTCATCACCTTCTTTAAGTTTAACGCCAACAAATGTGGTTTTGTTAACAGAATATTCGCTCATGGCAGATTTCTTTATCATACCATCGCGAGTGAAGAACAATAAGTCTGGTTTTCCAGCTGTATCTTCTGGAAGTTCAAGAACCTTGACTGGTTTTTCACCTTTTGCAATTGTTGGAACAATCTTTTCAAAAGGAATTCCCTTATCATGCCACTTGCAATCTGGAATAAGTGCCGCTTCCATTTTGTGGACATTGCCAAGGTTTGTTATAAATAACAAGTTTGCAGCAGTGGTTGTTTGTAACATGTCTGTGTATGCTTCATGAACACCAGACCTATCTGCCCATGCGCGGCTTGTACCAGCAACATGGCGAGCTGTCATACTTTTAACGTTGCCATTTTCTGCAAGTGTAACAACAATGTTTTCTGTTGGTCTTGTTGTGTTGCTACTTGTAACAGAATATTCATCGACAGAAGCAATAATTTCTGACTTTCTTGCTTCTTTATATTTTTTGCGAATATCCAAAAGCTCATCTTTAACAACGTCAAACTGTGCCTTTTTTGAAGCCACGATAACCGAAAGCTTGCGGATTAATTCTTCAATTTCCAAAAGTTCTGTTTCGAGCTTAATAATTTCAAGACTTGTGAGTCTAGCAAGACGCATATCAAGAATTGCTTGAGCTTGCCTATCCGACAAATCAAAGCGTTCACGAAGTCTTACTTTTGCTTCGCTTGACGAATTAGATTTTTTGATAATTGCAACAACTTCATCAATATTTCTAACAGCTATAACTAAGCCTTGCAAAATATGTTGACGTTCTTTTGCCTGATCTAAATCGAACTTAGTTCTTCTATAAACAACATCGCGTTGATAGTTAACATAATATGTTAAAATTTCTTTTAACCCAAGTTGTTGAGGCTTACCATCTGCAATAACAACCATATTAATACCAAATGAAGTTTGAAGGTCTGTGTACTTCAATAAATAATTGATAATACTATTTGCATCAGCATCTTTTTTAATACGAATAACGGCACGCATACCATTACGGTCAGACTCGTCGCAAACTTCATAAATTCCGCCAAGTATATCCTTTTTAGAATCACGCAAGTCAGCAATTTTTTGCAAAAGTGCAGCCTTGTTAACTTGATATGGAATTTCGTCTATAACAATGTTTTGCTTGTCTTCACCTTTACCTTCGACATGCATACGCGCACGCAAAATAATCTTACCTTTACCAGTTTTGTACGCTTGTTTCAACTCTTCCCCAGCAATAATGTAGCCACCTGTTGGAAAATCTGGACCTTTGATGTGTTTCATCAATTCTTCCAAACTTAAGTCTGGGTTATCAATAAGTGCAATACATGCACTAATTGCTTCGTTTAGGTTATGTGTTGGAATGTTTGTTGCCAAGCCAACTGCAATACCGTTTGCGCCATTTACAAGCAAGTTTGGAAATCTGCAAGGCAAAGTAACTGGTTCTTCAAGTGTATCATCAAAGTTAAGTTGCCAACGAACTGTATCTTTATCAATATCACGCAACAATTCGAGTGCTATTGGTGAAAGTCGCGCTTCGGTATATCTATACGCCGCAGCCCCATCACCATCTATCGAACCAAAGTTACCATGGCCGTCAACCAAGCACTCTTTCATGTTAAAGTCTTGAGCCATACGCACAAGTGCCCCATAAACCGAAGAGTCACCATGTGGGTGGTAACGTCCAAGAACATCACCGACAATTTTCGCACATTTTCTAAATGGTTTATCTGGTGACAAGCCAAGTTCATACATAGAATACAAAATACGTCTTTGACAAGGTTTTAAACCATCTTCAACACGTGGCAGAGCTCTATCCATAATAACATGTTCAGAGTAAGGCATCATGCTTTCGTGCATAACAACATCAATGTTTTTTTCTAAAACATTTTTACCAAGACCTGCCGAAACTAAGATTTGTTCTTTTAGTTTCTTTTTATTCTCTTTCTTTTCTTGTTCAGTTGCACCTTGAACTTGGTTTTCGATTTCGGTATCAAGTGCACCTAAATCAAAATTTTCGTTGCCGCTGCCAAGAATTTCATCATTATCACTCATAGTTTCTCTCCGTTATGTATTTTCCTATTGATCTTTCTTTGTTTTAAAGTTATCTACCTTATTAAAATCTGCATTTTCTTGAATATAAGATTTTCTAGCTTCGATATTGTCACCCATTAGCGTTGCTATCATTTTTTCAGCTTCTGCAGCATCATCAATATTAACGCGAACAAGTGTACGCTCGGTTGGGTCCATTGTTGTAGCCCAAAGCTGCTCTGGATCCATTTCACCAAGACCTTTATATCTTTGAATGTCATAGCCTTTACCCATGCGCGCTGTTACTTCTGGAAGTTCTGCATCTGAATAAACATATTCGTGCACATCACGCTTGCTAACCCTATATAGTGGTGGCATACCAATGTATACATGTCCATCTGTGATAAGTTCACGCATGTATCTATAAAAGAATGTAAGCAAAATTGCTCTGATATGAGCACCATCTTGGTCGGCATCTGCCAAGATAATTACTTTGTGATATTTAAGGTTATTTACATTAAAATCGTCACCTATGCCAGCACCAAGGGCAGAAATAAGTGTTCTAAATTCTTCATTTTGAAGAACTTGGTCAATTCTCTTTTTCTCTGCATTAAGTGGCTTACCACGTAGTGGTAAAATTGCTTGGAAGTGCCTATCGCGCGCTTGTTTTGCAGACCCACCAGCCGAATCACCTTCTACAATAAATAATTCGTTATTCACGTAGTTTCTACTTGTGCAGCTTGCAAGCTTACCAACAAGTGTCAAGTTATCTATGCTATTCTTTTGACGAGCCATTTCCTTAGCTTTTCGACTTGCTTCACGCACTTTTGCTGCGCTCATAGCTTTGTCAATAATACTAGAGAGCACTTTGCCAGTGCCCCTTCCACCAAAGTATTCATTAAGTTTAGACTTAACAACACTTTCGACAGCTGGTCTTGCTTCTGGGTTGCCAAGCTTGGTTTTAGTTTGACCTTCGAACTGAACATTCTTCATGTGTATAACAACAACGGCGGTCAAACCTTCCCTAAAGTCGTCACCAAGCAAGTTTGCATCTTTATCTTTAAGCGAACCAAGTTTGCGCGCATTGTCGTTAAATACGGTTGTTAATGCACTCCTAAAACCAACTTCATGCATACCGCCTTCTGTTGTTGGAATGTTGTTAACGTACGAGAACACACTTTCGCTATAATCTGTTGTATGTTGAATTGCACATTCAACTTTAACACCATTACTTTCTCCAGAAATATAAATTGGTTCTGGATATAGTGTTGCCTTCGATTCGTTTAGATACTTAACAAAATCTATAATGCCACCATCGTATTTGTATGTGTATGTAAGTGGTTTTTCGTCATCACGGTCATCTGTTAAAACAATCTCTATGCCTTTGTTTAAAAACGCAAGTTCTTTTAAACGTTTTTTGATGCTTGGGAAATCAAACTCTGTGGTTTCAAAAATTCTGCCATCTGGTTTGAATGTCACTTTTGTACCAGTAGATACAGCTTTGCCAACTTCACGCAATGGATAAAGAGGCACGCCGCCACGCACCTTACCCTTAGAATCTTCTTTACTTTCGAATTCTATTTCATATTTTTTGCCGTTTCTGCAAACTTCAACTTTTAACCATTCTGAAAGAGCATTAACAACACTTGCACCAACGCCATGCAAACCACCAGAATATGCATAGTTTTCGTTGTTAAACTTACCACCAGCATGGAGTTCTGTATAAACAACTTGAACAGCAGACACTTTTAGTGTTGGGTGAATATCAACAGGAATACCACGCCCATTATCCTCAACAGTTGCCGAATTGTCTTTGTTGATTGTTACAATAATTCGATTGGCGTAACCGTTTGCCGCTTCGTCGATTGCGTTATCAACAATTTCCCAAAGCAAATGGTTTAACCCCTTTTGACTTGTTGTACCAATGTACATACCTGGACGCAACCTAACAGCATCAAGCCCTTCCAAAACTTGAATATCTTTTGCGTCATAACTTTTCTTTTTAGTTTCTGCCATAATATCCTCTTTAGTCCTTTTTATACCCCTATTATAGCAAAGTTCAAAGCTAAAACGCAAACAATTTATAAACCAAAAAACTTATACTTGCGATTTTACCTAGCATAGCGGCAATCTTGGTTTGCCGACAAAAAACATTTTTTGTTTGTTTAGCAAGTTTTTAACTGGAACAGGATTAACCTTTTCAAACAACTTTTTCACAAGCGACAAAAGTGAAAGTTGCAACTTTCGCGAAGCTGCAATTTCTCCACAAAAATACAAGTCGCAAAGTCTTTGCACCTTTCGTGGAACAATATTACTTGCAACGCTAATAGCCCCAACAGCGCCACATGCAAGCATTGGGAAAACAAGCCCGTCTTCACCAGAAAAGATTGCAAAATTTTCACCAACACCCCTTTTAATTTCTAGCAAATCAGAAATATTAGAACTTGCCTGCTTGAGCCCAACAATGTTATTAATTTTCGAAAGCTTAATTATTGTTTTTGGCTCTACATTTACCCCAGTTCGCCCTGGAACATTATAGATAATTATCTTTCCGCCGCCAAGCTCTGCTATTTGCTTATAGTGTTTATATATTCCATTTTGTGTACCTTTCACATAATATGGCGAAACAACCAAACACGCGTCAGCGCCAATATTTGTTGCATTTTTTACTTGCTCTATTGCGTCAATTGTTTTGCAAGCCGCAACGCCCGCAATACAAAGAATTCGCTTGTTAATATACTTTATTGCAAATGACAAAAGCTCACTCTTTTCGGTGCAAGATAGCAAACTTCCTTCCCCAGTCGTTCCAGCAATAACAACACCGCTGACGCCACTTTTTATTTGAAAGTCGAGCATTTTTGCTAGCTGCTGATAATTAATTTTATTATTTTTGTCAAATGGTGTAACAAGGGCGGTTATGCACCCACAAAACTTATTTCCCATACCCTATTATATGCTTTTTATTTGTTTTTGCGCATAAAAAATCCCCCAATCTTGGGGGAAAGTTTTTTATTAAGAAAACATTATGGTAATTCCAATTGCCGATTGTTGCATTTCTTCATTTGTAGTTGCAGACGGATCAACAAGCATCATGTTAATCATATCATTAGTAATTGCAACTTCAATAGGCTGTGTTATTGAATTACCCATATAAAGTATAGTAGGCTGCTGCTCGCCATTCATAATCATCACAATAAAATTGGTAAGAATATCAATAGCAGAAATAGTTACAGATGTCGCATTTCCATCTAAACCAAGTTCTGCATATGTTAAATTCAAAACAAGACCAGCCACACCGTCAGATACTACCCCAACAAAGTCACCATAAAACGCATTATTTTCTATTGCTTCTTTGCTTGCTGGAACATCGAGAGTTTTTGTAACATTTTCAACAAATGTAATGGTAATTTTATTTACTTCTTCCCTGTAATATACAAAGAAAGGAATTTCCATACCTTCTGCCATAATATAAAGCATGCTATATTTATCGCCATTTGCGTCTGTGTGAACTGCAAGTACAACATTTTCATAATCTGCCAGTTTCACTTTGTTTTCATCATAAAGCTCAAATTGTGTTGCAACTTTAAAATGACATTCAAGAACATTCTCTGTAAGTGCGCCAACATAAACATAGAACATTGATGGACCACTCTCACCCATTACATACTTAATCTCGCCTGTTAATTGTTGAGATAATTTATAATCTTTTTCATTGTATGTAATGACTGCAAGTGGTGTTTTGTCGAATGTAATATCGAGCTTAAAATCTTTATATGTTTCTTTGTCAACTTGACCATCTACTCTTTTATAGTAAGCTCTGATTGTATATATGCCATCATTGGTACATTCTTGTGAAAGATAGAAAAAACAAGAATTTTCTATTGTCATGACTGTTTCGGTAACCGTGTTCATGTCTTCGATTCTAATATTTAATAACTCTATTTGGCAAACATTGCTATTAAATTTAATATCTAAATAATTACCCATATAGCTAAAATTTCTAACGGTAATTGTGTTGTTTTCGTCTAGAGTTAAATATTCTGTTGTGTCATTTATGTTATCAGAAAGTTCAATATATTCAACATTGCAAATTTCTTCTCTAGCATCAATAATGTCAGCATTTATAACATGTGTTTTGTTAGTTGCAGTGTCTGCAAATGTGAATGTTGCAACTGTGTTATTGCTATCACAAACAACTGAAACAAATGAATAACCTGTTATAACTGAGCAATATCCATGCCCATTTACATTATTAATATAATTTGCAATTAATTCTGCAAGGTTGCCATCGTAATTTTCTTTAACGATAACAGTGTTGAGATTAGTATTTATATCAATTGTTTCAACATAATAATATGGAACAAGGAACGACATATACGAAGACAAATTGTCGCTATTAAGTTTCATTTCAACTGCGAAAATTTGGTTATAAAGAGTACCCTTTATTGCACTTATCGAAAATGTTGCAGTTTCCTTTGGAAGAGTGATTGTGTTGTTTTCGATATATCTTGTAGAAACAATAACATTACCAACTTTATCTTTTGCTTGAATTATATATCTTATATTATCGTTTCTATATGTTTCTTTAACATCAAAAGTCAACACAAAATTTTCTGCTGTCATGTCGCAACTACAAGTTGCCAAACCATTATAACTGCCAGAAATATCAACATCTATATTATTAATCTTAACATTTTCGATTATTGTTGGAAGGTTGATTGTGAACTCACTTCTAACACTATTCATTGCTAAGTTCTTACCAGTGATAATTATATAAGAAGAAACAAGATAATCTGTGTTATTTTCGTATGTAACGTCAAAGTTGTCTGCTGATATATCATACGTTTTACCATCAATATAAACTTGTAAGTATGTAACTGCCGGTGTTTTTGGAGTGCCGTCATATACGAGTTCATCATGTGTAATTGAATATCTTACTTTGCTGCTGTCACTTAAATCATATTTAATATAAAAGTCAGCAGTAACTGTCGTTGCATTGTGGTTATCGTCACCTGCGACTGTTACTTTAACCTTATATAACCCTGCATCACTAGGTGCTGCTGCAAGTTCTGTTTCACCATCATTTTCGTAATACTTAACTGTAACAGCGTTTGTTCCAGTGTAGTTTGTTTGTGGCTCAATAACAGGTTCAGCATCGAACGCCTTTGAAATATTGCTTGTGATTGCAAAATCAATATCGGTCTTTGTTAAAATGACTGTAACCGTTGTGTTTACATCAAGATAATTGTTTTTATCTGGGTTATAAATTGCATCATATTCTGTTTTTCCATAAGTAATTGCTTCGCTTAAATTTGCAAATCTAAAACCATCAGCAAGTCTATTTGCTACATCTGCAAGTGTTAAATTTTCTTTATATTCAACATTAATTTCAGCATGAGCTGGAGCAACTGGAGTCGCCTTAGAAAGTTCAACTATAACTTTAACTTGACAAGCTTCATAGTTTTCTGGGTCAGCATTATAATAAGCGTTATATTCACGTTTTGTGCAAATAGGAACTTCAGTTGGATCAACCCAAGAATATCCCGAAAGTAATTGTGCACTATAGTCAGCAAGAGTTTTGTTTGCATCGTATGTACCAATAACACTATTTGGTTGCGTTGCAGGCTTTGGACTAATTGCTTTTTCAATAGTCCACTCAATCTCAACATTATTTGCACCTGTTATCCACTTGTTGTTTATTGTATCTTTAAGTGTAATAACAGCCGTATACGAGCCAGCATTTGTTTGCTTGCCATTTTCGATTGCCATGGCATTTTCTACAAAGCCTTGCAATTCAAGAGTTTGCTCACTACCAGTGTATGTGTAAGTTTTGTTTACTTTGGTTGGCTCAAGTAATTCTCTTTTCAAAATCTCCCAGTTAATAGTAATATCGCGCATTGTATCTGCGCCACTATTCCAGCAATAGTTTGTTTTGCTCTTAAGTTCAACGTAAACGCTGTATTTGCCAG
The DNA here is from genome assembly GCA_934756675.1 of uncultured Clostridia bacterium. GTDB lineage: Bacteria > Bacillota > Clostridia > Christensenellales > UBA1242 > CAKVLG01. The sequence goes on along the minus strand of CAKVLG010000002.1, from coordinate 4,007 downwards.
CATTAACAGCAGTTTCATCGCCAGTAACTAACATAAGTTCTCTATCGATATTTAATAATTCAACAGATAATTCACTGCCACTGTAAGTGTAAGTCTTATCAGATTTTTCTGGAACGGCAATTGCCTTTTTGTTAATATTCCACTTAAATTCAACAGCAGTTTTTGTGTTGTCTTTCCAAGAAGCATAATCTTCATTTTTAATTGTAACAACAGCGGTATATTCACCAGCGTTAGTTTGAATGTTACCAGATATACTCATAAGGCGGTCATCGAACCCTTCTGGCAAATAGGTTTTAGCAGTGCCGTCATAAACAAAATTTGTAGTTTTTTCAGTAGGTTTTTCTATAGTAGTTGGAACAATCTTAACCGTAACACTGATAGGATCAAATTCACCATACTTAAAAGACAAAACATATTCACCAACAGGAATAATATTTTTACTTAAAATATCGTGCTCATCTGTAACTGTTAACTCTGACATATTAATGTTTTGTTCCGTGTTGTCACTATACATTAATTTTACAACAACGTTAGTAAGTGTGTCGCCATAATTAATTGTGAGTGTGCGGTCTTCTTGCGTTCCAGTAAAAGTTTTGCTATTAATAACAACTTTTATGCCTGTAACTGTTGGGTCTTTTTTACCACAAGCAGCGAAAAATAAACATGGCATAATAATAAGCATAATAGCAAAAAATGCTAGAATTTTCTTCTTCATTATTTTTCCTCCTTAAAATTCTATATAAATATAGAATAACAAAACTCAAAAATTTTTCCAAACAAAAAATCTAGTTTTTTGATATTTAATTAGTTTTTTTATACATTCTAAACAAATTTAATTTTTGCTACTTTTTTTATTTTTTACAAAAAATTTGTGTGATATACTTTGCTAAAAGGAGCCAAAACGTGAAAAAATTATATTTCAAATATGGAACAATGGGCTGCAGCAAAAGTACACAAGCCCTTATCACCGCTTTTAACTATAACCAAAAAGGATATGATGTTTTATTAATCAAACCAAGCATCGACACGCGTGACTATAATGGCGACAAACCAATTATTCATTCAAGAATCGGTTTATCTCGCGAGTGCGAAGTGTTTTCTCAAACCGAAAATCTGTATGACTATGTAATGAACAAAAATTATAAAGTTGTAATCGTTGATGAAGTCCAATTTTGCACCAGCAAACAAATTGAAGAACTTAAAGACTTAACACTTAAAGATGTTGTTGTTATTTGTTATGGCCTACTCAAAAACTTTAAGGGCGAACTTTTTGAAGGTAGCAAACGATTGATTGAACTTGCCGAAAGCATAACAGAAATCAAAAGCATTTGCAGGTGTGGAAGCAAAGCAACAATGAACGCAAGAATTGTAGGCGGCAGAGTCACCACCATTGGCAATGAAATAGAAATTGGCGGCGACGAATCTTATGAATCAATGTGCTACGCCTGCTGGAAGAAATACCAAACCCAAGATATAAAATAAAAAACAAAAAGGAAAGTATTAGGACTTTCCTTTTTTTCTTGGTGTGACTAGGCAGAGTCGAACTGCCGGCCTATCGCTTAGGAGGCGATCGCTCTATCCATCTGAGCTATAGCCACATATGAGTATGTTTTATCACAATTTGCATGTTTTGTCAATAATTTTATTGTTTAAATGGTTTACTCTCAATTTTATATAAAATTACAAAAATATGCAAAAAATATACAAAAAACACCACTTTTTCACATTAAAAGTGGTGTTTTTGCGTTTTTTTATAAATTTTTAGCAAGCTCTTTAATATATTCTTTCATATCTTTTTCGAGCTTTTTATCGTGAAGAGCTGCGGCGATATTTGCTTTAACAAACCCAAGTGGATTACCAATATCATGGCGTTCACCAGTAATAATTAATCCATTAACTCCTTCTTTTTTCATCATCTCTTCAATAGCATCTGTGTATAAAAGTTCAAGTCCATGTGGTTTGCAATTTTTTAAATATTTAAAGATTTTATTAGTAAATACCCCACCGCCAAGATTACATAAATCACTTGGTGACTCTGCTGGCGTTGCTGGTTTTTCTACAATTTTTGTAAGCTTTCTCGACTTACCATTCCCAATGCAAGCAACCATACCATATTTACTACAATCTTCAATTGGAATTTGTTGTAGTGGAATTGTTGATGTTTTTGTCTTTTCAAACTCTTCTAACAATTGTTTTGTTTGGCTTTCACCAAATAACAATTCGTCTGGGAAGATTAAAATAAAATCATCGCCACCGACAAAACTCTCGCAACCAAGCATTGCATATGCTGTTCCTTTTGCATAGAGTTGCCTTTTGAAATAGATGTTCACATTTTCGAATGGACCATTAATTGCTTTTATTAGTTCATTTTTACCTGTCTCTTCGAGTCTATTTTCTAGCTCAACATTACGTTCAAAATAGTTTTCTAGGCATTCTTTATTTCGCCCAAGAATAATAAGAATATCTGTTATGCCACAATTTTTTAAATCTTCAACAATCAAATCTAGTGCTGGTCTATTTAATATTGGCATAATCTCTTTTGGAATAACCTTTGTTGCTGGCAACAGTCTGGTTGCAAGCCCGCCACAAAGTATAACCGCTTTTTTAACCATAGTTTACCTCCTGTCTACATTTTAACACACAGCCATTTTAACATACAAAGGTTTTTATTATTTTATTGCTATTGTTTTTAAAATTTCATCTACAATTTTTTTGTTGCCGCTTTCAAGCCCACTGCCTTCAAGTTTTTTGATTAAAACTTCTCTATTTTTATATGTCTGATTAATTTCATCAATAAGTGACCGCTTTGTCATATCTTCTTGCTGCAAAACATTTGCATAGCCCATATGCTTAAAATATTTTGCATTTTCTATTTGATCCCCGCGTGAAGCTCTTTTTGAAAGTGGAATAAGTAGCATTGGTTTTTTGCATAACGCTAGTTCAAAAATCGTGTTAGACCCCGCACGTGAAATCACCACATCACTTGCACCAATAAAGTATGGCATTTCATTTGTAAACTCGACTTGCCTATACCCTGGTATATTTGTAAGCTTTTTATCAATATTACCTTTGCCAGTCAAGTGTAACACAAAATAGCTTTTAGTAAGTTCATTAATTGCCGACCTAACACAATCATTAATCGCAAGTGCCCCCATGCTACCACCAGTTATTAATACCACTGGAAGTGGTGAATTTATGTGTAATTTTTGTCTACACAAATTCTTTTCCTTTTGCATGTCTTCACGCACTGGCGAGCCCGTAAACACACCTTTGCTTCCCACCTTTATACTAGTTAATTCAAAGGTTGTGCAAATGCAGTTGCATGATTTTTTCATAAGTTTATTTGCAAGCCCCATAGTAAGGTCACTTTCGTGGCTGACAACAGGAATGTGTAATTTTTTAGCAGCAAAAACAACAGGTAAACTCACGTACCCGCCTTTTGAAAAAACTATATCAGGTTTTTCTGTTTGTAAGATGTTTTTTGCTTCCTCAATTCCCCTTTTTAGCAAAAATGGAATCTTGAAATTAGATAACAGATGAACCCTGTCAAATTTTGTTGTGGTCACGGAAAAATAAGGAATATGTGCATTATTCCGTATAATATCTTTTTCCATTCCATTTTCACTACCAATATAAATAATGGAACTAAAATGTTTTTTAAGTTCAGGCATAAGTGCTAAATGTGGCGAAATATGCCCCGCTGTTCCACCACCAGTCAATACAATCTTCATACTGATAGTTTATGTTAGATTATAGAATTTATTTACAACTTTTTATTCTTCTAAGCCTTCTAGTGAAGAATGTGTCATGCCAGTAACATAAGACACTGGAAGCGCAAAAATAAGCCCTCTAGCTTGTGATCTATAGTCTGTTGCACCATAAACCGATTTCATAACAGGAAGAGCAATTTCTGCACGAACATGCATCAAATCAACTTCGTTTTCAGGCTCGATGGCAAAACCAAAAAATTGGCGTTTATTTTTACCAACACCTTTACCCTGCAATAT
>CAKVLG010000001.1 GCA_934756675.1 uncultured Clostridia bacterium | reverse complement strand
CACCTAGAATACGACCTTGGCATAGACAAACTTCGTTCGCTTCTTTCAGGTCAAATTCAATTTTCCACCAACCAAATTGGCAAATATAATTATCAGGAGAAATAAAATGAAAAAATATATATACTTGAACATTTTGATTTTGATGAAACGCAATTAAACAGGCTTAAACATTTGTGAGAAGTGCATTATTTTGAGAAGGCAACTGAAAGCGAGCAAAACGAAGCAATTGACAATGCTGACGCTATATTGCTTGATTGGTTAGAACCAAATCCAATTTTAGCAAAAATGAGGAAAGGGCAATTTATTTGTTTGCCTTACACTGGCTACGATTGGATTAAAAATATTCAGCTTGCTAAAAGTAATGGAGTGATAATTTCAAACACGCCAAACTATTCAACAAATGCAGTTGCGGAGCATCACTTGTCGCTTATTCTTGCTTGTGCAAAACATATCGTTTTGTTTAACAATAAATACCAACAAGGACAAAATGTTCCATTCAATAGGGGTTTGGAACTTACAGGGAAAACAGTCGGAATAATTCGTTTGGGGCATATTGGAACAAGACTTGCGGAATTGTTGCAAGGTTTTGGAGTTAACATAATTGCTTATAACAGAACGCCAAAAAAGTTAAAATCAATTAAAGATGTAGACTTGGAAACACTTTTAAAACAGAGTGATATTATTTGTAATACTTGCAGATTAACGCAAGAAACGCGAAATCTCATCAGTATGAAACAATTGCAACTTATGAAGGAAAACGCAATTCTAACATCAACGACTGGTGGAATAATTAATCTTGATGATTTAGCAAATTATTTACAAACAAATAATTTATTTGGTGTTGGGCTTGACGATGTAGACCAACAAATAGTTTCAAATGAACTAAAAACAAGTGAAAAAGTTATTTGCACATATCATAGGGCTTATGACACAAACGAAAGCGAAAGAAATCGCATAAATTTGTGTATTGACGCAATAGAATCATTTTTTAATGGAAAACCTATAAATATTATATAATTACATATACATTCCAATTATATATGGATACAGAAAGCCCAAAAAATGTAATCAAAGTCGTTATTCTAGACGATAAATTATATTATTGATTAAAACGTTTAAAGTTTTCAATTTACTACCTTAATTTTTCAAATAAAAATGTCCTTATATATATGAAGAATATATAAAATTTAATATCTTACAAAGAAAATAACTCAATTTTTGTTGGGTTATTTTTTTGTAAAATTTTTTTGAAGAGTTCAAATGTTGAACTCTTGAAGTTGATAAAATTTTTACATAAAAATATCCCCGTGTGTTCAAATGGTGAACATGCGATTTTTTTATACTTAACATATGGAAATAGAAATTAAAAAAAGTTTTCTCGTTGCACACAATGGGTGCGTTACGGGAATTATATAATCGTCTTGTAAAAATCTTCTTCGTTTGACCAAATGGTGGCACTACAATTTATAAAACCGAACTAAACTTTGAAAATGAGCAAGAAAAAAGTCGTCCAAACTCAAATGAGTTCAAACGACTATTGAGTGGCGGAGCCAACGCTATCCAATTCTGACTTTAAAGTCTATGTTGGTGATAGGTGGATTAGATTAATTATTAATTTATAAATCTTTTTGAACCATTTCTTGTAAAGTATATGAAATAGTTTTTAATTCTTTGTTTACCGTTGATGTTTTTGTTGTTATGTTTTTCTTGAATGCCCCATAATTTACAGGATAACTTTCAGTGTATGTTTTATTGCAAAAATCATATGTAATGTTAAAATTGAGAACATTTATATTATCTGCACTTAATTTATGATGGTCAATACTACAAACAATGTTTTGATTTGGCGCAAGCAAGGTGCCTTTTATACACTCAAAAGGAGTAACCGTTATCCCATAGTTATACTTTGTTAAGTCAATATCACAAGTAAAATCTTTTATAACTGCTCCGGATTTACCAAAATTTTTAACAATAATATAAAATTGCAAATCTGAAAAATTAGTCATATCTCCATATACTGTTATATATGGTCGAGAGTCGCTCTCAATCATTTTATTGTTTTGTCTTAATGTTATTACGACTGTAACAACTGAAATAATTGCCAAAATCAAAGACAGTGTTGATAAACTCAAATTTATCCAATCGGTAATGCTCATAAATTTCTCCTATTTCTTCTTTTTTGAAGAATGATAATGTAGATGAAAATGTTTGCCATTATCATTTTTATTGAAGTTAATACTAGTATTGTTTGTTGTTTTTTTAATTTCTGTTTTTGGTTGAGACAATTCTTTATTGGCAATTTTTATTTCAACATTGTTCTTATGTATTTTATTGTTTATGCGTTTTATTTTTTTATCATCTGTATAAGGGTCCAATTTTGCCCTTTTATCTCTCAATCTCTGAGTAGATTGGTCTGCACTTCTTATTCTGTCTGCAGGTGTTTTATTTTTGTTAAAAATTCCAAACATAAGACCTCCTAAATTCAATATTTATATTATAGCACATATTTCTTAAGATTGTATATATTTCAACAAAAAAAGAGAAGAAGTTTTTGCTTCTTCTCGTGGGTTTTATTGATTGTTTAGCAGGTGAGAGTAAACTTCATTTGCTGATAGAGTGGAAAAGTCGCCATTTGTTTCGGCAAAGTTTTTAAGTCAATGACATGCAAGAAAACTATTCAATTTTATTAATTTAAGCATCTGAATAATAATGTTAATTATAATAATAAAACAACTATTTGCTAAAAAAATGGTAATATATAAAAAATAATTTATAATTTAGCAATAATTTTTAGTAAAGATTTGATTTTATGCAGACTCGTTATCTGTATTTTGATTTTTTGTATAAGAACTAAATCTTTTTTGAAGATAATCTGTAATGGTATTACTTACTTCTGTAATGGGTTTTAATAATGGAATACTTTTACTTAGATTTTGATTATAAAATTTTTTATAACTATCTTTCTGTTTAGTGTTAACAGCATTAGCAGGAATTAATGTTTCTATATTGGTTTTATCATATTTAAGCAAATAATGATAATTCTGTAACCACAATTCTTCTTTCTTCTCACCAAAAGCACTGTTGTATTGTTCTTTATTTATTAATTCATCAATTAGAAAATAAGATATTAGTATTTGGTTATTTGTGGTTAAAACACTACTTACAAAATTCTTAAGTATTGTTTCTGAATCGCTAAATTGTTTTATAGCATAATAGAAATACAATTGTTCTTCTTGTTTGTTTGTATTTAAGGAAGATGAAAATCTATATGTAAGGAAATCCGTAAATTGTTTTGTGTCAAAACCAGATATTTTTTTTATTTTATCTAGTGAATATAATAAACATTCCGGCATTAGTTTATAAATGTAACAAATATAATTAAAATCACTTTTTGATAAACAAAAATGATCTGGGTTTAATTGTTGAAAATAATTTGTTTTGAAAAAATTCAATAAAAATATTCTTTTATATTTTAAATCTTTTAATTGGCTTAGTCTATAAATTAGTTGTGTAAAGAATGAGGGGTGTTGTTTAAAATTAGGATTCTTTTTTCTTTCTTCTTTTGTTTCATTATCTTTGGTTATTGCTATATTAATAATTTTTTTCCATAATTTTTCTAAATTGTTGTTTTTAGAGTATTCTTCAAAATCTAAAATTATTGTTTTTGAGTGATTTAGTTCCATTTGATGGTTATCCAAAACCTTGTTAAAAACTTCTTGTATATTGTTAATATCCTTATCATAACAAAAGAAATAAAAATCATCTGAAAAATATTCATACTCACAATTAATATTGTTTTCTTTTAACTCTTTATCTAATTCATCTTCTATATTTTTTAAAATGAGTTCAGCCAAATATAACGAAATGTAAGAACCTAATAAAAGACCATTTGTTCTCCCATTATTTAGTGATGCAATACGAGAATCGAGATTTTCTTGTTTATTACTTAATGGTAAATCATGGGTATATATGCGACCATAAAAATCTTTTATGTCTAGCATTAAAAGTTTATCATATTTTGTTAAGTTGTATAAATCCTTTTTTATACAAGCATCATAACTTAATACTGAAAACTCCCCCGTTTCAATATCAGGGGATACTCTTTTCTTTTTACTTATGAATTTTATAGAATTAAAATTACTTTCACTTTTTAATAGTTTTAATGTATGGTAAAAGTTTAATATGTTTGGAAAATTTAGTGTTCTTTGAGTATCTTCTGTTTTAAATATTTTAAACTTAACAGGCATAGTCCATGCTAGTTCTTTATAAGTTAAATTTTCTACATTGGCAAAATTAATTTTGTCAATATTAAAAAAATGTCTTATTGGATTTTTAAAGTTATATAAATTGTTGATATTTTTCATTATATTCTCCTTTGTATTTGTTTAAGTATATCATATTTGCTAAAACAAATAAAGATTTACAGTAAAAAAGAAGAAGTGTTTTTCAACTTCTTCTCGTGGTTGTTTTATTGATTGTTTTGCAAGTGAGAATAAACTTCTTTTGCAGTAAGATTTTGAGAGTTGCCAAATGTTTCGGCAAAGTTTTTTAAGTCAGTTGCAAACATTAAACCTATTCGTTTAAGTTTCTGATTTGACAAACTTGCCTTACCTAATATTAAAGAGTTATCTTCAAAATTAAATTTGGCTGTGTTCTCTTTGATATGCCAAATATGTTTCTTGTATGTAATCTACAAAAGTTATACTTTGTAATTCATTTTCATCAAAAGTTTGCCTACATACAGGGCAAGTGTAAGTGCTTTCTTCTGGATTGTAATCTACATCATTCCATTCAAAAGATTCATCACAATATGGACATTGATGTAAATCTTTGTGTTCAAATTTTCTTCTATCTTCAATTATTGCATTTAATGTGATTTTTTCTTGTAATTCTTTATTCATTTTTAACTCCTTTAATCGTTTATTGTTTCAAAATCGTTTACATTAACTTGTGTATTGCTGGCGCCATATTGAAAATACAAATCTTGTTCTCTATCTCTTTTTAGATCGTATTCAGTTACATAAATCTTTCCAGCTTTTGTAATTGCAACAGTGATAGTCATTTTGTCGGTGTTACATCTAAAATGTTAAATGTAACATCATACTCACCATCAAATAGAGAAAACTCTTTTAAGTAGTAGTTTTTGATTTCGTTTTCTTCTGTTTTCATACTATAAAACCTCCTATTTAGATTTGCCTTTCGGCAGACCAAATGAAAGCAGAGTTTGTTTAATCTTGTTGTTTAGTGGCAGAGCAGATGTCAATGAAAAAGAAAAAAATATTGTCTTTGGAATCTTCGTGAAAATAAAAAAAGACCGGGTTTCTAAACCCAGTCTTGTGAGATATATAATATTTATATTTAATTGTTTAAGCAATAATTTTTTCCATTTACATCTGCAACCAAATTCTGCTACGATAGGGCGGACGAACGGAAAAGATAAATAGGAATTAACAATTTATTAAGTTTGATGTATATGAAATTTTATATATTTTTTCAATAATTTTCACACATTTGTCTTTATTTCTTTTTTCTTTTGTCGTATATTCTCCATATAGTTTATATAAACAATTTAGGACATCGATGCTATAATAACTAAAATTGGTATTGTTTTGAGCTTGATAGAGAAAAGTTTTAAAAATGAAGCTATCGTATTGTTTTATCGGTGTTAGAATTTTAAGCAATTCAAGTAAAGAATGCATATACATAAAATCATTATTTTTTAAAAATAGTAATTTATTTAATAAATTGTACTTTTCAAAAAAGTATATGTTCTCTTTTGCCTTAAGCATCAAACTTTCTGATGCTTTTTTACAATGTTTCAAAATACATTTTAATACAATAATAAGTCTTCTTGATTGGTCTAATTTTAATGGGTTTTTACATTCATTATTGTATATGAAACAACTCTCAATTAAATCAAATAATACCATCACTATGTTAATCTCATTATCACATTGTTGTTTTAAAATGGAGACAACTTCTTTTTTATAATATCCATATAAAACATAGTAATAAATAAATCTGCCTAAATACTTTTCTAGAATTTTAGAAGTAAAACAATTTTTGTGGTACTGATAAAACTTTACAAATGATTTTTTACAAGACTTTTCAATGATGCAATAATCGGACATGTAAAAAAACAAATTATCTTCAGCCAGCAATGGATATTGATTAAGTAAGTTAAAAATTTGTGTTTGTGCAAATGGTTTGTCAAAATTCAAGCATCCATAATACAATTCTAATTCGGATAACTTCAACATTTTATTGTCGTTTGTTTTGCAAATTTTAATTAAGTCTTTTAACCATACAGGACGGTTGTTTAATTTAAGTAAATAATTCATTAATATGTAAATGGATAAAGTTTGGTTGTTCTCGAAATGTTCTTGCCATAATTTTGAATATTCATTTTTTTCATTTACACAAGTCATTCTGTTTGAGGCTGGAATTTTTGCAAGAATGATTAATTTATCAATTATCCATTCATCAATAACAAGTGTTTCACGAATAAATCTTAAAAATGAATTTGTTATATATTCATCTTGCAAGTCAAAATGTGCTTTGAATACATTTAAAATCTGTTCATTCTGACTTTTATTTTCTGATTTGTTGTTTATGGCTAACGCCTCTAAAATTGTGGGTATGAAATCCTGTCTTAATTTATAATTTTGTAAAATGTCTATAAACATTTCCTTGTTATTATTTGCATAAGTAAATAATGTACTACGAATAGAGTGAATGTCAGATGATACCAAATTTCCATTTTTATCTACTGTGGTAGAAAAGTGTTCTTTTTTACCAGTCTTATTATTAGTTAAAATTTTTATCCACTGTTGTTTGCTTAACTTTTTATCATTTATGCATGATACAACTGTACGACATTCGGAAACGCCCTCTTTGTAATCTAATGGATACATTTCAGGTTTTATAAAACGCCTTTTAAGGAATAAGAGAAAATCTTTTGTTGCGATGTTTAATTTTTCAAAATTTAAACTACTTAATAAAATTTTCTGTTCTTCACCAAAAAATGCACAGTATATACCGATTTTTCTTTGTTTTAATCTTTCTTTTGCGAAATCTATCCAATTAGGAACTCTATAGTTTATTATCTCATTCTCCAAAGATTTGAATCGCTTGCTCGTGATTTTTTCATTAAAAGTTGATATGCAGTTAGAAATTAAATGTATTCTATTCCTTGTAAAATGAAAATTTTGTTTGGTTATGAACTTCGTGTCTATGATGAAGTTTAACATTTTATAACCATTTTTTAATGTTGGAATAATATTTAGTGTACAATCTATAACATAATTGATTTTACTATTCAAATATTTTTTAAGTGTTTCAAAATCAACGAACTGTAATGTATAATGAAAGCAATCCTTTAACCAGTCCAATTTTTCATATAAATGTATACAATTAATATCATAGAAATTTTGTAATCCGTATGTATCTTTTGAATTGCAGAAACAATTATATATTTTATTATTAATTACGGAAGCATATTTTTTTAATGTTATTGGAATTTTATTTGCTTCAATCAACTCAATCATGTGATTTGGTTTATCAATATCTATAACGACTTCTATATAGTCTAACAGTCTTTCAGGGGATTTAGAGTCTAATTCATCTATAGAATGATATTCAAACAAATTAGGGTTTTCCCTAATAATACTAATTTTTTTATCAAATAATTTTTGAGATGATTCGAAATCATCAATTTGATGTACAAGTCTTGATAATCTCTCCATATTGTTATGGTTTTTATTTATTAATTTTAAATATTCATTTTCAAATTTTTCATTATTATTTAGTACGGTTACCAAGATCGATACATATTGATTGAAATCATAGTCAGATAAATCTTTCTCATAAAGTTTATTGTCAATTATAGTTTCAACTATGTATGGTTTATTACAAGATAATTGATATATATACTTTTTGCCATAAAAACGACTGTTTATAATTTTATAAAATAAATCCACTTGTTGTTTAGATTCGTAGTTGAAAGCTGTGAATTCACTCAATGCAAGTTTTTTAAACAAAAAACATATATGATTATTAAATAGTATTTCATCTAATATATGACAAAATTGATCTTCTTCATTTTTTAATATTTCCAAAAATTGTTTTACAATATCTAAATTTTCGATTGGTGATTTATTATACAGATAAATTAAATTGTTTATTTTACATCCGCTTTTATACTTTATATATAGCCCGCTGGCAAGTAAATAGTCATATAAGCACTGATGACTAAACCTAATTTTGTAATTATTTGTTTTTTCGAATATACCAACTTCTATCATTTTATTTAATGTTTCTTTTGAATATTTTAATTCAATTTCATGTTCGGCAACAAATAATTGATTTTTTGATTTTTGTTGTTGTACCACATATTCTTCAATTCTTTTTGCTTCATCTTCACAATTATACAATTTTAGTTGTTGGTGTTTTTGATTAAAAAATTCTTTAATTAAGTCTGCTTGTGTACAAATATTATCAATTTTGTTGGAAAGTTCGTTAAATATTTTTATATTTCCGATAGTTTTTAATAAAGCTTTTGTATGATCTTGAATTTTAGAAAAATTATTTCCTAATATTTCTTTTAGTTTTATATCACTTATTTTGTTTACACAAATTTCTTTTAGATTTGCATCTTTACTATCATATTTTTTAAATATGTTTCTTACTTCTTCTAAATCCACAGTTCTTGTAACTAAAACAATTGAAATATTTTCTACCATTGAAAGATTTTGTATTAATTGATAAAAAATAGTTAAAGCATTTCCTGAGTGGTGAGAATTCCATCTAATTGCATCAAATTGTTCTATTATTAAAACCATTTTATTTTTTGTAGATTTCATTGCAATAAGAGAATCAATAGATATATTAAATCCTAAAGACTTTGAATATTGGGATAATGTTCCCTCAGGATAATTTTCATCAAGATTTAGTGGTAGGTATTCGATATTTTCATTTTCTAAGTAATTGCAAAAATCTCCGATAATTGCACTCTTGCCAGTATTTGCATCACCATGAAGCACAATATATTTTTTATCTAGATTATCTTTTAAAGCCTGTAATTCATCACGATTGATGAATTTGGAATTTATATAATTTCTTTGGATGTTATTTTTAAATACATCACATCTTTCTTTTATTAAAGAAGAATAATCAACGTCTCCAAAATATAATTCACGTATTGCCCTATATTGTTCATTTGTTTTTAATAAATCTAATATATTTTCATCGCAATAAGGAATCAATTCAATGCCTTTACTTTTTAATTTTAACACTGCATCTTCATATTTCATTGAGTTGTTGATTTTTTTATTGCAATATAAAATTACTTTAGTTAATCTATTTTCATAATACTTTATAATTTTACTAATAGAATCTACAATATCATCATAATTAACTTGATTTGTGAAAAATTTGGCTTGAAAACTTATTTTGTCTTTACCATATTCAACTGGTTCTACTTCAATGCCAGCTTGATTTGAAAGTTGATTTAATGTTATGTTAGGGTTGTTTAATTCTTTTATTTTAAAAATCATTCTTGCCATACTTTCGAATTCATTATGACAGCTATTACCAAATTTTTCTTGAAATTTATTCCAATTAATTGATGACATATAAACTCCTTTCATTTGTTTGATGTTTTATATTTAATAGAATCTATTTAATATAAGTATACAACATTGTTGGCAATTTTCAACACTAAAAATTGTATTTATAATAAAAAAGCTCAGATTCCTGAGCCTAGATGATTTTTAAGATAATGGATAAATTACAAAAAGAACACCAAATAAAAAAATACCCAACCAAACATAGTGTTCAGTTGGGTACAAAATGGCGGAGAGAGCGGGATTTGAACCCGCGCTACGATTGCTCGTACTAACGCCTTAGCAGGGCATCCTCTTCGGCCTCTTGAGTATCTCTCCATTACCTGGACTTGGGCGTTATGCCAGGTACTTATGATTATAGCATACCTTTTATCTATTTAAAAGTGTTTTTTTAAAAAATTTTCCTTTTAGCTAAAAATTATCAAAAAAATTCAACAAATATGCAAAAGTTGTCACATTTCTATTGTGAAATTGGGGGTTTTATTATATAATAAATTTATAAAAATATATTTAAAGGCGGTAAAAATTATGCAAGCGCAATCTTTAGCTGCGGTTTTAACTTCAATATTGTTTGTGTTTTTAATTATTGGTTTAATTTGTGGCTGGTGTAGGGGATATGCTAAATCGTTACTTCGTTTGGGTATTGTTTTAGCTGTCGCTGTTTTAACATTTTTTGTTGTCCCAAGTATCACAAAGGCAATATTATCTATCAATATTTCTAATTACAACATTGTAATTGGTAATGTTGCTCCAACAACTATTGAAGAGTTGATTATTGCATCGCTCGAACAAATTCCTTATATTAGCGATCTTATCGCTGCAAGCCCATCGTTCGAAGCTTTGATACTTGTTGTTCCACAAGCAATTGTTAATGTTGCAGGATTTATCGTATTCTTCTATTTATTTAAACTTGTAAGTTTAATTATTTATTGGATATTTGCAGCAATTGCTTTTCCAAAAAAGAAAAACAAGACAGAGCCAACTCCAAACAAACATCGTTTTATTGGTGCAATGATTGGTGCTGTTCAAGGTTTTATTGTTGCAATTGTAATGTTGCTTCCAATATATGGTTCAATCAATGCCGCTACTCCAATTATTAAAGATTCCGAACTCTCATCGGCAAATGTACAAATCGTGCAAAATTATGCGTATGCAGAAGGTGAAACTCCTGCTGGTAACGAAGACTCAGTGCAAACTGATGATGAAAAACTAAAAGTTGCATATGCCACAGCTGGTGAATATGTTGATGCAATTAACAACGCACCACTTACTAAAGTATTCAATTTTTTAGGTGTTGGTAAACTTGCAGATGTTACTTTCGAGAAACTTACAACCGTCCAAAAGGGCGAAACAACATTCAACTTAAAAAAAGAAGTAACAATCTTAACAAAATCTTATAAAGAAGTTAAGTTCTTAATGAACGAAAAACTTGATCTTACTAATCCAGAGCATGCCCGCAAGTTAGAGTCTGCTATTAATAACGCACTTGAATCTAAGAATGTATCTTCAATCGTAAGTGAAATGATGGTTGCCGCTGCTGAAGAATGGACTAATCCAGAAGACCCAACATTTATTGGTATAAAGAAGCCTGACTTCCAGGACGCCGACCTTAACGAAGCCTTAGACAAAGTTTTAATCCAACTAAAAGATCCAAAAGGTGATGTTAAAAAAGATATTACTGCAATTATGCGTACATATGTAATTTTAGCTGAATCTGGCGTTTTATCTTCTGGCGATGTTATACTAACATTAAAAGAAGAAAAGAATGCAGATCTTGTTAAAAATGCACTTGACGCAGCTATCGAAAGCCCAACATTAAAAGTTTGCCTTCCAAGTGTGATAAATTGTGCGATTAAAGTTGTTTATCGTCAATTAGACTTCACAGAAGAAGATATTAACGAAATTGGTGCTCTTGACCAAATTACAGAAGTTGACTGGAAAGATAAAGAAGTTGTTGTAGATGGTAAAAGAACAATTATTCCAGGTGAAACTACTCGCATTCAAAACATTGTAACTGGTGGAATTAATCTTATTTACGACGCAAGAAATGTTGAAGGTAATATAACTTATGAAAACGTCAACTTTGGTACGATTGGATATATTCTCGACAACTTGCGTAAATCTACAATATTTGGCACTCCATCATTAAAAATTGTTCAAACATTGTTAAAATCTGAAAAATTTGTTGGCGATCCAACAAAGTTCGCAAAACTTTCTACATCACTTGCTAACATTTGGGGAGATAAAGAAGCAAACTTAGAGCAAACATTTTTAGCATTCAACGATGCAATGAAACTTGCCGACAAAATGGATAAAATTACTAAAGATGAAAATGTTAGAATTGAAGAAAATGATGTCAAAGAAATTTTGAAAAACTTAAACGAAAACAAAGACACAATGAAAGACGTTATTGACGAAGTTGTTAATGACCAATTTTTAAAAGACCTTGGTGTAGATGAAAAGAACTCTGGCGTAATTAAAGATGTTGTTAATGGTATCTTTGATGAACAGTTTGACGCAGAAAAAGAAGCTGCTGCAGCTGCTGAAATCATAAACACAGCAACAAAGATAAACAAAGCTGGCGATGGAAAAACTACACTTAACGAAAATGAAGCAAACGACCTAGTTAAAGCTCTTGAAAAATCTGATGTTTTAACAAAAATGGTTAAAGACAATGTTTCGAACTCATCATTCGACTTCAATACAAAACTTGATGATGCAGCTAAAGCAAACATCTCAAAAGCTCTTGAAAGTGTTGAAAATCCTGAGAAAAAAGCACAACTCCTAGAGATTTTTGGAGGGGCTGCTATATAGAAAAAATAAAAACTCCTTTTTTGGAGTTTTTATTTTTTTGAAAAACTGTTCGCAGTGGACGGTGGGTTATGATATACTAAAATTATGAAAAGAGAAATGAAAAAAATTAGTTTATTTTTATGTTTAATGGTTGTATTGGTTTTGTGCACTTTTGCATGTTTACCAATTGCAAGAGTTGTAAGCGCTGGCAATGATGATCAATCGCTATATAGTGAGACCAATGCTCCTATTTTTTATGGTGCAACAAAAATTACAATAGATAAAAATGTCACAAGTAAGTTCGATAGGTTTGACCCAAGGTTCCGCATTTTTGCAAAGGACTTTGAAGATGGTGACCTAACAGACAAAATTGTTTGCACTTACAATAACGTGGTTGGTAATGTACCTGGTAACTATGAGATTAAATATGAAGTTACAGATTCGCATTCAAACAACACTACACTCATAGTTCCAGTAACGGTTACAAATAACGAAAATTATGAATGCGTGATTGAGAGAACATTATATACCCTAGCAAATATGTCACACCTTGAAGATGTAAATGTTTACCGTTGCCACGCGGGCGACAAACAAATACTTGGCGTGTTTATGCCGGCAAACTCTTCGGTTTATATAAAAACAATCAGTGCGGATAAGAATATAAAAATTTCCTTTTGGGGTAATAATACAACAAAAGAATGTGAAAAATATATAAGCTTAGCGGCTGAAGATTACGTAGAGTTTAAGAATGTTAATAATAAAGTTAGTTACGACAGTGTGCCATTTGTACAATCTGTACAACAAGATAAGCGGGTTAGTGTCAACAAAACATATATAATAGAGATTAAATACAATAGTGAGCAAGTAAAGAAACTCGACTATTTCTATGACGGCGATGACGAAACAAAGTTTAAAGAAAAATGGAAGCTCAGCAAAAACGCTTTTGCAGTTGTAGATAGTGGCTCGGCAACAATACTTACTCAATTTGACGATATTTCAAGTTTGCCAGATGGCAGCGACAATACAAACAAATTTAAGACATTGCAAGTTTGTATAGATTATTATAAAGAATGTGTAAAAAGAATGTCTGACATGATAGGTTTGAAGATTGATCCAATCAGAGCCACAGACCAAGAAGTTCGATCAAAATATTTTATGCGTGCAAACGAGGCACAAAAATATGTTTTGGCATATTATGCTAACAATGCAGACTATATAGGTATTGCTAACAATAAATCTGCAGCAGCGTTTTTTACTTATGGCTGGGGAACATTGCATGAAATAGGACATGGTTTTCAAGGTTCGTTTGGTCGTGGTATTGGTGGTGGCGAAAATATAAGACTTCATGAAACTGGAAATAATATACTTGCTCATTATATTCAAATTGATGAAACTTTATATCCAAAAGCAAATACTGGTGGTTTGCATGGTACATTAAGAGATATAGAAGTTGCTCGAAATGCACCTAGACTTAACGGGAATGCAATTTTTTATTCAGGTGATTATAATAATGAAAGATTTTATATGCTTATAAATTTGTTAGATACATTTGATAAACAAGATACTTATGCGAAATTGTTTAGTTATTATAGAAATTTGATGCTCAACAAAAAGCAAACAAACTTCACAATTGCAGAAGTTTATACAATGTTTTTTGCCGAAACTTATGGCGCAAACATTATGCCATATTTAGATGCATGGAAGATTAAAATAGGCGATAATGTTGCAAGAAGCATTATGCAAATGGATTTGGAAGCGTACTTAATTCCTGGCGACATAACAAGCGGAGAAACGCTTGAAGAAATAAAACAAAATGAAAATATTATACTTACTTATGGGCTAACAAAGGAATCAATAATTCAAAAATATAACTTATCAGCAAACCTCACACTAAATATCGAAATAGATAACCTTGACACAATAAAAAACAAGCACGTCTATATCTATAAAAACAGTTCTTTTATACAAGATGTAAAAATTAATGAAAAAACATTAAAATTTTACGACTTAGATATTGGAACATACGAAATTAGACTACCAATTGACTTTGATTATGATAACGATTATTTGTTTGTTACGCTTGCTAGTGGCGAAAATGAAGTATCCTACAACTACAAAAAAACATTAATTAAAGACAATTATAAATATCATCAAAGTAGGCTTGTGATTTGGGGTAGGCACATGTCCGCCGGCTCGATTGGTTGCGAAATAAAACTTAGTAACGATAATCGCACGGCGACAATTTCTTATAGCGGCGCAGACCTTGGCAACCGCGTAGAGCCATACACAACGACAAAACTAAACGATACTTTTATTTCGTTACAAATAATAAATGATGCTGGAAGTGTGGTATTTGAGCGTGAAGTTAAAGGTAATGAATATTTCAGTACATCAGCGCAAACATTGCCGGACATTGAAATTAAACCAGGGTATAAAATAAAACTATATACCGAAAAGCCAAACTATGTTAAAGTGTTATCGCTTGAAACAAATAATGAACTTTCTGTTTATAATTCCAGCGAAAAGAACTTGGAGTACGAGATAACTAAGTTTGGTCTAAAAATGCTTGGCAAAGACTTTGACGAAGAAGAAATTTTGTACGAAGACACAAAATCTAAATATATTGGTATTTTAGAAAATTACAAACAAAGTGCTACTACTAAGGAGCTTGCAAACAGACGCATTAACACAAAGCAAAAACTTGAAGTTATTTGTTCGTATAACACACTTAAAAATGAAGACAGACAAGAGTATGATGAACTCGTTGCTGCAATCAAAAAAGGCGGCTCGCCAATTGTGACAATACAAAAGACACAAATAACCGTTGACAAGTACGAAGATTATAATTTCTATGAACTTTTAAAAATCACAGACAATGAAGACGGCATTATAAAAAGCGATGCAGATAGTGTTAAGATTATAGGGTTTAACAATGGAAATGTTGGTTGGCAAACTGTTACACTCAAAGTCAGTGATTCAGACGGTAATACGCAAAATATTACACTGAGTGTTCAAGTTAAACAAAACGAAACAGAAGTACTGGTTGCTATCTGCGGAATGCTACTCGCAATTGTCATTGTTGGCGTGGTGATAATGTTTATGATGAAATCAAAACGTGAAAAAGAGAATATGAATTTGCCAAAGAAAAAGTGATTTGATATAATAACCGTTAGGAGGAATTGTTATGGATATTAAAATCGATAGCGCAGAAGGAAAATTCAAATTCAGGGTTTGCGGAATACTCGAACATAACAATAAATATTTGGCTGTAAATATGAACGACAATGGTTTTTATTGTTTGCCAGGCGGACATGTGGAACTCGGTGAAGACACAGACACCGCCGTTCTTCGCGAAATGCAAGAAGAACTTGGTTATCAGGTTAAAATAAAAAGAATGGTAGCTTTTAGCCAAAACTTTTTTGAAGGCAAAGGTAAAAAATTTCATGAAATAGGCGTCTATTATATTGTTAATGCGGTAGACGAAAAACAAGTTAACACAAACGATTACATTCGTGACGAGTTAGATAAAGGCAAGATTCAACATTTGGAATTTAAGTGGTTTACAAAACAAGAACTTAAACAAATTGATTTTAGACCAAAATTTATTGCCGATTGTTTGGATAAAAGAGACGTCGTTTTCGACATAACAAGAGATTAATATAAACGAAAAAGGATTGAGTTTGTATCAATCCTTTTTTATAGCTTTAATTAGAACCAATGTGGCCTTTTTTAGTAAAACGTTTTTGGTATTTTTCTATCGCTTCACTAAGTGCGCCAGCTGGGTCGATGTCACACTCAAAAGCAAATGAAATAAGTGAATATAAACAGTCGCCAAGTTCCATTTTTAAATCAGGCGAAGTTTTAAATTCTGTTTCGCCATAATCTTGGCACTTGATAACTTCTTTTGCAAGCTCGCCAACTTCGCTAGTAATGTCTAGCATGCGAATGCTTGTTGGTAACTTACGCATATATTTCTCGTTGAAATCTTTTACTAGTTTTTCCATGAAAAAACACCTTCCATAAGGCAAGTATAACATGCTGGCAAAATTTTAACAAAACAAAAAAGATACAATAATCAAAAAAATGTTTCATGTAAGTAAATTGTATGTTATAATAAATATGTAAGGAGAAAAAATGGAAAAAGTTAGAGTTGCATTATGCTATGATTTCGATAGAACACTCTCGCAAAGCGACATGCAGAATTACAGTTTTATAAAAAGCCTTGGTATGTCAATTGACGATTTTTGGAAGGAGTGCCAAGAGTTTTCGGACGAACATTGTGCACACAATATTCTTTCGTATATGTATATGGCGATAAAAGAATGCAAAGAAAAGGGCATTGCTCCAACCAAAGAGTTTTTTATGCACTGCGGCAAGGATATAGAGTATTACAATGGCGTTGAAACATGGTTCAGACGCATAAACAAGTTTGCTGCAGATCATGATATTGATTTGGAACACTATATAATTTCGTCCGGAATGAAAGAGATGATTGAGGGCTCGACAATTGCTAAGTATTTTAAAGAGATTTACGCTTGCAGCTATTGTTATGACAAAAATAATGAAGCCTTTTGGCCTTCAATGACACTAGACTACACAAGCAAAACACAATTTTTGTTCCGCATTAACAAAGGCACGCTTTCGCCAATTGACCAAAGTGTTAACGGATATATGCCATATGCCGAAAGACGCATACCATTTGAAAACATAATTTACATTGGTGATAGTGAAACAGATATTCCAGCGATGAAGTTGGTTCGTGCAAAACGTGGATATGCAATTGGTGTTTATAATGCTGATAATAAGCCAGAATATTATAGCAATCTTATAAACCTTAACAGGGTTGACTATGTTGCCAAAGCTGACTATTCTGAAAAGAGCGAACTCACGGGAATAATCAAAGCTATTCTCGAAACAATTTATCATAAAGATAAACTTAGCAAGCTTAACCTTGCACAAAAAAGGAGCTAACATGAAAACGATAGTTATTGCTACAAACAATAAACACAAACTAGAAGAATTTGAGCAATTGTTAAAAGGGTATAAGTTCTTAACGCTTGGCGATGTTGGGTTTAGTGAAGATGTAGAAGAAAACGGAACAACACTTGCCGAAAATGCAAAAATCAAAGCACTAGCGTGCTATAAGTTCTTAAGAAAAAATGGGTTAGACTATGCGGTTATTGCCGATGATACGGGGCTATTTGTAAATGCATTGCATGGTGCACCAGGCATATATTCCGCTCGTTATGCTGGCAATCACGACAACCAAGCTAACCGCCAAAAATTATTAAAAGAAATGGAAGGCAAAACAAATAGGTCGGCATATTTTGAATGTGATATTTGCTATAAAGATGACGAAGTCGAAAAGATTTTTGTTGGCAGAGCTTTTGGTAAAATCACAACAGAAATTGTTGGTTCTACAGAGTTTGGTTACGACCCTATTTTCTTATCAGATGACCTAAACAAAACATTCGGTGAGTGCGACAATGAAGAAAAGGACGCCGTGTCGCACCGTGGCCGCGCCGTAAACGAACTAAAAGCTTTTTTGAGCGAAAAGTAAACCTTAGATTAAAATCGAACTTAATAAAAATATAATAAATAAAAAGCGGGTAAAATTGCTCGCTTTTTTTGTTTTGCGATGTGCGTTTTTGCTAGCAGTTTTGGGCGGCGGTGTGGTATAATTATTGCAGAAATTTTTATCACAGAGGACATTATGGAAGTATACAAAGTATTAGCAACAGAATTTAACATAAAAGAAGAGTATTCAAAAAACCTAGTTAACTTGCTTGATGAAGGCAACACTATACCATTCATCGCAAGATATAGAAAGGAAATGCATGGCAGTTTGGATGACCAAATTATTCGTGCATTTGCAGATAGATTAACATATCTTCGCAATTTTGAAGACCGCAAAAAGACGATTATAAAATCTATTGACGAACAAGGTAAACTTACAGACGAAATCGTTAAAAAGCTTGACGGCGCTAAAACACTAACAGAGCTCGAAGATATTTATAGACCATTTAAACCAAAACGCAAAACAAGAGCAACCGAAGCTATTGCAAAAGGTTTGGAGCCACTTGCAGATATTATTTTATCACAAAAAGAAAATGGCAAATCACTAGAAGAAATTGCGAGCGAGTATATAAATGAAGAAAAGGGTGTTATGACCGCGCAAGACGCAATTAATGGCGCAAAAGATATAATTGCAGAAAAGATTAGTGACGATAGTGACCTTAGAAAGGAACTTCGTGAATTTATTAAGAAAACGGGCTTTATTTCTTCTGTTATCAAAAAGGAAAAGGAGAGCAAAAAACCAAAAGTTCAAGTTATTGATAACTCGAATAAGTATGCCGAAAAAGAAGGTAACGATAAAGTGTCGTCTGCTGACACTTATGCAATATACGATGGCTTTAAGCAAGAGATTAGTAAAATTCCATCGCATAGAATTTTGGCTATCAACCGCGGCGAAAACGAAGGCTTTGTAAAAGTGAGTGTTGATTATAACGAAGAGAAGTGTCTAGAAATTGTTGAAAATGCTTATAAAATCAAACCAACTATTTTTGCTAGCACCATAAAAGAAGCTGAAGTTGACGGCTTTGATAGACTTATTGCTCCAAGCCTAGAACGTGAAATTCGTTCTGATTTAACAGACATGGCAAATGAGCAAGCAATTCACAATTTCGAAATCAACCTTAAGCCACTTCTAATGGAAGCACCACTAAAAGGCAAACGAATTTTAGGGTTTGACCCGGGATATAGAATGGGTTGCAAACTTGCCGTTATTGACGAAAACGGAAACGTGCTTGCCACAAGCGTTATTTATCCAACAGAACCATTTAAAAAGATAGACGAAAGTAAATACATTTTAAAAGAACTCATCAACAAATATAAAGTTGATGTAATCTCTATTGGCAATGGTACAGCGAGCAAAGAAAGTGAAATTTTTGTAGCGGGCTTAATTAAGACCTTGGAACGAAAAGTTAATTATGCCGTTGTGTCGGAAGCTGGAGCATCGGTATATTCTGCAAGTAAGCTTGGCGCGGAAGAGTTCCCAGACTACAATGTAAACTTGCGTAGTGCCGTGTCGATTGCAAGGCGTCTTCAAGACCCACTAGCTGAACTTATTAAGATTGATGTAAAATCTATTGGCGTTGGTCAATACCAACATGATATGCCACAAAAACGTTTAACAGAAGTGCTTGACGGTGTTGTTGAAGATTGTGTTAACGCCGTTGGTGCAGACATAAATACTGCCAGCCCAAGCTTGCTTAAACGTGTTGCAGGGCTAAATGAAGGCATTGCTAAAAACATTGTTGCATACCGTGAAAAGAATGGTGCATTCCAAACTCGCCGCGACATCTTAAAAGTTCCAAAGCTTGGCGAAAAAGCTTTTGAACAATGTGCGGGCTTCTTACGTATTGTTGGTGGCAAGGAAATTTTGGATAATACTAGCGTTCACCCAGAATCATATGATAATGCAAGAAAATTATTAAATGTCTTCCGCATGACAGAAGATGATGTTAAAAATGGCAAGGTTTCTAAGCTCCCAGAACTTATCGAAGAGCAAGGCAAAGAAAAAGTTGCAAAAGAGATTGGCATTGGTATTCCAACTATGGAAGATATTGCTGCCGAACTTGTTAAGCCGGGTAGGGATATTCGTGACGAGGCAGAACATATTGATCTTCGCAGCGACGTGCTTTCGATTGAAGATTTGAAAGAA
The DNA here is from genome assembly GCA_934756675.1 of uncultured Clostridia bacterium. Taxonomy (GTDB): domain Bacteria; phylum Bacillota; class Clostridia; order Christensenellales; family UBA1242; genus CAKVLG01. The sequence continues at coordinate 230,073 of CAKVLG010000001.1, read as the reverse complement.
GGTATGATTTTGACTGGTACAGTTCGTAATGTTATCGACTTTGGTGCATTTGTCGACATTGGCGTGCATCAAGACGGACTTGTGCATATCTCTGAAATTTGCGACAGATTTATCAAGCACCCAAGCGAAGAACTAACAGTTGGTCAAATTGTTAAAGTTAAGGTTATATCACTTGATATTCCTAAAAAACGTATTGGACTATCAATTAAAAAAGCAAACGAAATTGAAAACGAAAAATAAAATATGCCCGCAAGCAAGCGGGCGATTTTTATTGCATTATAAACAAAAAAAGATGCACAAGGCATCTTTTTTATTTGTTATTTTCTTTTTCTAAAAATACGCTTTCAATAAAATCTCTTTGCGCGCGGTTTGCTGGCCCTTCGTACTCGTTCATCTCTTTTGGCGACATTTCACTTAAATATTTGCCAGACTCTTTGTCAAAAGATAGAGAAGAAAGTGGTATGCCACTAACCAAAGTTTTACTTGGAACGTTAATAAAATAACGTTTAGGTTTAAATTCTTTGGTGTGAAGATTGCCACTGAAATCGATAAGTGCAAGCGAAACATTATAGTGTCCAGTGCTTTCGCCACCAACTTCGTTAAGTTTTTGAATATAAACGTTTAAAAGCTCTTTATCTGTAAGTTCACTGCCTTTGTATCTGCGGACAAGCACACCTGGTTGATCTTCTTTTTTAAATCTATCAATAACAAGTCCACTATCGTTTGCAATAACAGGAAGCCCTGTAATGTTATGATAGGCAACAGCTTTAATAATTGCATTTTCTGTTTCGTTTTTACCAGTTTCTTCGATTTTGTCATCAATTTTAATTTCGTGAAGATTGGTAGTTTTTAGTCCTAGTTCTGTGCACATTTGGTTATATATTAAGATCTTGCCATGGTTTGTAGATGCAATTAATATTTTTTGATGTTTGTTTATAACATTGCCATTTTTCACTTCCCAAATTTCGGCGAGTGGTTCATCTAGCGTGGTTTTGCCTTCGGCAATACGGGCTGCATAAATATCAACGGCTTGTTCGGGGTTTTTAAACACGTGTACGCAGTTTGGATTTTTTGCCTGCCTTTCTTTTATTCTTTTGACAGCTAGTTCTTTGCTGTCATTAAAGTTAATTGCTACAAACTTTGGTTTGAAAGAAGATAATAAATTATAAATATCTTCGCGTTCCGAAAGCCTAGCATTTGTTGCATCAACAACAACTTCGTCTGCAAAGTCAATTGCGTTTAAAATTGCTTCATGAAAATACTTAAAAACAATCTCATTGTCGCTGGTTTTATATTCCCTGCCAATAACACCATTATCAGATAAATGCTGCCTTATTTCGTCAAGCTCCACAATTGCTGCATTTGACAAGTTGTTTTTTGCGAATGTAGATTTACCAACGCCTGGTAAACCGATTAATAAATATACTGTTTTCATTTGTATACCTCTAGGGGGGAGTGTAGCATAAGTGTGTGGTAATTGCAAGAGTTTTTTATTAAAAACAAAAATAATTTAGCAAACAAAAAAACGCCACAAAAAAGGGACGTTAATTTATATTTTTTGTTATTTTCTTAGTGCTGCAACACACAATTTTACAAGGTTTGTTCTAAGGATTTTTTTGTCATAAAGTCGCCATTGCCATTTGTTACTTCCAATAAGGTCGGTGAAATAAAATAGCGAAGAAAATGTCAAATTGTTATATTTTGCACAAGCTGCAAGCGAAGCACATTCCATATCAACGCCGAGAGCTCCTTCTTCAACACGTCTTGCTATGCGGTTTGGTGTTTCGCGGTACATGGCATCAGTTGTCCAAACTTTGCCTTTTATGTATTTCATGCCATATTGGTTGAGTGTATTTTCGATCGTGCGGTTTAGGGATTTGTTCGTGTCGACCGTGCGAGATGCTTTTAGGTAATGGTAACTAAGCCCTTCATCGCGAATTGCTGATGTTGGTATAAAAAACAAAGAAGAATCAATATCATCACGCAAGCACCCACAAGAACCGCAAGCCAAAAATGTGTTAATACCAACATACGAAAGTTCTTCCATAAGATTTGTTGCACTTGGGCCACCAAGCGGACACTGAGCAATTAAAAATTCGTTGTTATAAATATAGATAGGTGAAATACTGCTAGCAGCCTTAAACTCGTAAATAAGTTCGCAATCTTTTGTAATGTCAGACAATTCTTCAAACGAACGTGGGAAAAAGATAATTGCTTTTGTGATGCCAAGTTTTTTTGCTTTGTCGAATTGTTCAAATGGTTTTTTATGGTTGGCAAAAAAGTATTGCTTTGACTGCAATGCATCATCTTCGTCAAATTCAAGTATTGGTGCGTTATAATAAATTTCTTTATCCATAAATATTTCCTTAGATTAGTTTATTTTATTATAATTATATTTGCCACTAAAATCAAATATTAATTAGGGGTAAAAATGTTTTACACATTTTTTTATTTTTGCTAAACTAGGATATAGGAGACGAATTATGAAAGAAACAGAATTAACAGTACAAGTTCTATCAACACATGCTGAAATTGAAAATGTAATAAAACAAAAAGGTTTAATTAAAACGGAAGAGTTTAGCTTGGAAGACTGGTATTATTCTACATCAAGCGATGCAGATAACTTTGGCTATGACAAATTGATTTCAAAATCGTTGCTTGTAAGAAGAGTGATAAGTGACACAACAACAAATGAACTTATCTATAAAAACAAAGAGTTCGATGAAAATGGCAATTGCATAGCAGAAGAAAAAACAAAAGTAATAGTTGACTCAATAGAAAAAACACTTAAAATTTTTAATCAAATGGGGTTAAAAAACTGGTGCCACGTAAAAAACAACTCTACAACTTACAAATATAATGAATATGAATTCTGTTTTCAAGATGTAGAAAATTTAGGGCTATTTATTGAGTTTGAAGAAGAAAAATTTATGAAGGATATGTCTTTTGAAGAAAAAGTTGAGCTCATGAAAAACGTTTTAAATAGTTTGGGGCTTAAACTTGGGGATAATTATTTTTGTAAAAAAATCGAAATGTTAATAAAAAAATAGTTTGACAATATATTTTTTAAGTTATATAATTCCGCCGTTACAAATGAGAAAATATAAAACGTTACCCGCTATATGCTTTGGTGTATGGCGGGTGATTTTTTCTCGAATTATATTGAAAAATATAAACCAACATGATATATTATTGTTAGGAGAAAGTTATGCAAGAAAAAGAACAATACTTTGTGTTTTTAGATATAGATGGCACACTTTGGGACATGGATTACAATTCAGATAGGTATAGCAATGTTCACTATGTCGAATGGCCAAAGCTCAAACCAAGTAGCATTAAAGCGCTAAAAACACTTTTATATTCACTTGAGCAAGAATACGATACTGTGCTTGTTATTTCCAGCAAAAGGCGTGAAGATATTGACGATTGCAAAGAATATTTAAAAGCAAACAAATTTGTTTTTAATAAACCGCTAGAAAAAATCGAGTCGCCATCAATAATTTGCCGCGGAAACAGTATTTTAAATTTTATGAAAAACAGGGGCAAAGCTCCATTTACATATGCTGAAAGCAGCAATATCTTTGGTAGACTTTTTAGTAAAATTAAAGATGAAGATTATAAAAATTATGTTGTGCTCGAAGATGAAAAGTATTTGCTTGGAAATTATATACCAAAAAATCGTATAATCATGTCTGACCACAACAAGCAATCGATAAATTTAAAGCAAGTTGAAAAATATTTACGCAACAATAACATAAAAATTTCATATCCAAATGAAGAAGAATTTATGTAAAAAAATCACCGGCATAGCGGTGATTTTTTATTTTCTAAAATTTTAAAAGTGAAGTTGCTTTTTCTTTGCCAATGGCAGTTAAGAATAAACCAAGTTTTGGACCTTTGCTTGCGCCAAGCAACAATTGATATAAAATTTCAAAGTAACGTTTTTGAATTTGTTTTAAAGCTGCCTCGTCCATATCTGGAGTTTTAACAACGGCATAAAGTGCATTTTGAAGGTCTGTTGTTGTTGCAAAATCGTTTTGAAGAATATCCACGGTTTTTACAAGCCACTCTTTTTCGGTAGTAGATAAGGTGTTATAATACTCTTCATTTTTATTTGTAAGGACATTGATTTGGTAATCTGTGCCATAGTTTTCTACCCAATATTTTGCACGCTCTAAACGTTCTTTATATTCAGGACAAGATGTATCAATGCCTTCTTTTTCCAAGATTTTTGCAAGCATATTTTCGTTAAAGTTAACGATTGGTAAAAATGTTGCAAGATATGTGAAATTTGGATATTTTAAATAGTTTTCTTTTACACCAGAAAATCTAATAAAGTCACGGTTACCTTCGTCAATACGGTTTTCGAAATATGCTTTAACCCAACGATCAAACTCGCTATAAAAACGGATTACGTCGTTATCGAGAGCAATAAAGAAAGATTGATTTGGCTTATATTTTGAATAGAACCACATAATGATGTGTGGGTCATAGACTTTGAGCAAGCTAGAAAGTGTTGTAACACCGCCCTTGCTTGAACTCATCTTTGCACTGCCGCCCTTGCTCGAAATAAAATTGTATCCATGGTAAACAGGTGGGGTAATGTGGAAAATCTTTTGTGCAATAGCATTCGCAACATCGTGACTGCCGCCAGCTGTCGAGTGGTCAAGACCACCAGTTTCAAACACTACATTTTCTTCGCCCCAACGCATAGGCCAGTCAACCTTCCATTGAAGTTTGATATTTCTTGCTTCCAAAATATTTTCTTTATGAGTGTGACCACAAGCACATTCATAAACAAAATCCCCAGTCTTTTCATCATAAGATAAAATTTTAGTCGAATCTTTGCCGCATTCTTCACAATAAACAGAAATAGGATAATATTTATCGCGTTCGCCTTCTTCAGCATCTTGAGTACGGAAGCTATCAATAATGTCAAAGATTTCACCGCGGTGATCCATTGCATACTTAATTTTGCTTGCATATCTGCCGCTTTGGTATTCTTTTGCTTGATAGATAATATCGTCAAAATGAACGCCCATAGCTTCGCATTCTGCTAAAAATCTTTCTTGGAAGTCTTCGCCATAACTTTTGCTTTCGTCAAAAGGACTTGGGAATCCAACATATGGTCTTCCAATGTATTTTTCACATGATTCAGGAACACCAGCAGGCACTTTTCTAAATCTGTCGAAGTTGTCGACTGATATAAAAAATCTAACTTTTTTGCCAAGTTCACGAAGCTCAGTTGCTATCATATATGGTGTAACAATTTCACGGAAGTTACCGATATGGATAAAACCCGAAGGACTTACGCCACATGCAACGTTATACACTTTTTCGTTTGGTCTTTTTTCTATAATTTCCATTGCAATTTCTCTTGCCCAGTTCATAATTCACTCCTATAATAGACAAAGAATAACACATTTTTTATTGTTTGTCTAGTGATTGACCCTAAAAGTGATGCATGTAAACAATTGCAATTTTTTCGTGAGCGTGTTATATTTTTGGTATGATACAAAAAAATAGAGTAATAAAAGTCAACCGCGGATATTGGGAAATATTTGACGGTGAAAAATTGGTACGTGGAATAATCAACAATTCATATCTTGGCAAAACAATGCCAGTGGTTGGCGATTTTGTGGTAGCTAGTAAAATTGATGATACAAAGGTGTTAATTTTAGATGTGCAAGAACGCAAAAACGAACTTGTGAAAGAGTATGACGAAAAGAACTTAAAAATCACAAAGTCACTTAATAATGGAAAACAAATTGTTGCTGCAAATATCGATGTTGTGTTCATTGTTTCGTCACTAAATAACGAGTTTAATATTGGTAAAATCGAAAGGCTATTAATTTTGGCGAACTTAAAAAATGCAAAACGTTGTTTGGTTTTATCTAAAAAAGACTTGTGCAAAGATTATGAAGCTTATGTAAAAGAGATAACAGAAAGATTTCCGCAATTGCAAGTGATTTTAACAAGCATTGTTACGGGCGAAGGTAAAGACGAAATTCTTGAGTATTGGAAGCCTAGGCAAACTGCCATTTTTATTGGTAGTTCTGGTGTTGGCAAAAGTTCACTTGTCAACATGCTGAGCGGCGAGCAAAAAGCAAAAACGGGCGAAATCCGCATACGTGATGACAAAGGCAAACACACAACAAGTGCATCTACACTTTTTGAAATTGACGATAGATTTGTTATCGATACCCCAGGTGTAAGAGAAGTCAGTTTAACAAATGTTAATGGGGAATCGCTTGGTGATATATTTAGCAAAATAGAAGAGATAGCAGAAGACTGCGAATATTCGAGTTGCACGCATACAAAAGAAAAAGGTTGCGCTGTAAGACGTGCCGTACGTGAAGGAAAACTAGAAATAAGCGAAGTTGAAAGATACCTAAAACTCAAAAACCAAAAACGCAAAATTCTTGGAAAACGCGTGCAACCAGATATGTATAAGTCTAAACTTAAAAGCAAACAAGTAAAAACATATAAAAGAAATAACAAAATCAACTTTGACGAGGAATAAATGCAACAATCAATAAGAGAATCAATCGAAAGTTCCAAGGTTTACAAAAAGATAGACAGCAGCATTATTGATGAAACTATCGAAAAAGAAACGCCAAAATACAAAAAATCTAAGGATATAGAGCAAAGTGTGCGAAAAAAGTTGCATGCTTGGGTGTCTATGTTCTTTTTAGACTATCAAAAACTGCAAAAAGAAATAGAGAGCAGTGATAATATTGATGAAATATTGCCACTTTTGCTGCAAAACCATGTTTCAACAAAAGAAAGATTAGATTTTATTTCGCAAATGATAAAAGATATAGATGAGACGATACCAGATATCAAGTCTATTCTTGACCTTGGTTGCGGGCTAAATCCAATTGCATATTTATTGTATAGTGACAATAAAAATGTAGAATATATGGCAGTCGATGTCGAAAAAAGTGCAATTGAACTTTTAAATTTATGTTTTTCAAAAATGAATGCGAATGCAAAAGCAATTGTTGGTGACGTGAAAAAGGTGCAGATAACAAATGTTGATGCGGTCTTCATGTTCAAACTTTTACCGTTGCTCGAACAACAAGAAAAAGGTTCAAGCGAAAAACTTATTAATAAAATTAATAGCAAATATTATTGCATTTCTTTTCCAACAAAATCGATGTCTGGCAAAAATGTGGGAATGTATAATAAATACAAGTCAGATATAGACTTGCTCGCAGCAAAATGCAAGTTAAAACCAATTTTCGAAAAAGAATATAAAAACGAAATATTGTTTATTTTGCAAAAATAAAACTGACCAAAACGGTCAGTTTTTTATTTTATAAAATCTTGTATTAAGGTTTTTGCTTCTTCAAAATAATTGCCTTTTTCGTTTAGCCAATGAATGTCTTTTTCTTTTTTAAACCAAGTTACTTGGCGTTTTGCAAAATGTCTAATTTCTTTTAATAACTCTGCGCGGTATTCTTCAAACGATTGATATTTTCCAAGTAAATATCTTGTTGTGTAGCGGTATTCAAGACCAAGACCTTCCATAAATTCTGGCGTAGCACCGTTATCGAGCAGCCCCTTTATTTCTTCTATCATGCCGTCATTTATACGCATATCCAAGCGTTCTTCAATGCGTTTATACAAAATATCTCGGTCAAAAGTAATACCAAGTTGCAAGCAATCGTAACGCGGATTGTTGATAGGAACATTGCTTTTGCCAGCTTTGATTTTTTCGATTTGGCGAATAAGTCTACGCGGATTTTCGGGTTCTGTAATAGTCTTTGCACCAAGTGACTTCAAAATATCAACAAGCTCGGCAGCTGTCTTCGTTTCAAGTTCTTTGCGAAGTGCAAAATCTGGCTTGGCTGAGTCCATGTCATAGCCTTCGATAATTGCCCTAGTGTATAGCCCTGTGCCACCAACAATAATTGGAAGTTTCCCGCGGGAGAGAATATCGTCAATAACAATGTATGCTGCCTTTTGATATTCTGCCAAGCTATATGGCGTGTTTGGTTCAATAATGTCTAACATATGGTGGGGAACGCCAACAATTTCTTCTGGTGTAACTTTGCCTGTTCCAAGGTCAAGTCCTTTATAAATCTGCCTGCTGTCTGCCGAAACAACTTCCGCATCAAAAAATTTAGCAAGGTCAATGCCAAGTGAACTTTTGCCAGAAGCTGTCGTTCCAACAATTGCAATTATCTTTGGTTTGTTCATAATTTCCGCCTGTAAGTTTTTTATTAATTGTAACTGCTTTCATATAAAAAAGCAATACTTTTATCTTGGCTTCACATTTTTATTTGTGTATTCTTGAAACTTGAACTCTAGGCCATTTTCTGTTTGTGGCTGGGTTTGGCTTGTGAGTTCGAAGTTGTCTTTTTTGTCGATATTATCTATATATGTGTCAGCTGGAACTGTGATATTGACGCGAGTAATGTAGCCCGTTTTGCAATAGTCCATCAAAAGGTTATATACGCTCGCACCGCCGCAAACAAAAATGTCATCGTCATTATATTGCTTAAGTTTATTAAATAAATCTTCAAGCGACCTTGCAATTATTACTCTATCGTCATTAAAATTAGGGTTGTTAGACAAAACAATAGTTGTCCTTTTTGGCAATGGTCTTACGGGGAGTGATAAATATGTGCGCTCGCCCATAATGACGATTTTATATAGAGTTTTTTCTTTAAAATACTTAAGGTCAGTTGGTAAATGAAAGAGCAGGTTATTATTTTTGCCAATAGCATAATCATTTGTTACAGCGACAATAAAATTCATAATTTCTCCTATATTGCGACTTCAATCTTATATTTTTTTGTATTATATTTATAGTTTTCAAAAGTGATGCTGTTAGGCGTAAAGTCATAAAAATTTTTAACAGATTTATCAATTATTAAACGTGGCGCCTTATAACAGCGTGTTTTTAAAAGTTCTTTTACTATTGGTATGTGTCTGTCGTAGATGTGCGCATCTGCGATTACGTGTACAAACTCACCAACTTCAAGCCCAGATACTTGCGCTAGCATATGAACAAGCATGGCATATTGGCAAACGTTCCAGTTGTTAGCGGTCAGCATATCTTGAGAGCGTTGGTTTAAAATTGCATTTAGTTTGTTACCGGTAACATTAAAAGTCATGGAATATGCACAAGGGTAAAGCGCCATTTCAGAAAGGTCAGCGTGATTATATATATTTGTTATTATTCGCCTTGAGTGAGGATTGTTTTTAAGATCAAAAAGTACGCGGTCAACTTGGTCGAACATGCCTTCTTTGTATTTATGTTTAATGCCAAGTTGATAACCATAAGCTTTGCCGATAGTGCCGTCTGCACCCGCCCAGCTATCCCAAATGTGACTGGCAAGATCGCTGATTTTATTGCTCTTTTTTTGCCATATCCACAAAAGTTCATCAAGTGCATTTTTGTAATTCGTTTTACGCAATGTGAGCATAGGGAATTCTTTTGATAAATCATATCTATTAACAATACAAAAGCACTTTTTAGTATGAGCTGGCGAACCGTCTGCCCATTTTGGACGAACGGGATAATCGTTGTCGCTTTCACCATACTTTAAAATCTGTCTTATGTTTTTCTTAAAAATTTTATCGGCGTAACTCATAAATTTCTCCTATTGTACTCTATATTTTTCGTGCAAGGTAAGTGTGTTTTCCATTAAGCAAGCAACGGTAAGTGGCCCAACGCCACCAGGCACTGGCGTAATATATGAACATTTTTCGCAAACATCGTCATAATCGACATCGCCATAAAGTTTGCCGTCTATACGGTTTATGCCAACATCAATAACCACTGCGCCAGGTTTGACAAATTCTTTTTTAATAAACTTTGCTTTGCCAATTGCAACAACCAAAATGTCAGCTTGACTTGTTATGCTGCTAAGGCACTGAGTTTTGCTATGACAAAGGGTGACAGTCGCGTTTCGCTGTTCAAGCAAACAAGCAACGCTTTTACCAACAAGCAAACTTCTGCCAACAACCACGGCACGTTTGCCAGCAATTGAAATGTTTTCGTGATCCAAAATTTTGATTATGCCAGTTGCTGTGCAAGGTGCGACCGTTTGGTTTTTTGCAAGTAATGCACCAAGATTGACATTTGTTAGACAATCGACATCTTTTTCGCTAGAAATTTGCGAAAGAGCAGCCGTTTCGTCAAGGTGACTAGGCAGTGGTAATTGCAATAATATGCCGCTTATGCGATTGTCTGCATTGAGTTTTTGAATGATATTGCAAAGTTCTTCTTGTTTAACATTTTGTGGAAGTCTAATGATTTCAGAACGCATACCACATTCGGCGCAAGCACGCTCTTTTGATGCAACATAGACTTCGCTTGCACTGTTTCCTTCAACAATTATACAAGCGAGTGCAGGCACGGGTTTGCCTGCTTTTATGTATTTTTTTTCGATTTTTTTGCGAACAGATTGCTTGATTTCTGCTGCGATTTGTTTTCCATTTATTCTTTCCATACTTTAATTAAATCACAAACAAAAAATTTTTACAAATTTATTATTAATATTTTTTATTTTTGTCACTATGTGCTACAATTAAATAGAAAAGGGGGTAAAGTATGAGAAACGACACATTAAAACAGGTGGATAGCGAGGTATATAACGCTATAAAAAAAGAACAGAAAAGGCAAAGGGAACACATTGAACTAATCGCAAGTGAGAACATTGTTTCAAAAGCTGTGCGCCAAGCGGTTGGTAGTGTGCTTACAAACAAGTATGCCGAAGGTTATCCTGGCAAAAGGTATTATTGTGGTTGCGAAAATATCGATACAATCGAACAGCTTGCAATTGACCGTGCAAAAAAACTATTTGGGGCAGAGCATGCAAACGTTCAACCACATTCTGGTGCAAATGCGAACTTAGCTGTTTATGTTGCATTGCTTAAACCTGGCGACACACTTCTTGGCATGGGGCTTCCAGCTGGCGGGCATTTGACGCATGGAACAAAAGTTAATGTATCTGGCAAGTATTATAACGCAATCAGCTATGGAGTTAACGAAGACACCGAACTTATCGACTATGACCAAGTAGAAAAATTAGCACAAGAATATAAGCCAAAACTTATTGTGGCTGGTGCAAGTGCTTATCCCCGCAAGATTGATTTTGAAAGATTTAGGAAGATTGCAGACAGCGTGGGCGCTTACCTTATGGTCGACATGGCACACATTGCTGGTTTGGTTGCTGCTGGCTTGCACGAAAACCCTTGCAAGTATGCCGATGTTGTAACGACTACCACACACAAAACATTGCGTGGCCCACGTGGTGGCATGATTTTGTGTAAAGCTGAGCTTGCCAAAAAGATAGATAGTGCGGTGTTTCCAGGTACGCAAGGCGGACCACTAGAACATGTTATTGCTGGCAAGGCGGTAATGCTTAAAGAAGCACTAAGCGATGAGTTTAAGGAATACCAAAAACAAGTTGTTAAGAATTGCAAGGTTCTTGGCGATGAGTTAAACAAGCTTGGCTTTAGGCTTGTTAGCGGTGGAACAGATAACCACTTATTGCTTGTTGACCTAACGCCATTTGGGGTAACGGGAAAAGAAATTGCAGATTTACTCCATGATGCAAATATAACGACAAATAAAAATAGCATTCCAAAAGAAACACTTTCGCCACAAGTTACAAGTGGACTCAGACTCGGAACGGCTGCGGTAACAACACTTGGAATGAAAGAAAAGGAAATGAAACAAATTGCTAAGTTTATTTATCAAATTGTTACGCAAAAAGAAAAGGCAGTTAAAAATGTAAAGAAACAAGTAATAGAATTAATGCATCAATTTGCATAGACTAAAAAACACCGAATAAGGGGGAACCCTATCGGTGTTTTTTATTGTGTATATTTTTATTTATTATTATGTTTTTCGAAATTGTAACTTGATTCGCACATGTCTTTAAGGGTGTGGTGTGCTTTGAACCCAAGTTCTTTTTCTGCCTTTTCTGGGCTGGCGTAACAGATGTCAATGTCGCCTGGTCTACGAGGTGCAAACTCATATTTTACTTTACCACCACAAACTTCATTGAAAGCATTGACCATTTCAAGAACAGAATACCCAGTGCCTGTTCCAAGGTTATATACAACTAAGCCACAGTTTGTGCGAAGTTTACCTAGCGCCTTTACGTGGCCTTCTGCAAGGTCGACAACGTGAATATAATCGCGTACACCTGTGCCATCTTTAGTGTCATAATCGCTGCCAAAAATGTTTAAATGGTCAAGCTTGCCAGTTGCAACTTTTGTTATGTATGGCATTAGGTTGTTTGGAATGCCGTTTGGGTCTTCGCCGATGAGCCCACTTTCGTGTGCGCCGATAGGGTTAAAGTAGCGAAGCAAAGCAATGTTAAGCTCTGGGCTTGCATATTGAACATCTTTTAAGATTTCTTCGATAAATAGTTTTGTTCTGCCATATGGGTTTGTTGCAGATACTGGAAAATCTTCGTATATTGGCATAGACTTTGCTTTGCCATAAACAGTTGCAGATGAACTGAATACAAGATTTTTTATTTCGAATTCTTGCATTAAGTGCAGAAGTTGCAATGTGCTGCAAATGTTGTTTTCGTAGTATTTTAGTGGTTCTTTAACAGACTCACCAACAGCTTTGTAGCCTGCAAAATGAATAATGTCTGTTATGTGGTTTTCGCCAGCGATTTTACGAAGCATATCAAGGTCACAAACATCGCCTTTATAAAATTTAATTTTTTTGCCAGTGATTTTTTCGAGATTGTCTAACACTTCAATTTTACTATTCGAGAGATTGTCGATAATAACAATATCTTCTCCGCTTTTGATTAGTTCTACCGCAGTATGTGATCCAATGTAGCCAAGGCCACCTGTTAATAATACCATAAATTATTCTCCTTACTTATATAATATCAAATTAATAAAATGTTGACAATTTTTTATGAGTCAATTTAAAAATTTATAAAAAAAGACTAGATATTCTAGTCTTTTTATGCCTTTATTTATAAGCCTCACATAAAATTGTAACGATTATTAGCAAAAGCAATTATAGTTTTAGTATATTGTTAAAAGCATATACAAATCTGTCTTGATCAACGGGTAAAGTGACAAAAGTTGTAAGAGCTTAAATTTCGGGCTTAGCGTTGCCCATAGATATAGAAATATCTGTATTTTTAAGCATATCCATGTCATTATCAGAGTCGCCTATTGAGATAGTTTTGTAATCTGGAAACGGTGATTTAAAATAGTTGATTAAATTTTCTTGGTAACTCTTTTGTCTGTAACAACAAAGTAATTACTTGGCATCTGATAGAACCCAAACTTTGGAAACATCTTTTTTGCTTTGCCAAATATTTTACCAACAACAAACAGCGTACCACTAGTGTCGCAAAAATTATGTATTTATTTGTTGGTTAATTATTCCTGATTATAGAGAGATTGACTAGAATAGTTAGGTTCACTTGTTACATTTATGCCAAGAGATAAAAGAGTGTTTTGGTCAGAACTACTTAGCATTGATGAAGTGTGCGCTTCGCAGCCTTTTAAGTCGTCTAGTTTAGATAGGGCAATTGCAACTGTTGGGTTTGTAACAGAATTAATCGAAAGCAACATTAAAACGTCTTTGAGTGAAAGTTTTGCTTTGCGTATTCCAAGTTTTTCACGTTTAAGCTTTATAACTGGTTCGAGCATATTCTGTGGAATAAGTTCTATGCTGTCATCAATCTTAGTTAGATGTTTAATGGCATTGATGACGCACGCGCAAGCATTTGTCATAAGCTCTTTTGTTCTGCCAGTGACGATTACACCGTCACTAAGTTCAAGTGCCATGGCTGGCGTTTTTGTTTGTTTTTTCAAATCTTTTGCAACTGATACAACTTTTCTAGATAATGGGTCAATGTTCCATTCACCCATTAAAAATTCAATACGCTTAACAGTTTCGATTGATGTTGTTCCTTTTTTATATTCGCATTCTGCTTTATAGTATCGTCTTATAATCTCTTCAATGCTTGCTTTGCGTACAACTTCGTCATCGGTGATTGCAAAGCCAACCATATTTACACCCATGTCTGTTGGAGATTGATAAATTTTGTCGGTGCCAACAATCTTGTGTAAAATATTTCTCACAACGGGGAAGACTTCAAGGTCGCGGTTATAATTGACAGCTGTTATACCATACGCACGCAAATGAAAACTATCGATCATATTAATATCTTTAAGGTCGGCTGTTGCTGCCTCGTATGCTATGTTGACTGGGTGGTTGAGCGGAAGATTCCAAACTGGAAATGTTTCAAACTTAGCATATCCCGCTTTTATGCCACGTTTATATTCGTGATATAATTGCGACAAGCAAGTTGCAAGCTTTCCGCTGCCTGGACCCGGAGCTGTGATAATAACAAGTGGCTTGGTTGTTTCAATGTATGGGTTTGCACCGTATCCTTCGTCACTGACAATTGTGTTGACATCGGTTGGATAACCCTTGGTTGGTTTGTGAAAATATACTTTTTCGCCGCGACGAGATAGACGGTTAGAAAAAGTTATTGCTGCTGGTTGACCGGTAAAAAGAGTGATAACAATGCCGCTAACTGTTAACCCCACTTCACGCAAACAATCGATTTGGCGAAGAACGTCCATGTCGTATGTGATAGAAAAATCGGCGCGGATTTTGTTGCGTTCAATGTCGTTTGCATTGATAACAAAAACAATTTCACTTTTGTCTTTAAGTTTTTGCAAAATCTGAACTTTTGCATCTGGTGCAAAGCCAGGTAAAACGCGTGACGCGTGCAAGTCATCAAATAGTTTGCCGCCAAACTCGATATAAAGTTTGTTGTCGAACTCTTTAATTCGTTTGAGTATACGCTCTGTTTGGAGCTTTAAATATTTATCATTATCAAAACCAATCTTCATAAAAAAACACCTCTAAAAACACAATATCACATTTTGTTTTGTGACACAATTGCATAAATAAATTGAATAAATTTTGTATATTTTGTACCTTTTTAGCATAAAAAATTTAATAAAAATCATTGACTAGTTTCACATGTATGATATAATAAGGCCATGAAAATAGACGAAAAAAGTGAACTTTTGGCTATGCACATGCTTAGCAACGTCGATTATAAATACAATGAGTATGAATTGCAAAACTTTAATAAGATTTTTGCATATTCAAATGAACAAGTTTGTTCGACAATGCGTGGACTAGATATTGCTGGCAAAGATGTGTTAACTGTTGGTAGCTCTGGCGACCAGATTTTGTTTGCTCAACTTTTTGGTGCAAACAGTGTCACTTGTTTCGATATTAACCCTTTTGTTAAGCAAGTATATGATTATAAGGTTGCTGCAATCAAGGCATTAACATACGAGCAAGCAAATAAAATGATGACGTCTGATCACTTGTTTGACCCAGCAACCTATGCAAAAATAAGCAGCTTTATTAAGAATAAAGATTCAAAACTTTTTTGGGACGATGCATATTTGAACGGTTTTGATAATGACCAAGGTTTGCAATTTATTAGCAGCATCTATAACTGCGAATATATTGAAAATGAAAAATTATTTAACGCACTAAAACAAAAATTGAACGAAAAAAACCTTAAAAGTGTGAAGTATATAAGATGTGACCTAAAAGAATTGAACGACAAGTTGCCAAAGAATGCAAAATTCGATTATATTATGCTTTCTAACATCTATGACCACATAGGATTTAGCTGGGTATCAATGCCAGAAGATCATGATTCGAGGTTCACATCAACAGATATATTATTTAAGAACGTTGTCAATAAACTTGCAACTCACTTGAATAAGCATGGAGAAATACAAGTGCACTATCTTTGGAACAAACAACGTTTACATCATTTAAATGCTTTATTTGACGGCTGCACTTATGAAATGCAATTGCCACAAGAAAACAGAACAGTTATGTATGTTCCAGAAAATGTAAAGACAAAAACAGAAGAAAACGAAATGTAAACAAGGCAGTAACCACTGCCTTGTTTGATTGTTAAAAATTTAGAGTTTCTTGTTTTTCGCAAACACCCAAAAACACATTTGGTTTAACATGTTCGCCATGAAAATCGCTCCCGCAAGATTCAACTAAATCATATTTTTGTGCTATTTTATGGAAGCTTAAATAATCTTCTTTTGTGTGCAACGAATGTTTCGTTTCAATACCATATAACCCATAAGACTTAAGGTAATTAGCAAGAAAATCAATGTCTTCATAACCAAGCTTATATTCACGCATAATCTCTTTGGGGTGGGCGAGAGTTACGTTGCCATTGCCACGATTAACAAGCGACAAAACTTCAAGTGCATCAAGACGTAAGTCGTTAGTCACAAGGCCGTCCATTCGGCGATAAAATTGTTCACGCTCAATCGTTATATGTTTGCTAAGCAATTTATACATGTGTGGCTTGCCAACGGTGTTGGTGCTTTGCATTACATCAGAAAGCTCTTTGTCTGTAAATTTAATACCAAAAGTAGAAGCAATGTAGTATGCCATGCGCATAACCTTTTCTTTTCGCAAACTAGATGCTTTATTTACAAGGTAATTAATATTTCTGTCATTAAAATTAAAATCACGAACAAGAAGGTGAACATTGACGCCTCCCAAGGCTCCGTTTACGCGACTAGTTAGTTCCACGCCACTATGAAACTTTAAAATAGAACTTTCGTTAACTAGCAAACTAAAAACCTTTTCACTCCCCTCAATTGTGTCATGGTCACAAATAGCAAATTCGTCAATGTTAGCTGTCTTAATTTTTTCCAAAATTTGGTATTCATCATATTCGCCATCGGAATATTTTGTGTGAATGTGTAAATCTTTCATGGTTTTATTTTATCATTACAAGTTAGCCTAGTCAACGTGAAAATTAAATATCGGTACAAAATTAAAGGCAAAAATTTTATACATTTTGCTAAGTGCCCTTGTTTTGTGTACATAAACTTTGATGTGTGATATTATAGATAGAGATAAAAAGTATTGGTTGCAAGCTTTGCAACTACTAAAGGTGAGATTATGGATAAATGTTTATTTTGCGAAAAAGCTAAAACCCAAGAAAAACTTTTGGAAAACGATAGTTGTTATGCTGTTTTTGACGGCTTTCCTGTTAGCCCTGGGCATGTGCTTATTATTTCAAAGCGACATGCACAAACATTTTTCGATTTAACAGAAAATGAACAGCACGATATGATTGATTTATTAAATAAATGTAAATTGATAATTGATGAAAAATACAACCCACAGGGGTACAATGTTGGACTAAACTGTGGTTTGGTGGCAGGGCAAAGCATAATGCATGTGCATATGCATTTAATTCCAAGGTACACAGGTGATGTAGAAAATCCTCGTGGAGGCGTGCGCGGTGTCATCCCCGCCAAGCAAAATTATTAGAATTAAAAAATCCGAGTGCATCTCGGATTTTTTACTATATTTTTATAGTGAGTTGTGAAAATGTTAAATGCTTTTGTTTATAATGATTTATAAATTTATATTGACCATTTTATAATAAATCTTCTTTAAAATATCAACTTGACAATATTTAAAAGTCGCTATATAATAAAAATAGCCAATACACAAAGGAGGTAGTAATTATGGTAGTTGATTTTTCAGTAGCGAATAAATCTACAAATGCCGGAGATTGCGGAGGCTGTGCAAGCCACAGTTGTGGTGGTGGAAGATAGATGATTAAAAAAATTGATGTTGGACAAACACATTATTTTTTTGATACATCTACCTTAACATTGTTTAAGGACAAGGTTGTTAAAACAGCCTTGTCTGAAAATAATGTTAAAAAGGACGATTCGACATTATTTAAATTGGTTTTTAATGTTTCGAATATTTGTAACCTTAGATGTAAGTATTGTTATGCCTCTTGTGGAAACTATGGCAGAGAAAATAATTTAATGACAAAAGATACCGTTGATAAAATTATTTTAGAGCTATTACATTCTGTAAAAGCGATTAAAACAGTATATTTTTTTGGCGGCGAGCCAACTTTGAATCCAAAAATCGTTGAATATATAGTAAAAAAATTAAATAAAACTTACGACATTCATGATTATAGGATTGTGACAAATGCAAGCGTTGTTAGTGAAGAATTATTAAATCTTTTTATTGAAAACAACTTTAAAGTTTATATCAGTATAGATGGACCCAAAGAAATAAACGATTATTTGAGAGGAACTTATTTTGATAGATTGAGTCAAACAATAAAAAAATTAAAAAATAGTCCTGTTGGAGCAAAATTAGAACTGATATGTACATATACAAAATATCATCAAAATCATATTAAATTTGAGGAATTAGTGAATTTTTATGAAAAAATAGGCGTTAAATATAGTATTTCCGATGTCATTACAAATGATAAAACATTGAAGATAAGAAAGACAAAAAAAGATATTTTAAATCAAGAGATGCACTATATAGACTTATCCTTGGATAGATTGTATAAAAATTCTTTAAATGTTGGTATAAGTGTTTATATACGAAATATTATAGAAGCATTAGTTCTGAAAAATAAAACAGATTGTTTTTGTAAAGAATTAACAAATGGATATTCTCGTGTTTATGATTATAATGGTGATATTTACCCATGCATTAGGCTTATTGGACAACATAAATCAAACGACCCAATTATAGAAAAGTGTAACTCTAAAACGAATGAAAAATGTTCAAAATGTTGGGCAAAAAATATTTGTAGAGATTGTGTTGCTGATGTTGTTTTAGGAAATGTAAACGCACCATATATTGCAAAAACTTGCTATAAGAAGAAACTATATACATATGCTTTAACTAGATGTGTGCAAGAATATCATGATGACCCAGAAAAATTTAAAGTTATAATCAATAATTATTTCCAAAATTATTTATTTTAGGGAGGTGATTGCTGTGATAACTATTTCAAACATAGAAAAACAATATGCTGATAAATTGTTATTTGAGAAGATGAATTTGACAATTTATGGCGGTGAAAAAGTAGGCATTGTCGGCTCTAATGGGGCGGGCAAGTCGACTTTGCTAAAAATCATAGCAGGTGAAGAGAGTCCAGATTGTGGGAATGTTCAAGTTGATGGTGAAATCGGATATTTAAAACAAATTACGGAGTATACATATCAAGATTTTTTAAAACTTTCACAAGAGCCTGAATTTATTAGAGATTTTATGGAAATTAAAAGTCGCTTACATATTGCAGGTGATATTGATTTTTCAGAAGACCGACTTAAAACATTGTCAGGTGGAGAAAAAACAAAATTAATGCTCGCAGGGATACTTTGTAAACGTCCGGAAATTCTTTTGCTAGATGAACCTACAAATCATATGGATGTTGAAGGTGTTGATTGGCTTATTGATACACTTAATTCATATATTGGCACAGTGATTGCTGTGTCTCATGATCGATATTTTTTAAACAACTGTGTTTATAAAATTATCGAATTAGAGAATGGAAAAGTGAGAGAATTTTATGGTAATTATGACGATTATTATTCTCAAAAGCAAGAAGAGTATCAATCACTTATGTCACGTTATGAAAATCAGCAATCTTTGGAACGCAAAATTAATAAGCAAATTGGTGCATTAAATACTTGGTCTTCAAAAGGAGAAAAAGATGCTCGAAGACAAGGTGGAATGATGTCTGACAGTAGAATCAAAGGTGCTGAAACAAATGCACAGGTTAGTGCAACAAAACTTGCATCAATGGCAAAGGCTAAAGTTTCAAGACTTGAGCATCTAAAAGATGACTTTATTGAAAGACCGTATACAGAGGGAGAAGTTCACTATAGACTTGATAGTGAACCGTTTAAAGGAAAGGTTCTTGTCCGTGCAGATAATATAAGTAAAAAATTTGATTCTAAGGTATTGTTTAAAAACTCCAGTTTTACAATAGAAGCAGGTGAAAAAATCGCATTAAATGGAGAAAATGGTTCGGGAAAAACAACTTTGATAAAAATGATTTTAGGTATCGAACCTTATGATGGCAATATATATGTTTCGCCATCGGTCAAAATTGCTTATTTAAGTCAAGACGTTTTTGATCTCGATGAAAACCTGACTGTTATGCAAAAAGCGTGTCAAGGGGACAGAGAGTATAGAACTTTGTTTTTATCTAATCTTGTAAACATGAATATGTCAAGGCAAGTTTTTGATCGAAAAATTTCGACTTTATCACTTGGTGAAAGAATGCGTATAAAAATGTGCGAACTAATTTTGAGTGATTATAATTTTTTAATAATGGATGAACCTACAAATCACCTTGATTTAAATAATAAAATTTTCCTTGAAAAAATTCTTAAAGAGTACAAAGGTTGCTTATTGCTTGTAAGCCATGATAGAACTTTAGCGGAAAATGTTTGCAATGCAAATTTAACTATTAAAAATGGTGAAATTAAAAAAAAAGAATTGACAACAAAATTTATTGATGAAGATGAAAGATAAAAATCCGAGTGTATCTCGGATTTTTTATATCAAAAAATTTTCGAGTCCCTTTGTCTACAAAAAATAAAACACCTTTATGGTGTTTTCCTTTTCTTGGTATATCCAAAGGGACTCGAAACCCCAACCTTTGGTTCCGTAGAAATTAAGGATTGTAATTCGGGGGATCGTGTTTTTTACCATATTTTATCGCATTTTACCGTATTAAAAAATGGCTAAAACCCTTTATTTTCCTAGGCTTGCCTTAACTCATACCAATATTAACACAAAATAAAAAAATACAAAACAATCTGGCAAAAAACGATAAAATTGCAAAAATTCGCAACGAAAATAATAAAACCTATAAAATTTTGTAATTTTTTTACTAAGTCATAAAATTTAAAAAATTAATATACAGATGTAAAGATTTTATGATATGATATAGTTGAATAGTTGCAAAGATACTCAATATTTTACTCCACTTTGTGCAACTTAAAAATAAAAATAAAAAGGAAAAAATTATGATAAAAAGAAAATCAATCTTAACATTCGTTTTGGCTTTCTGCTGTATCCTTTCTGCAATGTTTGTTTTTGCGGCTTGTGGTGGGCATAAACATTCATTCTCAAATGAATGGACTCATGATACTGAATATCACTGGCATGAATGCACTGACAAGGATTGCACAGAAAAAAGCGAATACAAAAAACATGATTATTCAAACGACACAGACCCAACTTGTAACACTTGTGGATTTGAAAGAACTTTTGCTGAAAACAATATTACATGTGAAGATAAAATTTCAAAAACATATAATGGTAAAAGGCAAGCTCTAATTAAAGATGTTGACTTTACTAACACATATGGAACCGCTTCAGTTTCATATAAATTGAAAGATACAGAAAATGAATTTACAACAGATGCTCCAATGGATGCAGGGGTCTATCTTGCAAAAATTTTTATTCCCGCAACTTCAGCTTATAAATCCGCTTCTAAAATTGTTGAATATACCATTGAAAAATTAGATTTGAATGAAGTTTTGAAAGATATGAATCCTTATTATAATGGAACAAACACATTTCAAGATTATATCTTTAAAGGTGAAAATAACAGCTTAACTAGCGATAGTATTCAAGTAGAAGTTACATTTGCAGACAAAAACGTTGGGACACAATCTTCTAGTGTGAGAATTTTTACAAATAAAAGTGATAAATCAGTTTTGAATAATTATAAATTTGATGCAAGCACTTTCAAGGTTACTAGAACGAAAAAAACAATTATTCTTGATGGCACAAAGAACAGAAAATTAAAAATCAATGACTTAGATGGTGGGTTTAGCTTAATAAATCTTGATACACATAATTTTGGAATTATAGAAGGAGAAAAAGTTTCTCTTCAAATTGAAAAAACATTTGATTGGCTAGCGGATTCTTTAATTAAACTTGTTCTCGATAAAAAAGATTATGTGAATGGCGAAAACGAAATTGTAAAACTTTCTGGTATCGATGCTGGTAATTATAACCTTTATATCTATAAAGATTATCCAGCATATGCAACATATACAAAAAACTAAAATAAAAATAAAAAATTGGAGAATGATAATGTTAAAGAAAAAATTATATAAATTGGCAGTTTTTATACTATTTGCTATTATACCAACAATTCTATTATTGTCAGCATGTGGGGAAAAAACTCCAAAATATTACTATTTCACAGTTGATGCACTTCCTTCACATGTTTCAGAAGTGACAGTTCAAAATACAACTGGTGGCTATGGTTCAGATAGTAAAGGAAAATTCTTGACAGATGGCGACAGCGCTGAAATTAGATTTTTTATTGAAGAAGGATACAACCTTGGGACTTTGAAAGTTTTAAGCAATGGTGAAGAGCTCACTATTACAGAAGAAGAAGGCGAATATGCCTATAAAGCAACTTTTGAACCAACAAAAGATTTTGTAATTTCATTTGTTGGGGCTGTTGCACCAAAAGTTGCAAACATTCGTCTTGCAGTTGGAGATATGTCGTATCCAAGATATCATGACAGAATTATGGTTGAAATTGACAGATATGATTTATTTGGACTTGAAAAAGGAAAGATGAGTTTTGCAGAATTTAAAAATATTGGAAGTTCATTTGCTCAAATAAACTATGATACACCAATTACAGTTTCAATTTATACAGTTGGTGCATACGATTTTGCAATTCAAAAACAAAATAGTGTTCGCATTCATAATGCTGACGGCAATACTGGAATTGGCTATAAAGAGCAGGTTGAAAAGATTATTGATGAAGAAAACCAAAAATACGGTTATAAACACACAATCAGATTTTCACAAAATAACACAATTACAATTCATGACGAAGTTAAAGAAGAATATATGGTTGATTTTGTTCATGACTGGGATAAGGTTTCAATGAATAAAGATTTATTCACTCTTTCAGTGAATGGCGAAATTCGTGCCGAAACTTCAGGAGATGAATATATTCAAGGTGTTATGAAGTTCTCAGATTTCACAGGAACAGATCTTCCAAAACTTAAAATTGTTTTCCTAAAATATGCAGATGAAAATTATAAAAACTTTTATGATAAGTTAACTTTTGATCTTGCTGGAACACAAGCGCAAAGAAGTGCAGATGGCTCATATGTTGAGATTAAATTTGATAAATATTATAATTATAATTTTGAATATGATCATTATGTTATTTCAACAAACGCACTTGAACTTTTGAAAACAATGGATAGGGTTACAGAAAAAAATTATCGAATTGTTGAGAAAATTGAAATGAATGGAGTTGAAAATTCTTCACAACATGGCTCTATTGATACTGCCAAGTTGATTCAAGACAAGTGTGTTGGGAGAGCAAACGGCGGAAACGTGTATTTCTTAAAAAATGAATATTTAACTTTCACAATTAATTTTTATAGTGAAGTTGATTATGAATATATTCGCATTGGAGGAGTTGTTGTAAAAGTTGACAGCACTGGGAACTCAGATGTTGTTGTAACAAAAGAACAATATGACTTTGATGGTGAAACAAAAGCAAGCAGATTTACAATCACAGTGAGAGCAACTGTTCCAACTGAAAGGATAGAATTCTTTACAAATAATCCTTAATATTTATTACACTTTAATTTTGATAAATTTTTAAACTTTAAATAAAACAATAAAAGGGAAAAATTAAATGTATAAAACCGAACTAATAGGCTATACACCAGTAGCAAAGAAGATGGCAAAGAAAATTGAAGACAAGTGTAACGAAATGGAAAAAGAAGGATATGTTTTAATTTCCTCAACAATCACACTTGGTGCAAACGCTATTTTGATTTTTAAGAAATAATAAAAATGAAAATACAAAACAATATAATAGTGATAATATAAAGGAGCAAATATGAAAGCAAAAAACAAAATTTTTAGTTTAATAATGACAATATTGCTAATTATACCTGCAATGTTTTTCTTAACCGCTTGTGGCGATAATGGAAATAGTGGTCCAGGTAAAAATCTTAACTCACACGATAGTTCTAAATGGTTTACCGAAGCCGAGTTGTCTGCAGTTGGATTATCTAATTTAACAGCGCCAACTGGTCTAAATGGGACAATCTCTTCTAGCGATTCTTGGTTTAAAGATGGTTACTCATTTTCGCAACCTTGTGATAATGCTGATCTATTGGAACAGAATGCTGAAATTTATTTAAACTATTTTAAAACTAACTATGATGGGTATTTTGGACATATCTCTCGCTACGGTGCAATCTATGGCGAAAACGAAACATGGTATGTTTTAGAACAAAGTAACAATTTAAGTGATTATTTTGATAAAAATCCAAGTAAACTTTATAGATTTTATTATGTTACAAACCACAATACAGACAAAAAAGGATATTTTGTTAGAAACTCGGTTTATACTTTTGAAATTAGATATGAATTTAGCACTTCGGCAAATCAATATTTGTTCAAACTTTTCATAGAAAAAGCAGATACATCATCTAATGGGGTATATTCATATTACTATAAAATGAAATAAACTTATTAAACATAATTTTATCATTTATAAGAAGGCTGTAAAGAAATTACATATAAATAATTTCTTTACAGCTTTTTTGCAAAAATAGAAAGTGTGATACAATACGAAAAGATACGATAAAATAAGAGTTTTTACACCTTATTTTGTATTGAATTTGTATTTTATTTGTGTTTTGGAGTGTTTGTAGGGTAAAAAATACTTTTATTTGTATGTCTCTTCCAAAACCAATCGCCCTCTCAGGTTTCGAGTCCCTTTGTCTACAAAAAAACACCTTTATGGTGTTTTTCTTTTCTTGGTGTATCCAAAGGGTACGCGTTTGCTTAAGCAACCGCCGGCATCGAACATAAAGTTCTTGCCCGAAAGCCTAAAACTCACCACAGGGGAGTTTTGTAACGGCTTTCGCCCTCTCAGGTTTCGAGTCCCTTTGTCTAAAAAAAAACACCTTTATGGTGTTTTTTTCTTGTCAATACCGAACGAAAAGGAGCGTCTATTTAAGACAAAAGTAGGGCAGGCGTCCACGGGGATTTGAACCCCTAATTGTTGATTTTTGACGAGTTTTTTGTTGTAATAAATAAAAAGTTAAATATTAGGAGTTGTTATGATTGATTTTCATACATGGGACAAATATGCACCCCAAGAAACAAATTCTTACAATAACCCAAGATATATAGATATTGCAGCATTGAAAGTGTTTTCTCTCCTATTTTTGCTTAGATAACTTCCGGTTTTCTTAGTTTTAAAAACCGGGGGTTGTTTGTTTTTTCTTTTTTGGTTTTGGAGCCGGCAGTTCGTCATACATAGCACCAAATAAACCTGCCAAAAATCCCTTATTATCAACATCATCTACCAACAACATCTCTTTTGCTCCCTCATAGGGTAATTCGTATGAAGCTGTCGGCATATAACTAATTGCTGATTTTACCGGTTTAACAAGTAATCTATCATCATAGATACCACCTACAATCTTTCCTCGATAATAAATAATAAATTCTCCCATCATAGCTCGATAAGTAATTTCTTCTAACTCAGATAGCTGCCCTAAAATAAACTCTAAATATTCTTTGCTTGACGCCATAATTTCATCTCAACTTATAATTTACTTAATAATATGTGCTGTAATAATTGTATAACTATATGAATTGATAGTGATTTTGACATTTTCAATTTCGCAATACCAATTTTTACCTTGTTTGTATATATGGCAATTTTCATCCAACACCTTATTTTTGCAATACTCAACAACATCTACTATATCTATTTTTAGATTTTTTTTAATTCTATCAACTCCCGGTTCAGTTGTATGAATTTTGTTAATATTATCGAGTAATATTTTTTTATCTTCCATTCTTCTTTTCCTCAAATACCGATTTGCTGTCTTAATTTAAATGTATTATACCATATTTTTGTGAATTTTTCAACTTGCCCACTTCGACTACACTCCCGACTTAATAACTTCTTGAATACTCGCCGAAAAAAAACTGCTGTAAATACGGCAATTTACCCCTATTTTACATAGAAAAAGACACACGCGTCGGAGTTTTATACGCTCCTTTTGCGTGTGCCAAAATGGTGTATCCAAAGGGACTCGAACCCCCAACCTTTGGTTCCGTAGACCAACGCTCTATCCAATTGAGCTATGGATACATATTAAATTTTGATATATGGATACATATTGAGTGCTTTAAACACGTTAAATCTGCGCTTGCAAGCATGACATATTCTATCACACTAGCAAGCGTTTGTCAACAAATAAGTTTTTGTTTCTAGTTTTCTTTTGAATAGTATGTTCCGCAATATGGGCAATAGATCTTGCTGTCTTTTTCAACAAGCACGCCGCCACAGTTTTCGCAACGCATCTTTTTGCTGTATTTATTTACAGACTTGGTTAAGGCTTCACCGTTAAAAATGTAGTTATCTATATAATCGGCATTGATTGCAATTGTAATGTCTTGTCTTATTGTTTCTTCTGGAAGTTGCAAGTGTTTTGCAATTGTTGGAATATCTGTCAATTTGTCTTTTGTGATTGCAAGGCACACGCGTTTAATACGTTTTTTGTTAGCATAAGAAATGAATAGCAAAGGTGATCCATAAAAACCAAACGCAACTAAAACAATGCCAAGCACGAGTAAAAATGTTGAGCCTTTTGCACCCATAATGATAAATGGAATACCAGCAACAAAACCGCAGACAGCAAATATTGCAATAATTAATGTAGCTATTATACTTCTCTTTAATTTTTCCATATGAATATTATATTTTAGTTTTTGTGTTTTGTAAACAAAAAATTGCAACTTGTTTAACTTTGTATAAATAAAAAAACTTTTTATTTTTGACAAATTTTTATTGCACTATATTTCAGATTCTTTATAATAGAAATTAAGGAGAAAGATTATGAGAAAATTTGCAAAAGTAAAACCACAGTTTATTATGTATGGTCAAGACCCAGAAACAATTAAGATGCCTGTGAGAAAAACAAAATATTCAGTTTGCTATGATTGCTATTCGCCGATTGAAATTGATATTAAGCCTGGCGACACACAATTAATATTCACAAACGTAAAGGCGTATTGTAATCATGACGAAGGATTTATTTTAGCTTCTACATCGGGCATGGGCAAAAGGGGAATTATACTTGCCAACGGTATCGGTATTATCGAAAGTGATTATGCAGACAACGAAAGTAACGATGGTAACATTGGATTTATGCTTCACAATATTGGTAAAAATGTTTACCATGTTGGTGTTGGTGATAAGGTTGGGCAAATATTCTTCTTTAAGTTTTTAACTGTTGATGACGAAGAAGAAATTACCGCAGTTCGAAAAGGTGGGTTTGGTTCCACTGGTTTAAAATAAAAAAGCAAAGGAGCAGATATGGAAAAGGAATTAAAAGATTATATTAAAAACGAAATCAAGTCTAAATATAAAAATTTTGATAAAGGCCACAATGTTGCTCACTTCAATTTTGTAGTTAACAATTGCGTGAATTATGGTAAACAATTGCAGGAAAAAGAAGAAAATGTTGACCTTGATATTGCTTATATTGTTGGCGCATTTCATGACATTGGAATAATTAATGGCAGAGAAGGTCACGCACTAGCTTCTGGTAAAATTGTGAGAGAAGATAAAATGCTCAAAAAGTATTACACACCAGAACAAATAGAAATGATGGCACAAGCTGTTGAAGATCATTCATCACATCTTTCATACGAACCACGTAGCATATATGGGAAAATTGTTGCAGATGCCGACAGAAACAACACAAAATATTTGGTATTTTCACGTCCAATTAAGTATGGGCTTAAAAATGAGCAAAAGGGCATGAGTAAAGAGTGGCATATAAACAGAGTGTATAACTTTGTAAATAATAAGTTTGGCAGAAACGGATATGTAAAATATCATCTTGATATTCCAGATACAAGAAAAGAACAAGATGCCGTTTGGGAATTGTTAGATGACGAAAAATTATGCAAAACATATATCGAAGGTCTATTTGACGAAATAACAAAAGGCAAATATAAACCAGTAAAATAATAAACACTTTTGTTTAAATATGGGTTATATTCTGCATTAAAAAATTTCATTTAGCATAAAAAATAGAAAAACAAAATATAAAGATGTTAAAAATTAGTTAAAAACTGCAAAAATTTACATTTTATGTGTAAAATTTGCAGTTTTTTTAATGCTTCGACAAATTTTTAACTTTGGTTTTGTACTTTTCAAACTTATACTAAAAGAAAGGAGTAAGATATGCAAGAAAAACAAAAGACTGTTGTGCAATATGTGATTATCGGGCTATGTATGTTTTGTGTATCGTTATACAGAATTTTTCCTGTTGCATCGCCATTTTTGTGTAGTTTAACTTTTGCTTTGCTTCTTTGCGACTACAATTGTTATTTGCTGCTTGCTATGTTTTTTATTGCTGGGGTAGCAATTAATTTTTCTGTTCCAGCAGTGATAATTTTAGTCAGCCAAATGTTGTTTTTGCTACTACTATACTGCCTAAAAGTTTTTACAAACAAAAAACATCATTTGTGGATCGCTTATCTATTGTTGTGTCTTTCGCAAACTGCTGTTATATATTTCAATTTAAATAATTTATATTCTGCACTTGAACTTTTGCTTTGCTTGTTTTTAACTATTGTTTCGTTTTATGTTTATCATACGATAATTGCAGCTATGAAAAAGAAAGGTTATTATGCCAAGTTTGCATTAGACGAAAAATTGGCAATGGTGTTTTGTGTGTTAACTATTTTTATGGGGCTTGAAAAACTGGAAATTGATGTTGATGTTAGTAAAATTTTTGCTATATTTTTGATACTACTCGCTAGTGGCGTGCTAGCGCAAAAGAATGTTTTTGTTTTGGCTGTAACAATTGGACTTGCCAGTAGCGTGGTGAGCGGCGTGTCGAGCAAACTTGCACTTTTGCCAACACTTGCTGTGCTCTGCTGTTTTTTTACAAACAAATATGCAAAAGCTATGGCAACTGCCATGTGCAATGAGTTGCTTGTGTTTCTGCTTAGTTTTAAAATATTTTTCGACATAATTGACCTTGCATGCATTGTTGCTGTCTGCTTAATTTATTTATGTTTGCCACAAAAATTATTATGTAAAATTCGTGATAATGTTGGGCAAAACACAAAACTATACTTGTCTGATTATTTGGAATTGTCGCAGCGCAAAGCAACAGAAAATAAATTAATGACAATAAGTAACGCTTTTGCGGAAATTAACAGGCAATATAAAAACCTAATTATTGGCGAACTAGACGAAAATAAGGCGATAGACTTTGTAACCGAAAAGGTAATAAATGGTGTATGTGAGTCTTGCAGTCAAAAGAAAGAGTGTTACCGTGACCAGTATGTTAAGAGTGGTATTGAAAGTTTGATAAAAATAGGACTTAAAAAAGACAAGTTGTCGCTTATCGATACACCACTTCAGATTTCTAGTTGCAAAAGAGTTTCGCAATTGTCTTCTGTCGTGTGGGACAATGTTAGCGACATAAAAAACTATGCAAAAACAGTTAAGTCGCAAGATAACAAAACCATGGCGATTAGCAATCAATTTTTGGGGACAAGTGAACTATTATTGCAGCTTTGCGAAAATAGTTACGATTTATTAAGTAAGCGTGATAACGAACAAAAAACAATAGATGCGTTGGCACTTGCTGGTATAACAGCAAAAGAAATGCTAGAAATTTATGATGAAAACACCTTTAAAGAAGTGTGCCTTATTTGCAAAAACGAAGATATTACAAAAAAGGAACTGGCAAGAATTGTTAGCAGAACCACAAAGAAAAAACTCTTTGTTTCCAAAAGTGAAATGACTGGCGAAAGTGGTTGGAGTGTGGTTAGGCTTTCCGCTAAACCAAAGCTTGAACAAATTATAGGTGTAGCAACATCATCTAGGTACGAAAAAGAAAAGAATGGCGACAGTTATCTTGCAACAAAAATCGGCGACAAAAGATATATTTTGGCATTGGCAGATGGAATGGGCAACGGAAAACAAGCCAATTCGCTTGGCGATGCAACGCTAAACTTGGTTGAAAGTTTTTATAAGGCGGGTTTGCCAAGTAATATGATAGCAAGGTGCGTGAACAATATTATGTTGCCAGTTACAAACGAAAATTTTTCGGCACTTGATATGATTCAATTTAATAGTGACACAGGCGAAGTTGACTTTATAAAAATGGGCGCGAGTGTTAGTATTTTAAAACATAAAACCACGTGTGAAATTATTAGCGGGGCTTCGCTACCAGTTGGTGTTATCGAAAAATCTAGACCAACCATTGTTAGCACCGTTGTCGAAAGCGGCGATGTTATAGTGCTGGCATCAGACGGCATTGTTGATAGTTTTTCGTCAATTGATAATTATGCAAAGTTTGTTAATAACGAAAATATTCAAAACATGCAACTTTTTGCAGAAAGTATTATGGAAGAAGCATGTGCACGCAAAAAAGATTTTGATGATAGAACGGTTTTGGCAATTAGATTTGTATAAACTATTGCAAAAAAATTACAATTTTTGTATAATGCGTGTATGAAAAACGTAATGCAAAACATTTTGAATGCGATTAATGTAAACTCTAACGATAATGTTGTTGTTGGGGTCAGTGGTGGTGCCGACTCTGTTGTTTTGCTGCACGCACTTTTAGAAAAACGCAAAAGTGTGCCATTTAATTTATTAGCAGTGCATGTTAATCATCATTTGCGCGGCAAGGAAAGTGACCGTGACCAAGAATTTGTGCGCACGCTTTGCAACAATCTTGGCGTAGAATGTTATTTTGCAGATGTTGATGTTAAAAATAATAAAAAAGAAAATAAACTCACCGAAGAAGAAAGTGCACGCAACCTTAGATACAAGGTTTTTGATAAGATTATAAAAGAAAAAAATATAGATAAGTTTTTTGTTGCACACCATGCAAACGACCAGGCAGAAACTGTGTTGATGCATATTTTCCGTGGCAGTGGCATGGCTGGTGCATGTGGAATGGTAGAAAATGGTAAGTATTACAGGCCATTGCTTTTTGTTACAAAAAAAGAGATTTTGGATTTAGCGTGTGAACAAAAATTCGATTACATCGAAGATTCCACAAACAAACAAAATATTTGCAATCGCAACATTTTGAGAAATAAAATTTTGCCAGAGATTGAAAAGATTTATCCGGGTGCAAGCAAGAATATTTGCAAGTTTGCAAGCATTCTTCAAGAAGACCAAAATTATATTGATAGCATTATTGATTATAGCGTTGTTAAAATAAATGGTAACAAGGCAACAATACCTTTGAGTAGTTTAGCCAGTAGCAGCGTGAGCGTAAGACTAATAAAACATGCAATAAATTTGCTCGGCGTGTATAGTGATGTTTTAGGTAAACATTTTTCCGCGGTTTTAAAGCTTGCTGACAAGAAAAATGGAGCCAAAATAGATTTACCTTCAAAACTCATCGCTGCAAAAGAATATAATAATTTAGCAATCTATAAACTTGAAAGTGAAAAACAAGAGCAGCAAGCTGATTTTGAAATGGGTACTTTTAAAATTGCGGGCAATGTTATTGATGTCCAAATGGTGGACAGCGTAGAAAACTTTGTGCCTGGTAACAATTACCTAGACATAGATAAGGTGCCAGCTGGCGCGATTTTGCGTTTGCCACAACCAGGTGACAAGTTTGCTAAACTTGGTAGTAAGGGTGAAAAAAAACTTGTCGATTATTTTACAGACAAAAAAATACCTTTGCAAGAAAGAAAAAAAGTAATAGTGCTTGCGAGCGGCAACGAATGCTTGGCAGTTGTTGGGTTTGACACAAGTGAAAAGGTTAAAATTTGCGAAAAAACCAAACAAATAGTATGCATTACTTGTTTGACAAAAGACTTATAAAGTGGTTATACTAATATCAGGAGATAAAAGTGGGATTGTTTAGAAAGAGATTTAGCATTTTAAGACTTATTACAACGATAGTGCTTGGTGCACTCTTTCTCTATTTACTCTTTAGGGGAATAGTACAAGACACAATTATGCATTAATGGCTAAAAAGAAAAAGTCGGTTTTTTTTGTCCGTTTAGGTATTGTTCTTTTAACAATTGTACTGCTGCTTGGCGGTACTTATTTGTTGCTCGATAAAGCAATAGTACCAAAATATTTTGGTGCATACAATATCAATAACCTTGGAGATCTTGTTGGCATGGTTACCACGCTTTATAACAACCCAAAAGAGTCAGAAATTGTTAAAAACGGATACACCCTTAGCGATAAATCTAATGTTGAACAAAAATTAAAAGATGCTGGGTTTCCAAAGTACGAAGACGGCAGTCTGGACTATGACAAAATTGCCAGCGGCGACTTTGTAATCGACCCAACAAAGCAACTTGAAATTACAGATAGGGAACTTGCAGCTACCATGAATGAAATGGTTGCTCATGGTGTACTTTCGTCTAAGGTGCCAAGCTTAAG
Source organism: uncultured Clostridia bacterium (assembly GCA_934756675.1). GTDB lineage: Bacteria > Bacillota > Clostridia > Christensenellales > UBA1242 > CAKVLG01. Next base: position 197,731 of record CAKVLG010000001.1, on the reverse strand, counting down.
ATTTATTAACGAAATGAGCTTGACAATTCTAGAGATGAATATAACGCCTAAAAAAGTTGATGATGTTGTCGATAGCAGAAGTGCATATGTCAGCATCACACTAAAGTTTGATACAGAAACAATCATTGAACAAATTTCAAAAGAAATGGATACACCAGTCTTTTTGCTCAATATGATTATACCAAAAACAATGTATATTTCTCTTGGATATGATTTAACAATCGATAGCGAAGGCGTATGCCACGAAGAAAACGGCAGCATGGCTGTTAATGGTAGAACAGTTAAACAAAGTAAAATCCTTTTAGATATGCTTGTGCAATTTATCTTCCCACAAGAAGATGAAATGACGGCAGAAAAGCTTGTTGACACAATTGGTTCTTCACTTATAAGTGGTATTAACATGCTCGGCAATATTGAGTTTAAAGAAAATATAAAAGAAAAACAAAACGGGGTAGTGCTTACTTTCCCAGAACAATAGCTTGCATTTTATGCGGGCTTTTTTTATAAATATAATTGATTAGAGAGCGTTGCTGTGATATAATTTTTTTATTGGAGAAAAATATGAGAGAATATAACTATAGCGAGATTGAACAAAAATGGGAGAAAAAATGGGAGAACGAACCTAGGTTTAAGGCTGTCGATTTCGACACTTCGCGCCCTAAGTTTTATGTGCTTTACGAGTTCCCAAATGTCAGTGGTAAAAGCTTGCATATGGGGCACCTTAAAGGTACAGTTCCTGCTGATGCTTTAGCTAGATACAAACGTTTTTGTGGATATAATGTGCTTTTCCCAATTGGCGGTGATGCATTTGGTCTTCCTGCCGAAAATGCTGCAATTAAATATGGTACAAACCCAAAAGATTTTGTTGAAAACGGGTTTAAAATCATAATCGACCAATTCAAGAAATTGGGGCTTTCGTTTGACTATAGCCGTAGTTTTTGCACAAGCGACCCAGAGTATTACAAATGGACACAATGGATATTTTCACAACTTTATAAACATGGCAAAGCATATAAAGAAAAAGGCACTGTAAATTTTTGCGAACACTGCCAAACAGTTCTTTCGAACGAAGATAGCCAAGGCGGTAAATGCGACCGTTGTGGCAACGATGTAATTCAAGTTAATCGTGATGTTTGGTTCTTAAAAATGAAAGAATATGCAGAAAAACTTCTTGGCAATGTTGACCGCATTCAAATGGCAGAATATTTGAAAGATGCACAACGCAACTGGATTGGTAAAAGTGAAGGCGTGCAGATTAGATTTGATATTGTTGACGCTAATGGCAAAAAAATTAATGAACTTGAAGTGTTTACAACTTGCATAGAAACAATCTATGGCGTGACTTATGTCAGCATTGCACCAGAAAATGATTTGGTAAAAGAACTTGAACCATACATAACAAATATTGATGAAGTTAAGGCATATCAAAAACAAACAGCTCTTCGCAGTGAGTTCGATAGAAAAAGCCAAGTTAAAGACAAAACTGGTTGCAAGCTAGAAGGTGTCAAAGCTGTTAACCTAGTTAACGGTAATAAAGTTCAGTTATACCTTGCTGATTATGTATTAAATGGTTATGGTACGGGTGCTGTTATGGCTGTTCCTTGCCACGACCAACGAGATTATGAGTTTGCTAAAAAATTCAACCTTCCATTTGCTCAAATTATCGAAGGTGACGCAAGCGAACATGCAGTAGAAAAACAAGAATATATTGCCGGAAACTATAAGATGATAAATTCAGATAAGTTTAGTGGCATGCATGTTAAAGATGCTAAAAAACTCATTGCTGACATGGTTGTTGAAAATGGTTGGGGCAAAAAGGTTGTAAATTATCAATTAAAAGACTGGCCATTCAATCGCCAAAGATATTGGGGTGAACCTTTCCCAGTAGTATTTTGTGACCACTGCGGAACTGTTTTGCTCGACGATAAAGAGTTACCAGTGCTATTGCCAGAAACAAAAGACTTTATGCCAAATGCTAGCGGTGATTCGCCACTTAGCAAGGTTACAAGTTGGGTGAACACAACATGCCCTAAGTGTGGCGGTCATGCAAAGCGTGAAACGGACATCATGCCAAACTGGGCTGGCTCAAGCTGGTATTGGCTTCGTTATTGCGACCCACATAACAATGAAAAACTTGCTGATTTCGATAAACTTAAGTATTGGGGCAGTGTAGACGTATATACTGGCGGAACAGAACATATTACAAGGCACGTTTTATATGCATTCTTCTGGCAAAACTTTTTGTATGAGATAGGTGCTGTTCCAACGCGCGACCCATTTATAAGAAAAATGGGAAGCGGACTCATCTTAGACGACGAAGGCAAAAAGATGAGCAAGTCATCTAAGAACGGCGTTTCACCACAAGAAGTTATCGATAAGTATGGTGTAGATGTTGCAAGAATGCATGTTCATTTCCTTGCTGCATACGAAGACAATTGTCAATGGACATATAATGGTATCGAAGGTATTGTCAACTTTCTAGACAAAGTTTGGAAACTTCAAGACATTGTTAAAGGTGACGGTGAAAACAAAGAACACGAGTTTGCATTGCATTCATTAATCAAAAAAGTGTCTGCTGATTATGAAAATCTTAAACTTAACACAGCAATCTCAGCTTGCATGATATTTGTTAAAAAAATAAAAGAAGACGGATTTATTACACGTGAAGAACTTAAAAAGTTCTTGGTTGTATTAAACCCACTTGCACCGCACATTACAAGTGAGATTTATGAAAGAGTGTTTGGCGGCGACATACTAGACGAAAAATGGCCAACATATGACGAACAGAAAACTGTTGAACAAACAATAAAACTTCCTATTCAAATAAATGGTAAAGTTCGCGGATTTTTAAACGTACAAAAAGACATTTCGCAAGATGAAGTTGTTAAACTTGTAGAAGAAAATGCCGATATGAACAAATTTATAACTGGCGAAATTAAAAAAGTAATTTTCATTCCAGGTAGAATTGTTAACATTATTGCGTAATAAAAAAAACAATAAAAGACCTAAGCAAAATTAGTTTAGGTCTTTTTGTATGAGAACAGTTTGTCTATTTGCTGAATAAAAAAAGTACTCGAGTTTTCGAGTACTTATCAATTTGTTTATGCTAATATTATTACTGTTGCAACGGTTAAGCCGGTTAAAATCACAATTAATAATGCGAGTGACACCCAGCCAATAGGTTTTTTATTTAATCTTAATTGGCAGATTGTACAAACCAAGGCGAGTAGTAGAAATGACAAGCTGCAAATGATTGTTAACACGCCAAATATTATGCCAATTATAGCAAAAATGTTTCCGCTAGAAATAGATGAAATGCAAAAGTACATAAGAGCAACGCAAGCGGCGGCGGTTACTAAAAACCAAACATTGTACCAAATGGCCTTTTTACCAAGAAGTGTGCTTGATTGCTTTGCTTCTGGGTTAGATTTTATCTCGTTAAATGTAGACTTTATGTCTAGATATTTACCAAAAAGTTTTAAAAATGAAAATGTTTTACTCATAATTTACTCCCATAATTTTTGACTAGAAGAACGCGATTTGCGGCGAAGTTTTAATAGTGCGGAATTTTGCGCTTCAAAGTCAGATTTTTCTTCATTTGATAGTTGTGAATTGTACCATTTTCTGCATTTTGTCCTTTCGATGATTAATAATACAAGTATTGCAATAAACGAAAGCAACAAGACTATTATGTTTAAAATTGTTAACAATTGTTTTGTGTTTGCTTCTATATTAACAAATATGATAAACACAAAGTTGAGTATAATCATAACTATTGCAGAAAATGCAAGCCTATAAAAATATAAATAAGTCATATAACCTTTGGCAAGCTCTTGTTTGCTTGAAAATGCTAGGTTAAATGTGTCGCGTGTGAAAAGTGCAAAATAAATAAGAAACATAATAGGGAAAATAAGTACTAGTAACGCGCAAACCACAAGAATTGCCACGCCGGCACTTGCAATCGATGAAAAACCAAGTGATGCAGCAATTGCTTCTTTCGACAGATTGTTGGAGCCTAGATTCATAAGTTCTATTAAGTTAGAAACAAGTTTGTTGCAGGTAGCAAAATAGATAAACAAACCCGTGCAGCTGGCAAGTAGCACTAAACATATTATTGCAGCGGCAAGCAACAGTCCGCGAGGTTTGGTTGGTCTTTCGAGTTTATATTTTAGTTCTGGAACTGTAATACCGTGGTTAAGTGCCTTTTTGCGTAAGCGTTTTAAACGCTTGTAACCAAGGTTGCCGTAGCTTTCAAGTTCCACTGCATTAATATTTCCCAACTGCTTATTTATAGATTTGTCATGATTATCTATTTTGCTAGAGTTAACTTTGCTAGAGTCAACGCTAGTTTGTGGTGGCTTTGAAATATTTTTTTCTTCCATGACTACTCCTTTTCTACATTATTACAAAAAATGTATAAATTGTCAAATGATTATTTTTTGATTGGTGTGACCTAAGTCAGTTTTGCACGTTGTAATATAAAAATATGCCTAAAATGCCAAAAGTATTAGAAAATGATTTGTATTTTTTTATTATTTCATTATAATATTGGTATGGAACAAGTATATTTTTACAAAAGAATACCAGCAAGATGGTTAACAGAAAAAATTGATGTAATAGAAGTGTATAAAACTTATGCTCTTAATAACGAACTGCCAGTATATAACAAAGAGTCTAAGCTTGACGGTGATTATTTTATAGTTGCAAAAGAAAATGGCAAAGTCGAACTTAAGGGGCAAGATTTTACTTATGACGAAATGATTGCAAAAATATTGTTTACCTTGTTTGACGGCAAAATTGTAACTGCAAGCAAGCGTATGATAGACGGTTACATCAATGCTGGCAAAGCAAAACAACTTGGCGATTATTTGGTGTCTGCAATGGAAGAAGATTTTGGTGTAGAAATTAAAGATTTGAATCAAGGCGGGAAAGTGATACCAGTTATACGTTGTTTTCGTAAGAATGTTATGAATATGGAAGTTGGCACTTTTATATTTGATGAATCTAACGAAATGCATGTTGCTTTTGCAACACTAAGAAAAGCGTTTAGATATGTAGCTGAAACATTAGTAGAAAATAGATAAGTTTACCACGGGAGCCCGTGGTTTTTTTATTAACAAATAAAATACTAAAAAAGGAACTACATTAATTTATAGTAGTTCCTTTTTTGTTGTACAAATATAAACTATAATTAGATTAAGTGATAAACTATATTATTTTTTGTCTAGATTTTCTTCTGATTTTTCTTTTGCATTTAATAGATCGTATTGATTTTTTATTTCTGCAGATTTTTCAATAAAAATTTTGGAATATTCAGCACCAGTTCTTTTTGCTACTCTATAAAGAACTTCTAAAGTAATACAAACAACTAATAAGATACAAGATAATATTATCAATGTTATATTAATAGGATTATTATATATGTAGTTTAACAAGTTTTTTCCAATACAAAGTCCTAGTCCAATACCAAAAGCGTAACCAAACACATAATATAAAATTCTGATTAAAGATAAATTTCTTATAAATTTGGTCTGTTTTTCAAATGCCTTAACTTCTTCGCTAAATGCATTGAGTTGTTCTTTGTTCATAGTTTTCACATCTTTGTTTTTTATTTCTTTAGCATTTATTTTCATAGATATCTCCTTTAATGGCAGAAATTATAATAACACTTTTATATAAATAGTTAAATAATAACTATCAGACAAAAAAAAGATGCATTTGCATCTTTTTTTGCCTTTTATTTAACTATTATAATTTTTTCGTCGCCTTTAATCATACCAAGACTTTCGCGTATTTCACGTTGCTTGTATGCGTCTGTTTGACGAAGAGCAATGCCGTCGCTGAGTGAAACTTCCATAGCTTGGAGTTCTGCAAGCCTTGCATCTAACTGTGTTTCAGTTTTTTTAAGGCTAGAAATTCTAATCAATTGATAGGTTACAATGCTAAAAACGATTAGCAAAGCTATTGTTGCACATATTGTTATATTCTTAATAATCTTTTTCATATGCGTTTTTACCTCTATTTGTATATTTTTCTGCCGAATTTACTTTTCCTTAATCTGTTTTTGCACTTTATATAAATAGTGTAAATAAAATCATATATCTTGTCAAACAAAAAATGCAAAGTTATTTGTTCTAAAGCAAAACCCGCTATTAAAAATGCAAAACTAAAGATAAACTTGTTTATCTCTAAGTTTTCGAAAACATGTATAAAAAACAAAGAGAATGATATAAAAAAGAAAGTGAAGTCTAGCACGATGTGTAAAAAAATAAATGAAAATGTATTTTTTTTCACAAAATACACAATTTCATACAATAAAGCGATTAAAAATCCACAAATTAAACTTAAAAGCAATATCTTAAAACCCATTACTTAAACAACTTTTTGAAAAATGATTTAGTCTTTGTATTTTCTGTGTATTTAAGTTCTGTGACCGTGCCATCGAGAAGCAATACTTTTTCTTCGATGCTAAGTTTGTTAATGTGTAAGTTTTCGCCGGTTATTTGCATAGCTCCTTTACTAAGGAGTAAAACGACAACTTTTTCGGTTGCACTTTTTACTTCAACAACGTCTGTTATTTGAGTTTTGGTTCTATTTTCAATTGTGATTTTGTGTAATGTTTGTGTTTCCATGTTTTTACCTCACAACATTTTATGAGAAAACACGAAAGTATATTACATCAAGCTTCCATTTTTTAAGAATGACTTTAGCATGCAATTGCGAGTTGTTATATAATTGTTTTTAATCATATAATAAATATTTCCGCTTTTGCCAATTAGTACTACCAATTTTTTAGCACGCGTAACGGCGGTGTAGAGCAAGTTTTTGTTAAACAAAATTGGGTTGCCACCAGTGATTGGAACAATGACAGCGGGAAATTCGCTACCTTGACTTTTGTGAATAGTCATTGCATAACTAAGTGTTAGATTTTCGATTTCAACAATTGAGTAAGCAGACCTGCGGCCGTCTTCGAACAAAACGACGACTTCACCAGTGTACGAATTAATTTCTTCAATTGTGCCAATATCACCATTAAAAACACCTTGACCGTTTGTTATTACGCCATTTTCGTCTTTGTACCAAGTCTGTTCATAATCGTTTGCGGTTTGCATAACGCGGTCGCCAACACGGTAAGTTGTTTTGTTTATTTCCTTTTCTTTTTTATTTGGGGCTGGAGGATTAAGTGCCTGTTGAAGGGCACTATTAATATTGTTAACGCCGCACACACCCGTTTTCATTGGGGAAATGACTTGAATGTCGCGACTGGTAATGTTTTTATCATAGTTTGGAATGCGTCTGCAAACAAGTTGAACGATTAAGTCTATGACCTTTTGTGGGTCGCTTTCTGCAGAATAGAAAAAGTCGCTAGATTTTTCTGACAAGTTTGGCATTTCACCGTCGTTAATTTTGTGAGCGTTTATAACAATTTTGCTGTCGCAAGATTGCCTGAATATTTGTTTTAATTCACACACGGTTACCTCACCAGAAGTGATAATGTCAGATAAAACATTGCCTGCACCAACACTTGGCAATTGGTCTTTGTCGCCAACAAAAATAACACGCGTGCCAACACTTATCGCTTTTAAAAGTGACCAAGCAAGCTTGATATCGAGCATACTTACTTCGTCCACAATTAAAACATCTGTTTCGAGTGGGTTGTTTTCGTTGCGAGAAAAGTTTAGTCTGCCTGTTGAAAAGTTGACTTCAAGCCCACGATGTATGGTTTTTGCACTTTCACCCGTTTGCTCTTCCATGCGTTTTGCAGCTCTGCCAGTTGGGGCAAAAAGTGTCACATTTTTATGCCTTTTATTAAAAATTTTAAGAATTGCTTTAATAATTGTAGTTTTTCCTGTGCCGGGGCCGCCAGTAATGACGACAAATCCTTCATTTATTGCAGATTTGATTGCAGACACCTGACTTTCGTGCAATATTATGTTATTTTCGCGTTGATATTCTTCTAGGTCAAGGGAAACATCTTCGATTTGGTCGCTTATCGAATTTTGCAAAAGTTTAATTTTGCTAGCGATAGATTTTTCCGCATAATACATTTTAGACAAAATCACGCAGTCTGTGTCATTAAAGTCAATGCGACGAATAACACCTTCTATTTCAAGATTGGTAAGTTCGCGTTCGATTTCGCCAGATTGTTCTTCGGCAAAATTTAAAATGCCAAGGCAGTTATTGATGAGTGAACTGAGTTCAACAACTGTGCCGCCAACTTTTTCCGAAAGTTCGTTTATAACAAAAACAATGCCGGCTTTAATGCGGAATGGACTGACGTTATCGAGTCCCATACGCACGGCGATTTTATCGGCAGTTTTAAAACTGACGCCGTCGATGTCGTTTATCAATTGGTATGGGTTTTGCTTTAAAATCATTTCGGTTTTGTCGCCATACTCGTTATATATTTTTACCGCTAAGTTGATAGTTATATCATATTTTTGCAAGAACATAACGGCATTTTGCATTTTTTTTATGTCGCTATATGTTGCGTGAATGTCTTGAGCTTTGCGCATAGAAACTCCGCGAACTTTGGCAAGCTCACCGGGGTCGTTTTCGATGATATCAAGAGTTTTGTCGCCAAACATATTTACAATAGATGTGGCTGTTACTTGACCAACGCCGCTAATTAACCCGCAAGATAGATACTTAATTATTGCGTCTGATGTTGTTGGTTCAAATATTTCAACACTGGTGGCCACAAACTGTTCACCATATCTTGGGTTGAGTTTAAACTCACCATATAGGTTCACGCTTTCGCAAATCCCAAGCACGGGAAACTTGCCGGTGGCGGTTATTATTGTGCCATCGGAAAGAGTAACGTCCAAAATTGTGTAGCCTGTTTCGTCATTGCGATAGACGACAGATTCCACCATGCCTGTAATTTTCATAGGTTAAGAATAATTCATTTTCTTGTAAAAGTCAATTTATTGAGTTTAGTATAAAAATTTGAAAAGCACACAAACTATGTGTATGAAAAACTTTATATTTATTTTTATATGTATTTCACTTGCGTGTATGATGATTGTGTCAAACATGCAACCAACAAAAATTAGTCATGCGGGTAGTGACACAAAACCAATGCTCGCCTTGGTTATTGATGACTTTGGTGGGTACGACAGGTCTGGTGTCGAAACAATGCTGTCTATTGGCGCGCCACTTACATGTGCGGTTATGCCACTTTGCGAAAATAGTAAAGAAGATGCAGCGCGTGCAAAAGAACATGGGCACGAAGTAATATTGCATATGCCAATGGAAGCACACATAAAGTTGCCAGACAGCTGGTATGGTAACATTTGTATCCGCAATTACGATAACGAAGAGAGTGTAACAAAAAAACTAGATACAGCGATTGAGTCAATGGGTGAAGTTAAAGGTGCGAATATTCACATAGGGTCGGGCGTTAGCAGAAATCCAAGACTTATGAAAGCCATATATGATTATATGAAGAGAAAAAATATGTTCTTTTTGGATAGTAGAACAATTGTAAGCAATGTGTGCGAAGAATATTGTGCAAGTAATCACATGGCATATCTTGGACGAGATGTGTTTTTGGAAGCGGACAAAAACAAATCGTATGGTGCGGTTTTACACAACTTGCAAGAAGCTTGCGACAAAGCAAAAGAGCAAGGCTATAGCGTGGCAATCGGGCATGTTGGCGCCGAAGGTGGCGAAAACACGGCAAGAGCAATTCGCGATATGTTACCAAAGATACAAGAAATGGGCATAGAAATTGTGCCGTTATCAAAAATTTATGAAAGAATAAACACAACGAAAAACATTTAGGAAGGAAACTTCCTTTTTGTTTTGCAAAAATATAAAAAAGTTATTGACATTTACAAAATAATATATTATTATAGTGTAGTCGTCGCGGGGTAGAGCAGCTCGGAAGCTCGTCGGGCTCATAACCCGAAGGTCATTGGTTCAAATCCAGTCCCCGCAACCATAATGGTCCCGTGGTCAAGAGGTTAAGACATCGCCCTTTCACGGCGGTAACAGGAGTTCGATTCTCCTCGGGATCACCATAATAACTAAATATTTTTCAGATGGCGGAAGGTATTTAGACATGGCGGCTTAGCTCAGTTGGCTAGAGCGCCCGGTTCATACCCGGTAGGTCGTAAGTTCAAATCTCACAGCCGCTACCAAAAATCAACCAGACTTATGTCTGGTTGTCTTTTTTTCTCTAGTTTTTAATGGGGGCATATTGACGGTATCGTAAAAATTTGGTATAATAGCTATCGCTATGGAAGAAATGAAAAATAGAGAAGAAAAAATTGAAAGTGGAGAAGAAATAGAAAAAAGATTAAGGGCTCTTTGCTGCATGGTTGCAAGAGAACAAAATAAATTGATAAAAAAACTTTCACAAGGTGTATCGGTTGATGGGTTTGCTAGCGATGTCGACTTGTCGGGCATTGGTGATATGGTTTTAAAAGATTTTTGGCTATATTCGACAGCATATATTGTGTTAAACAATAAAGACAATATTATTGATAATTTAACAGAAGAAGAATGCGATAAAATGGCGAGTGGCATATTTACTTTAAACTATATCGAAAATCCAGATGTTGTAGAATTTCTTGCTAAATTTGGTTTAAAGAAAATAGCTGGTTACCGCAATAGATACAAGCTTCGCGAAGTTAAAGACAGCAAGTATTATTTACAAACGGGTGAAAGAAAGTTTCAAGACGGTAAGTTAAAGTTTGTTAATTCTGTTGAATTAGTCACACCAGAACTAGATGTTACAATTAATGATGACAGCTTGGACAGAGCTACAATTGACGGTAGAAAACTTTTAATTGAAATTAGAAACTGTATTGCACATGTTGCTCCATTCGTAGACACGAGTGGTAAAATTGTATTTTTAGGCAAAGATATGAAGATAGTTGCTTCACGTATGTGGCTCCGCGGATTGTTTGAAACTTTTGCCCGCAATACACTCTATCAAGATCACAAAAAATTGCGTGAAGATTTGTTTGCACAATGTGCAGTTCAAGGTAATTATCTCGAATCTTTTGATGATGTTATAAATGCTCTTAGAAATATAAAAGAATACACGAGCAAAATTACAGATCAACACTTTAGACTTGTTAACTTTTTAAAAGAACGTATCAATTATTATGATGATTTTTACAAAGGTTATAATTTTGAGCAAAAGGCAGATATAATTGCAGCGGCAATTTTGAACAACCCAAGCTATACGTCAGGTGCATTTGGTAAAGAAAATCCTAAACTTATATACAATCTTCAACAAGCCGTTGCAAAAGAACTTAAGCGCCGTGGTATAGATGAAAGTGAATATGCAAAAGATTTAAACCAAAAAGAAATAGCTGAAAGTCTAGAAGAATTGAAACGTGTCAATCAAATGCTTAAAGATGCAACTGGTAAAGTTCCACTTTTTGGAAAAGACAGAGTGGCAGAAGAAGCTTTGGCAACACTAAAAAAGACAAAAGCATTTTTTGATAAACTAGACAAAGATAGCAAGTCTGTTACCGATAATCTTGAAATGTTTGACCTTGTCGATGCAAAAGCTTTGAACGTTGAAATGGCTGTTGAACTCACTTATTTGCTTGGATATAACAGTTTGGTAACAAGCTATTATCACGAACTGTATTTGACTAATTGTTACACAGAAAAAGATATCTCGCCAGTTTTAAAAAAGACACTAGATAAAATGGATTTTTCTGGTATTACATACAGACATGATAAGTCTACCAAGAAAGAAAATTTAACTGATATGGAAAAAATATACGTGCTAAAAACAATCAGACATTCACTTTCGCACAATAATAATTCATATTGTTTGAATTCAAAAAAGAGTAAAAATATATCTAACATTGAAATGAAGTTTGTTAGTATTGACGAAAACGGGAACGAACGCAGTTTTGTTACGGGTTCGCTTGGCAATTTTGTAAATCTATTTGGTAGCGAAGCATTTTTCGAAGATGCGGACGAAGATGGAAAAAGAAAGAAAACAGCTCGCACAAAAAATATTGATGAAGATCAACCAGAATAACAAGGGCAACCCCCTTGTTTTTTTTAATTATATTTGACAACGAGATGTGCAATGTATATACTGAAAGTAGAGGACGAGCTTTATGAAAATTTACAATACATTTACACGCAAAAAGCAAGAGTTTGTGCCAGTTATTAATGGTCATGTTGGTATGTATGTTTGCGGCCCTACAGTTTATGGTTTGCCACATTTGGGGCACGCAAAAAGCTACACAAGTTTTGACCTAATTAACAGATATTTGCGATATAAGGGCTTTAAAGTTAAATACGTTCAAAATATCACAGATGTTGGTCACCTTGTTGGCGATAGCGATGACGGGCAAGATAAAATTGCAAAGCAAGCAAAGATTGAACAATTAGACGCATATGAAATAGCATATAAATATGAAGTTGAATATTTTAACGCTATGGATAAGTTGAATATTTTGCGTCCTAGCATTTCTTGTAGAGCTACTGGTTTTGTCTATGATATGATTGCAGCTGTGCAAGAGATAATAAACAAAGGCTATGCATATGTTACAAAAGACGGCAACGTGTATTTTGATGTATATAAATACCCAAAATACGGTCAGCTTTCTAACCGCACACTAGACAAAAATCTTAGCGGTGAACGTATTGAAATTGCATCAGATAAAAAACATAACGAAGATTTTGCTCTTTGGAAGAGCGTTGGCGACGATGCTCTTATGAAATGGCAATCTCCATGGGGGCAAGGTTGCCCAGGCTGGCACATAGAGTGTACTGTGCTTGGCCGTAAGTTTTTGGGCGAACACTTTGATATTCATGGCGGTGGTATAGATAATATTTTTCCACATCACGAATGCGAATGTGCACAAGCAGATGTATTAAATGGTCATATTCCAATGAACTTTTTTATGCATAATGGGCTTGTCACAGTCAATGGAACAAAAATGGGCAAGAGTCTTGGCAATTCTGCAACATTACTTGATCTATATAAAAAGTACGACCCAATGGTAATTAGATACTTAATTCTTTGCTCGCACTATAGATCAAATGTGGATTTTTCAGACAATGCATTATTAATTGCTAAAAATCAATACGACAAAATCAATGCAGCAGTTTGCAAATTGCGTGAGATTACGAATAATAAGGTTAACGTAACAATTCCAGAACTTGTTAATCTTAAAAATGCATTCATCAAGGCAATGGACGACGATTTTAACTCGCCGGTTGCAATAAGTGAATTTATCAAACTTCAAAAAATGATTATGGCGGCTGTCAATTCCGGCGATAAGAATGTTTTGGAGCAACTTAACACTTTGGTATTTCAGCTTGGTGAAGAAGTACTTGGCTTGAAGTTTAGTGAAGTTAAAAAAGTAGAAAATATTGTACCAAATGAAATTCAGGAACTTGCAAAACAACGTTGGCAAGCAAAGATAAACAAAGATTGGGCAAATGCAGATTTATTGCGTGCAAAACTCGAAGAAAAAGGATATGTTATTCGCGATAATGCGAATGGCTACGAAATAATAAAAAATAAACAATAGGAGGAAAATAACATGCCAGTAGGTCCACAACATGGTAGTTTTGGAGGAAGTTCAAGCGGTGGCTATAGCGGTGGTTCTCGCGGTGGTTCTCGCAGTTGGGGAGGCTCTAGAGGTAGTGGAAATAGAAATATATTCATTTTTGGCGGTGGTTTTGGTGGCGGCTCGTCTGAGAACGACGAAACAATGAAACAAAATAAAAACCCAGTTATTAGAGCAGCAAATGAGAAAAAAGAAAAATATGGATTATATATTACATTAATATCTTTGTTGCTATTATTTATGATTGGTTTCTGTATAGGCAATGTTTTTTCGTTTAACAAGAATAGAGATGCTGTTCAAATAATGGAAAACGATATGTCATTCTATACGGCACTTGCACAAAATGGAGAAGAACATGAAGCAGATATTGTTTTTGTTAAAGAATATTGTAAGCTAGACGGTGTTGTTTATTATTATGTGACGTATCAGGTTATGGACGCTACTGGAATAAAATATTCTGGTGAAACATATGCACAATACACTCAAGCTGAAATCAATGCGAAAGGTGGTAGAACTGGAAAAATAAAAATCAAGGTAGATGATGATGGATATTCAATCAACTCTGATTACGTTGCCCAAAATGCAGAATATAGATACTTGGTTAAAATGAGAAATTCTGAAAAAACAAAAGCTACTATGTTTGGTGTGGTTGCTGGTGTATCGCTAGTATTACTTGTATTGCTTATTATAAAATCTAGAGAAGTATACCACGAACAAAATATAATAATTAAAAATGAGCTTAAACACGAAGAAAAGAAAGCGGCTATCGCAGCAAAAGGACCAACATGCCCTTATTGTGGGACGGCATTAAAAGAAAATTCTGATAAATGTCCAAGTTGCGGTGCAACGAAAAGATAAAAACCGACCCCAATTGCGGGGTCGTTTTTTATACTCTAATTTAATTTTTTATATAAAAAAGCACTAAAGAATGACATGCCAAGTTCGTCTATGTAAAAATGAAGTAGTTTCTTATAATCTTTTGAAGAGGCATTAAGTTCAATGCCTTTGCAATGATTATCTTTTGCATATTGTTCAAGATATTCAAACAGTTTAGTGCCAATATGTTTATTTCTAAATTGTTTTTTCACATACAACTCTTCTAGATAAAATATTTTGTCATCTTTTTTATGATATGTGGTTGTTTTTGTTGCGCCATTTATATCGCCATAAGCGTATCCACAAATTAAACCGTCGATAATTGCTACTAAGATGTTTTTTGATTTAAAAAAATCTATGTTGTCGGTAATTATAGCGTTGCAACAATTTTCCTTACAAAATTCTTCGTTTAGTCTTAAAATGGCATCTAATTCTTCTAACTTAGCAAAACGTATAATCATATAATTTTTCCTTATAATTGCATTATATTAAAAGATAGGGGTATGGTCAAGAAAACTATTGTATTTTGCGATATTTGAAGAGAAACATTTATTTAAATTTTGTTGCATGAATGTATGGTAATGCGACAAAATATCATTGCGTTAGCAATATCATTCATAAAATGAATATCATTTTCGTTAGGAAATATCATTACAAATAAAAAGAAAAGCCGCTAGACTTTTCTTTTTTACTTGGCGGAAGCGGGCGGATTCGAACCGCCGGTCCCTTTCAGGACACTCGTTTTCGAGACGAGCACATTAGACCACTCTGACACGCTTCCAACAGGCTTATTATAACACACGGAAAATTATTTCTCAACAATTTACCCAAAAAACAAAAATTTATGTGTTAGCTCTTTTTTTCACTTGATAATTTATTGCTGCTAGTTGTATAATACGTCTAGTAACTAAGGAGAAAATTATGAAGAAATTTTTTGCTGAATTTAAAAAATTTATTAGCCGTGGTAACATTGTAGACATGGCTGTCGGCGTAATTATTGGTGGTGCTTTTAGCACGATTGTAACAGCTCTTACAAACAAGATTATTATGCCATTTATCAATCTTTTACTTTCGATTGGTGGCGAAAACGGGCTTGAAAAAGCTTACACATTTTTAAAAACTGTTTATAAAACAGATGGAACAATAGATTTACAAAAAAGTATTTATATTGATTGGGGATCATTTATCACAGCAATCATCAACTTCTTTATTATTGCATTTGTATTGTTTTTAATCTTAAAGGCGTTTATGCGTGCAGACAAGATGTTTAAAGATGCTGTCGAAGAAGCAAAAAATAAATCATTAAGACAAGAAAAACAAGAAGTTCGCAAACTTGCCCGTGAAAAGAAAATTAGTTTTAAAAAGGCTTGGGCAAACCATATAGCAGAAAAGGAAGCTGCAGAAAAAGCAAGAATAGAAGCAGAAGAAGCTGCTAAACCAAAAGTTGAAACAACTGATGACATCTTAAAAGACATCAGACTTTTGTTGCAAGCAAATGCTACAACAACTGAAGTTACACCAGTTGAAACAAAAGAAGAAAAGCCAGCAAAAGCTAAAAAATCTAAAAAATAAATTGGCGCCGCAAGGGCGTCTTTTTTGTTGCAATATAATTATTGATTAGTTTTTGTTTTGAAATTTTTAATTGCTGTGATAATATAAATAAAATAAAAGGTAACAGGGGATATTTATGGGAATATATTACTTGGGGTTAAAGAAAAAACTTGTGCAAAACAGTCACTTTTTTAATAAGTTAATTGTGCTTGAAGGTGGCGACAGCAATGACATTTGCTACGAAAATATTTATAAAAAGAAACTTGAATATAATGACCTAAAAAACTTTAAAGCTATATCTAAGTTCTATGAACAAATGATGAAAAAGGTTGAAAAAGAAGATAAAGATTGCCACTTTATGTTATATAACCAAGCATCTATAGAGTTCATAAAAAACACAGACAGAATTGTTTGTTTAAATGATTTGGGACTTGTGAAAACGCTTAACGACAAACCAAAATGCAGAGAGTTTTTATCTAGTGAGATTAATAGCCTTAATTATAAATATTTCAAAGCAAGAGATATAACATTCAAAAAGATGAAAGATGCATTTGGTGATGGGTTCAACAAGTTTGTTGTGCAACAGCCGTCTGGTTTTGCTGGCTTTGGCACATTCTTGCTTGACGAAAGCGACAGCGTGATTAATAAACTTGATAGCAAAATCACTTATGCGGTGTCTGGCTATGTAGAAAATTCATTATCGCTAAACAATACATTTATGATTTCTGACAATTATATTCATATTTTCGATGGCTCGTTTCAAAACATAAAAGTTGGCAAAGAGCTAAATTACGACGGTTGGGATTTTGATGCTTATAAATTGTTAAGTGAAAAGATGCAAGAAAAAATTGAAAAAAGCACAATGAAAATTGCTAAAAAACTTCAAAAAGAAGGCTACCGTGGTATTGGCGGCGTCGATTATATTATGAAAGGTGACGATTTATATTTTATGGAAATTAACCCAAGGTTCCAATCGTCTTCTGAATACCTAGATAAGCTTTTAGTGCAAAAAGGCTTGCCAAGTATTTTTGAGCTTAACTATATGGCATTTTATAACAAAACAGATTTTAAAAAAGTGTTTTCGAAAGTCAAAGCATAAGTTGCTTTAGCACAGCTCAAATAAGTAAATTGCGGTATGTTTTAGAATTTGACAAAGGTGACAATAATTATTAAACTAAAAGTAGGAGCGAGTATGTATTATTATAGTGAAAATGGCGAATACAAACAATTTGAAAGCGGCAAAGAATATGTCATTTTTTCGGCAGAGCGTTTTGCGGAACACGTGAAAACAAAGTCGGTTGAAGAAATAATAAACAAAGTCAAGGCACAGTTTAAAATTACACTTAAAGAAGAACAAGACCTTGCAGACATGTTGACAGAAAAAACCTTTTCGCCACAAAAATTATCTGAATATATTTGTTTGGTTTGTTTTGCCATTAACAAAAAATGTGGTAGGTTCGAGCTAGTGCTTGCCAGCCGTGATATAGATAAAAGTGTTCGAGGTTCTCAATCTTTGCCAATTATCCATTATGGTGTTGTCGAAAAAACAGAACATGGAGAAGCAAGGTTTTTTGATTTAGATCCAAGCGTTGAAGAAGCGTTGGGTTTTTCGGGTGAACAATTAAGAAAATATTATAGCAAATATTTTGACATTCAAATGATAGACAATATTCAATGCGGCAACGAAAAAAGTATGTCAGAACTTTATGACAATCTGCAATCGGGCATTGTTAATGCCATTCCGCTCTGCGAGTTTTTAAAATAACAAAAGTTAGCCATATGGTTGGCTTTTTTTATTGTGCATGATATAATAATCGCATGATTATAAACGGACAAAATGTGCAAATAATTGCGTGCACTTCTGGCACGGGCAAAACGACACTCGCAAAACAAAATAAAAACTTTGTCGATATTGACCGCGAAAAGATGTTTTGCAAATACCCTGACTTGCCACGCGATATTGATGAAACTCAAATCGAAAAACTTAAAGGTGAGAGCCATAAAAAAAGTAAAGACTATCCCGAAAACTTTATTAAACTATTTTTTAAGATGATTGACGAGGGCAAAACCCTTTTGGTTGTGCCAGAACCATTTATCATGGGGATAATTAGTGTGCACAATCTGCCATATGTTTTGGTGTATCCAAGCATAGAGTGCAAAGAAGAATATTCTAAGCGCATGTTAAACCGTGGCAACAGCAGAGAGTTTGCTGGTTGGTTTTCGGACTATTACGACAAGTATTACCTTGATAACGAGAATGATAAAATGGCAGTTAAAAAGATAAAGCTTATGCCAGGGCAATATTTATCTGACATAATTGAGACTTTGGATAAGGACTTGTAAATTGCAACATGATATGGTATAATAGACTGCAGAGGAAAAGTTATGTATAGACATTTTTTTAAAAGATTTTTCGATATTTTGCTTTCTGGCTTGGCATTATTATTGCTTTGGCCATTAATGCTTATTATTGCGATTTTAGTTCGTATTAAGCTTGGCGGCCCTGCAATCTTTGCACAATATAGACCAGGCAAGAATAACAAAATATTTAAGTTTTATAAATTCCGTTCGATGACCAATGAACGCGATGAAAATGGCGAGCTTTTGCCAGACGAAAAACGTATGACCAAGTTTGGACGTGCACTTAGAAAAACAAGTCTTGATGAGCTTCCACAACTTTGGAATATCTTTAAAGGCGACATGAGTATTATTGGCCCAAGACCAAAACTTGTTAGCGACATGGTTTTTTATAATGATGAACAAAACGCAAGGTCAAAAGTTAGACCAGGGCTAACAGGTCTTGCCCAAGTAAATGGCAGAAATAACGCCACATGGGAAGAAGTTTTTGCATACGACAAAGAGTATGCAGAAAAATGCAGCTTTGCAATGGACTTTAAAATATTCTTCAAAACAATTGGAAAAGTGTTTAAAAAGTCAGACATTGTTGAACCAAACAAAACAAAGCAAGCATATTATTTTGGCGATTATTTGCTAGAATCTAACCAAATAACAAAAGAAGAGTACGATGAAAAGCAAGCTTACGCAAAAGAGCTTATAAGCGAGCTTAAAAACCCTAAGCAAAAAAAAGCAGAAGAACAAAAGAAACAAGCATAAATAAGGCTGGCAAAAATGCCAGTCTTTTTCTATTTGCCACATTTTTATTTGTGATAAATTTTAAGGCGTGATATAATGCTATTATGAAAACACAAAAGAAATTTTTATTATTTAGTTTAACAATTTTACTGGCAATTATTTTGCCAATTATTTCACTTTTCACGCCGCTTAATTTTTATGAAAATAATAGTAAGTTTGATGTGCAAACAACTGCAAGTGCAACATTTATCGCTGGCAACTTTAAAACAAATGCCAACGATTTTTCTGGCGCGCTTAATGCGGTAGAAAAGGTTAAAGATAGATTTGTACTTTCAGATGTAAACGCAGAGCTTTCGCCTTATAGTGAAACAAAAATTAGCTACGGCAAAGTGTATAAGTTTATTCAAGTTTACAAAGGTTTTGCTGTTTATGGCAAAAGTGTTTCTGTGACGGTTAATAACCTTGGCAATGTTTTATCTGTAAGCGGTAACGCTAAGGGTGGCATTAATCTTGATATAAGTGCAGAATTACTAAACCCAAACTTACCAGAAGTACTTGACGATTTTGGTGACTATAAGATTAATAACACAAGCATGGTAATCTATGAGAAAAACGGTTACCATTTCTGCTATAAACTTGAAGTTCAATCAACATCGCTTAATTATTGTTTTGTTGATGCTTATACTGGTGAATTACTTGCAAGCGTCAGCGCTGGCGAAAACTTATCTGAGCTTCCAACATATGGTTACACTACAACCAAAGAAAATAAATCGCAAACAGATGCTTTTGGCAAAACTGTTACAGTTGGAACTTTGAAATATACCGAAACTGAAGGCAGTGATATTTTTTATGTGCTTGGCGATAGCGATAGAAAAATATATATGGCCAACAATAACAATAAAACAACATATTCTGGATATGATTATTACATCAGCAGTGATGGGGCGATATCAGATAGCATTGCTATCACGGCATACGTTAACTTGATTGCATCATACGACTTTTTTGATGAAGTGTTAGGTAAAAAGGGTATTGCTAACACTGTTGGCGGAACAAAAGAACTGGTTGCGCTTGTGCACTATGGAACAGAATACTTGAATGCCGCTTATGTATCACTTGGATCAAACGATAGATCATATTTTATATTTGGTGATGGCGGTGGGAGATACGACAACTTTGCAAAACCTTTAGATATTGTCGGTCACGAATACACACACGCAATGACAACGAGTGTTACTAATTTTGAATATCTTAACGAGTCTGGTGCTCTTTCAGAAGGCTATTCAGATATTTTTGGCGCAATGATAGAAGCTAAGGGAAAGGGCTATACCATGGCGGACACAAATTTTTGGCTACTTGCAGAAGATTTATTTTCTGAAAGTAACACATGTCTTCGTAACATGATGAATCCAACAGCTAGTGGTAACCCAACAAACTACCGTGAAAAGAATCCGCTTTGTTACTTAAACCATAACCATGCAGATGCTAGGTGCGACAATGGTAGTGTTCATAGTAACTGTGCAATATTTACACTTGCTATATACAAAATGTATCAAAAGGGTGTGGTAAGTGACATTAACGCGCTTGCAAAACTCTTGTATGACTCGCTCCCAAAACTAACCGAAACTGCAACTATTGCTGATGCAAAAGAAGCAATATTAAGGGCTGCGACCGAAGCTAATTATGCACAAGAAAAAATAGTAAAAATTAAAGAATCTTTTGTCGAAGTTGGTGTTGGCAGTGAAATCCGCACTTATTCGTTTTATAAAGACAGTTCAATGTCTGGCACACCAATTATATTAAGCGAAGAAGAAGGTAAACTCGTCAAACTTCCAGCATGCGAGTTTGAAAATAATGGCAAATATTTCTGGTATTGGACAAATGCTGACGGTGTGGTTTTTGAAGCTGGCAAAACAGTTATAATGGGCACCGAAGATGCATCATTCTATGCCGTTTGGAGCGACCAACAATTAACAGTATTAAAAGGTGAAGGAACTGTTGTTTCGCCATATGAAATAAATAGTGTCGCAGATTTAAAAACTGTTATATACTTTGTGAACTCTGGCGCATATGAAGGCAAATATAATAGCGCAAGATTTAAGCTTACAAAAGATTTGGATCTAGGTTGTGAAAGGCTTTCGCCAATAGGAACAGAAGATAAACCATTTGAAGGTGTTTTTGATGGCAACAGAAAAAGCATTAAAAACTTGGAACTAACAAACATTAGCGACACAAAATACAATGGTTTATTTGGTGTTGTTGATAAAGGTGGATATGTTATGGACGTTGTAATTGAATCGGGCAGAGCAACTACAACGGCTAGTTACACTGGTGCAATTGTAGGCAAATTACTTGGTGGCATTGCGACATGCGAAAACCATATGAATATTAGTTCAGAAAAAACGGCTGGCGGGCTTGTCGGGTTGCTAGTTGCAAATGGTTCGATTGAAAATAGTTATAACACAGGCAAAATAATTGGTAACATTGCAGGCGGGCTTGTTGGCAGTGCGATTAGCTCTGAACTTGATAACGAAGGCAATAAGTATTATACGTCTGGCTATGTTTCAAATTGTTACAACACGGGCGAAGTGCTTGGCAATATAGCTGGTGGTATTGCTGGCAGAGCTAATGGATATTACATTGTCAATTGTATTGTTAATAGCGAAGTTAAAACAAGTGCAAGTGACGGAGTATGTGGCGGCGTTGTTGGCTATTTATCGTTGCAAGATATGGAAAATACACCACTTGTCAGCGTTAAAGAAAACGTCTATGGCGGTGTCATGGGTTGCAGAGTGAGTGGCACTGTTAGCGGAACACATGGTGTTTTGGTTGGCGAAATACATTGCACAAATACTCGCGGCAAAATTTATATTGAAAATAATGTTGTTAAACAAGATTTATATTTAATTGCAAACAAAAGCTCGTTTACGGCAAACGAAAATGCTGTTGTCGAAATTGTCAACAATAAAATGTCTACAGACAATGCCTTTGAAGGCGACTTTGATTATGACAATGCATCATATTATGCGTCAAACGAATGGGTGGCAATTAATGGCGTTTTACCGTTTGATTTTATATATGTTTGGAAGATAAACAAAGCAAATGAAATGCCAACATTTTCAAGCTACAGTTTTTGGTTTAACGAAGCTGCTGCGTTTGATGGCTATGGCTACGAGCTTTATGGTTATGGTAAAAAAGACAAACCTTATGTAATAGGAACAGCAGGGCAACTTGCAGGGCTTGCGGTTCTTGTTGCAAATGGCGAAAGTTTTGCTGGTAAATATTTCAAGCTTAGCGCAAACATCGACCTTGCTGGCAAGATTTGGCTTGGCATTGGTATGATGAATAACGAAGCTACAGATGTTAACCATCCATTTTCTGGTAACTTTGATGGCAACGGATATGTAATTAAGAATATAACGGGAATAACAGCTGGAAGCTCTGTGAAAGACGAAAACAATACAAACGGCTATCGCACAATGATATATTTTGGATCGTTGTTTGGTATGACTGGTATCACTGTTCAAACAAAGAGTGGGAAAACGACAGTCTATACTCCAACAATTAAAAATGTTGTGCTGCAAAATGCAAAAATAACTGGCAACTATGCTGGTGGCATTGTTGGTGTTGCATTTAGTGGAATTATTATGGACAATTGTTACAATATCAATGGAACAATCTCGTCTAGCAACTTCTCTGGTGGCATGATAGCATATATGGGCAATAACGATGCCGATACATCATACACACTCGTTTCTAGCACTTCTGCAAGTATTACAAATTGCTATAATACATCGCTTGTAACTGGTGTTGTTGCTGGCGGTATTGTTGGATATATGGAAAACACAAACAAGACATTGCCATTAACTGTTACAATCACAAATTGCGTAAATAACGCAACAATTCTTGGCGCTGGTGCTGACTTCGAATTAGAAGACGCTTACATTGCAAGCTCACTTGGCGGAATTGTTGGTAGCGCTACAAACAAGACAACAAAATTTATCAATTGTATTAGCAGTGGCGATGTTATAACGCTTGTCCAAAAAGGAAGTGTTGGTGGCATTGTAGGTGTGCTCGGTCATAGTAATTTTGACCAAAAAGAACTATATATGAGTTTTGTGGGCTGCAAAGTAAATGCCACGCTTACAAACAAGGCAGATGCTACTTCAGAGAAAATAGGTGCACTAATTGGTTCTTCTGCTGGCAAGTCGATTTTGACTGTTAACATTGAAGCAATTGACAAAACACATTATCTTGAAAAATATGTAGCCTTTGGCAAAAACATAACTGGCGGCGAAATGACATCAGCAACTGGCGTTCCAGTTACAGCTCTTGTGATAAATAGCAATAGTTTTGTAGAAGAAAACTTTGACATGAACTATGAGTTTGATAGCAAAATAAAGAGCCTTCTTTGCGCTAACAAGTATTCGAAAATTCAATATGTTGTAGACGATGTTGTGGTCTATGAAGAACAAGTGTTAACAGGAAATAGTGGTAGCTTATTTATTCCAACAAAAGATTCAACAGTATATTACCAATATGAATTTATCGGTTGGGATAAAAAGAACAACTTTATAACTGGCGACCAAATATTCACCGCACTTTTCAAGCAATCTAAACGCATTTATGTTGTTACATACAAAGACGGCGATATTATTTACAAGCAAGAAGCTTATGAAGCTGGTGAAATGCTAAAAAGCTTTAAGCTTAGCAATACATCAGATATCTTTTATGATTACGAATTTGTTGGTTGGGATAAAACAGGCGAAGTTTTGTCGGATTTAGAAGTTCACGCGGTGTATAATAGAACAATGAAAACGCAAGGAAAACTTATTTTAATAGTTATCATGCTTGCAGTTTTTGTAACTCCAATTTACATTGTGATTAAACGAAAAAAACAAGTAAAAGAAGATTAAAACAATAAAAAGTGGTTAAAAGTGCGATAAAATCTAACAAAAAGCCACTTTTTTTGTTAAAAATTTACGTTTTGGGTAAAAATCATTTTGAAATGCTTTTATTGTTATGGTAAAATATAACCATAGAAGCGGGGAAATCCCAATTCAAAAAGGAGGACAAAGAATTATGAATAAAGGAGAATTTTTAAGAGCTGTTGCTGAAAAAGCTGGCGTTACAATTAAAGACGCTACAGCTGTTTACGAAGCATTCGTAGAAGTTGTTGAAGAAGCTATGAAGAAAAACGAAAAAGTTACACTTGTTGGCTTCGGTACATTTGAAGCAAAACAAAGACCAGAAAGAACATGCAACAATCCTGCAAATGGTCAAAAAGTTAAAGTTGAAGCTTGCAAAGTTCCTGCACTCAAATTCGGTAAAAGCTTTAAAGCTAAATTAAACTAATTAAAAAATTAGCAAAAAACAAATCCACCCATAAGGGTGGTTTTTTTGTGATAAAAAAACCACCAAAATTACTGGTGGATTTTTTTTAGCAAACTGGTTCGTCTGGCTTTTGTTTTTTGTATGCCTTTTCTTTTACAAGTGTTTCGGCATATGCTGACAAAGTATATGTTAATGAGTTAGTTTTATCAGTTTTTGCAATGTTTTGGCAAATTGATGTAAGGCTAACTGTGGCAGTGTATGTCTTTTTGTTTGCATCGTACTTAATGCCTTCTGCAATAGGGTAATTATCTGAAAAGTCATATTCGTATGTGTTATTCAAAAAGTCTTTTTTTGGTAACCTTGAGTCATTAATGTAGGCGTAGATAAAATTTTCTAACTCTTGCTCGGTAACAACCAAAGGTTCGCTGTTCATTTTCTTCCCTTGAAAGATCATAAATAATGCCAAGTTCCTTGTTGCAATGTATGTTGTTGCCATAAAATCAATCTCCTTTACAAATCATTTATAAAGTTATTTTATTCTATATTTTATCAATTGTCAATACTAAAGCCACATTAAAAGTACGGTAATGTCAGCTGGATTAACGCCCGAAATTCTACTTGCGGCACCAACAGAAAGTGGGTGAATGTTGTTTAGTTTTTCGGCTGCTTCAAGTCTTAGACCTTTTACTTTAGTGAAATCGAAATCTTTTGGTATAGCTTTTTCTTCGAGCTTTTTGCTGCGCTTTATAAGTTGACGTTCACGCGACAAATATCCTTCGAACTTTGTTTCGATAGCAACTTCAAATACGGCAAACTCTGAAAAGTCTTTGAGCAAACCAAGTTTTTTTCTTGCTTCCAAAAAGTCAACATGGTTACGTTTCATAAGTCCGGCAATGCTAATGCCTTGTGGGGCAGGAGCTTCGCCGCAGTTTTCCAAAAATTCAGCTAGTTCTGGTGATGGTTTAATCATCTCATTTTTTAGAACTTCGATTTTTTCCATTTCAGTCTTTTTTGCTAAAAATCTGCTATATCTTTCGTCAGTTACAAGTCCGGCGTTTCTGCCAATTTCTGTGAGTCTTAGGTCTGCGTTATCTTGCCTTAGAAGTAAACGATATTCCGCACGGCTTGTCATCATTCTATATGGTTCGTTTGTTCCTTTTGTTGTAAGGTCGTCAACAAGAACACCAAGATATGAACTATCACGCGAGAGAATAATTTGCTCTTTGCCGCGGATTTCCAAACTGGCATTGAGTCCTGCGAGCAAGCCTTGGGCAGCAGCTTCTTCATATCCGCTTGTGCCATTGATTTGTCCTGCACAAAAAATACCTTTAACTTTTTTAAATTCTAGCGTTGGGTATAGGTTTAGTGGGTCGATGCAGTCGTATTCAATTGCATAACCATATTTCTTTATTTCTGCATTTTCCATACCTTCGACACTTGCAACCATTTGGTCTTGAATGTCTTTTGGCATGCTAGTAGAAAGACCTTGTACGTATATTTCAGACATGTCGCGGCGTTCTGGTTCTAAGAATAACTGGTGACGCTCTTTGTCGGCGAAACGCACAAATTTTGTTTCAATAGAAGGACAATACCTTGGACCTTGACCAGTAATTATTCCGCAATACATTGGTGCTCGGTCAAGATTGTTCATAACGATTTCTTTTGTTTTTGCCGATGTATAGCCAAGATAACAAACATGAGTGTTCTTTGGTTTTACATCTGTCATAAACGAAAAAGTTTGAACAGTGTCGTCGCCATATTGTTTTTCGAACTTAGAATAATCGATGGTGTTACCAACAATTCTTGGTGGGGTACCAGTCTTAAAACGTCTTAAGTCAAAACCAAGGTCAGCTAGACTTTTTGTTAAGTAACTTGCATTAGAAAATCCAGCAGGTCCAGCATTTTCGATTTCTTCGCCAATAATAATGCGTGAGTTTAGATATACGCCTGTTGTTATTATGACGGCGTCTGCAAAATATGTTTCGCCACTTGCAAGTCTTACGCCTGTCACTTTGCCATTTTCAGCCAAAATGTCGCTGGCTTCGCCTTCCACAATGTCGAGATTGTCTTGATGTTCTAGCACGTTTAACATATAGTCATGATATGAAAATTTATCTATTTGTGCACGAAGACTGTGAACAGCTGGTCCCTTGCCAAGGTTGAGCATTCTTAATTGCAAAGAGTTTGCATCTGCAGAAATACCCATTTGACCGCCAAGAGCGTCTATTTCGCAAACAAGGTGACCTTTTGCCGTGCCACCAATAGATGGATTGCATGGGCAAAAAGCCACACCATCTTTTGTGAGTGTGATTAGTAATGTTTTTATGTTTGTTCTGGCAGTTGCAAGACAAGCTTCCACGCCCGCATGGCCACCGCCAATTACTATAGCTTGATATTTGTTTTCCATTTTATTTTCCCAAACAGAACTTGCTAAAGATAGAGTTGATAATATCTTCGCCCGATGTGTTTCCAGTTATTTCGCCAAGGGCACTATATGCTAAGTTTAGGTCTATTGTCGTTAAGTCCAGTGTGTCGTTTTCGATGTTCATGATTGCATGGTCGATGTTTTCTTTGGCACGTTGCAAACAATCTATATGTCTGTTATTTGTTATGATTAAACCATTAGTGTTGATTTTGCCTTCAACAGTTTTGTTGTAAATTAATTGTTTAAGTTCTTCAACACCTTTTCCGCTTGCTGCCGAAATAATAAAGTCATCGACAGATTTTTCGGTCATAAGGTCGCCTTTGTTTTTAATTATCAAAAAGTTTTTGCCTTGAACAAGGTCATAAATCTCTTGGTCTTGTTCGTCAAGCCCCTTCGAGCCGTCTTGGATAAAAAGAATAATGTCGGCGCTGCTAACTTGCTCTTTTGCCTTGTCGACACCAATTTGTTCCACTTTGTCTTCGCTGTCGCGAATGCCGGCAGTGTCTATGCATGTGAATTTAACGCCATTGATTGTGAACGTGTCTTCGATAGAGTCACGCGTGGTGCCAGGAATGTCTGTTACAATGGCACGTTCTCTGCCAATTAGCCTGTTAAGCAAACTACTTTTTCCAACATTTGGTTTGCCAAGAATCAATACTTTAATTCCGTTTTTAATTATCCCGCTGTTTTGATTGCTAGCTAAGACCTTTTCTAGCGCTTCGGAAATGTTAACTAAACGATTTTTCACGTTTGTTTTTGTTATGTATTCTATTTGTTCTTCTGGATAGTCAAACGAAACTTCAATTTCACTTAAAATGTCTGTTAGTTCTTCTTGTGCGCTGATAGCAATTTTATTGAGCTCGCCGCCAAGCAAGTCGAACCCCGCACGGACTTCGGCTGCACTTTCGGCATTGATCATGTCCATCATACCTTCGGCAGATGCGAGAGTCATTTTGCCATTTAAAAAAGCTCGTTTTGTGAACTCGCCGTTGCCAGCCATACGCGCACCTTGTGCGATGCATTCTTCAACAATGCTTTGTGCTATTTGCGAACCACCATGCGTTTGAAATTCAACAATATCTTCGCCAGTGAAACTGTTTGGTGCTTTAAAAACCACGCACAAACATTTATCTTTAAGCGAACGGGTGGTGAGTGTACCAAGTTCCATTTTTCGTGGTTCAAAATCGTTAGGTTTTTTATTTTTAGATGTAGCAAAAATTTTGCTTGCAATTTTTATGGCGTCTTCGCCAGACATTCTTACAACCGAAATAGCCCCAAGCCCCATGCTTGAAGTAGAAAGCGCTACTATTGTTCCATTAATTTGTGAGTTAAACATAATATTGATTATACTATAAAATTTTAGATTTTCAACTATTTGATAAAAA
This sequence comes from uncultured Clostridia bacterium, assembly GCA_934756675.1. Lineage (GTDB taxonomy): Bacteria > Bacillota > Clostridia > Christensenellales > UBA1242 > CAKVLG01. The sequence continues at coordinate 169,508 of CAKVLG010000001.1, read as the reverse complement.
AACTATGTCAGCAAAGAAAATTTGCACAAAAAAAAGAGGCAATTGCCTCTTAATCATTATAATCTCTGAGTTCAGTTTCGTTTGCAGACTCTTCTTTTCTAGCTTGATTTTTTTCTTTGCGTTTGTCTTGACGGTTTTTAAGTTTTATAACAACACATCTGTTTGGTTCAGTGCCTGTGCTTTCGGTTTCAACTTTAGCACTGTCGTTAAGAGCGTTGTGAATAATGCGTCTTTCGTATGCGTTCATTGGATCCAAACGAATATCGCGATGTTCGCGAACGGCACGTGCTGCCATGCGTTCTGCCAAGATTTTTAATGTATCTTCGCGTTTGCTGCGATAGTTATTGCTATCTACAACAATACGTTTACGAGCATCTGCTGGCTTTTTGTCGTTAATCATTGCATTAATTAATGTTTGGAAAGCGTCAAGTGTGTCGCCACGTTTACCAATAACAAGTGCGGCATCTTCGCCTGTTATATCGACAAGATAGTTTTCTTCTCTTTCTTCGACATAAACGTCACAATTAATGCCTAGGCACTTGAGTAATTCTTCCACTTTTGTGCGGATTGCATCTTCTTCTGGGCTAGAATCTTTTGTAGACAAACGAACTTTTGCTTTTGTGAACAATCCAGATTCTTCGAGAATTGTAATTTTTACTTGGTCACGTGTTAAACCGAGTTTATATAAGCCAATTTCGATGGCTTGGTCAACGGTTTTACCTTCTGTTTCAATAGATTTCATAAGTATCTCCTTTATTGTTTTATCGCTTTGCGTTCAGCTTTTACCGCTTCTTTTTCAAGATATTCAGTAACTTCACGCTGTTTTTTAGCGGTCATTTTGTCTACTATTAAGTTGATAAGTACGCTTGTGAGCGTTGAAACTACTGAGCTTGCCAGAATGTATATACCAAACGATGCACTACTTGTTAAAACAAATATTACCATCATCACTGGGAGCAATATCTTCATGATTAGTCCCATTGATTTGTTTTGGTTTGCAGCTTGCGCTACCATGTTTGCTTTTTTGTTTTTAAGCTTTGTACCAAGTTCTGATACATATTGAGATAAGAATGTTATTGCAGCACCAAGAACTGCCAAAATGTAATAACCATTCCATTTATTCTCGTGAGTGTTGGTGATTTCTTGAATATGGTTGTATGTGTCTTGATTAATGCTTGCAACATAATCTTTATACTCTTGTTTGCCAGAACTGTTTACACTAGATACTAAGTCATTATAAGTAAGCATTGGTTTATAGTTACCATCTTTACCCCAAATGTTAGATATCCAAAGCCAACTATCTTTGTTTTCGTCCCATTTTGCATTAACTGCTGCTGTTGGGTCTTCGCCAGCTTCAACAGCTTGAGTATAGACTACTTGCAATTCGTCGTATTGCTTGATTGCATTAAATGCGGCAACTTCACGAAGAGAAGCAAAGATTGTGAAGAATATAACAAGTGTTGCAACTAAGTTTATAAGCATTATAACACAAGAAGCGACAAGGTTTGTGCCTTCTTTTTTATACAATGCTTGTTGTTGCGTTTGAAGCATTTGTGGGTTGTTACCATATTTCTTTTGAAGTTTTGCCATTTGAGGGGCAAGTTTTTGTTGGGTGAGAGTCGTCTTCTTTGTAGAATATTTAACAGAGAAGTCTAGTGGGGAAAGAACAAGTTTAATAAGTACGGTAAAAAGCACTATTGTCCAGCCAAGGTTGCCAATAGCGCCATTAATCCAATTTATTATTATTACCCATAGACCACCAGGGGCACTAACTGCTGCACCGAGCAAGTTTGTTACATTAGCCATTTATAATCTCCTTTGCTATTAACAGGAACGGGGTCTTTTCCGCCTTTTGCCCAAGGGTTACATCTTGCTAGTCTTTTAAGACCAAGAATGCCACCTTTTATTATGCCAAATTCTGTTATAGCTTCGGTCATGTAAACCGAACATGTAGGATCGTATTTGCAAGCGTGTGGAATGAAAGGAGAAATAAGTATCCTATAAAGCCACACAAGTGCTAGTCCTATCGTCTTTGGTATCCATAAAATTATATTGAGAAAGGTTTTCATAATATTTCCGCCTTTGTTAGGGCAGTTGTTACTTGGGATTTTATGTCACCAAATGGTTTACCATTAATCGATGGCTGAGCAAATATAATTATATTAAAGTTTGGTTTTAATAAATCAAGGACTGGTAAAAGTGATTCACGTAGTTGCCTTTTTATTCTGTTACGCGTAACCGCGCCGCCTACTTTTTTATTTACAGACAAGCCAATTTTAATGTTTTTGTTTTTACTTGGACAGTAAAACAAAATCAAGTCTGGTTGCCTTTGAGTTTTGCCTACCTTATAAACGTAATTAAACTGGTATTTTTTTCTCAATCTATAATTTTTTTTAAGCACCGTTTTCCTCGTTATGCGCTAATTTTTTTTCTGCCTCTGTTTCTGCGGCGAGCAAGTACATTTCTGCCACCTTTTGTTTTCATTCTTGTTCTAAAGCCATGAACTTTATTTCTGTTAGCTTTTTTTGGTTGATAAGTTCTTTTCATAAAAAATAAGTCTCCTATAATTTCTGCTTTTTGCAGTAATTGTTATTATAACGATAGGTTCGGCTCTTGTCAAGACAATTTTTTGCCAAATGCTATATATAAATATATATAATTATATATTTTAGGCAACAAAAAAAGTCGCTTGACGCGACCTTTTCTACTTTTGAAATTTTATTAAGCAAAGATTGATAAATTTTTTTGATTTTTCTAGCGATATGTAATAAGCTACTGCCATAATGAGTGAGACAATCATCATGCTGCAAATGCTAACGATAAATGCGGTTGCAGGCAATGCTGTAGTGCCAGCTAAAATTTTTATACTACAAACAACGAGTTCGATTATTGTGCCAATTGCAAGGGTAGAACAGAATGTGAAAAAGCTAACAAAAGAACTGTTTGTTTTAATGATACCAGCTTCCGTTTTTTGAAGATTATAGAATATCGAAAGGCTGAGTACGCTTAAAACAAAACCAAGGTAGGCGTAGAAAAAGATTAAAGTAATTGTGTAGTCAAATAATCCAAAATAATAATAAATGTTAGAGAATACGAAAAATCCGACATAAAGTACACATTTGAGCCAGCCAGGTAAACTGAACTTGCCAAGTTTTTCGGTGAGCATTAATGCAATAAACAAGAGCAAGCAAACACCAAGAAGAACAAATGCTACAATATAACTAAATGTATCGCGAGTTAAACATTCTGGTCTAACAACATTAAAAATGCCAAGTAACAAAAATGTTAAATCGAGAGCAGTGAGTACAAATACAAAAATTTCGATCCAGCCAGAAAGACCAAGTTTTTTAGTCTCTTTTTTATCTTTAGCCATATAAACTCCTATTGCATAATTCTTACAGGAAGAATTAGATATAAGTAATCGCCACCTTCTGTTGAAGAAATTGTGCAAGGCGCGATAGGTGATGTAAAGTTGATTTTAATGAATTCGTCACCAATGATTTTTACGCAATCACTAAAGTATCTTGCATTAAATGCAATAGAAATGTCTTTACCGTCAAGTGCGATTGTGATATTTTCGGTAACATTACCGATGTCTGAACTACTTGTTAGTGTTAAAAGTGTATCTTTTATATCAAAACGAACAAGATTATTTTTGTCCATGCGGGCAAGCAAACTTGCTCTGTCTAGACCGTCTTGTAATTGACGAGTATTGATTGTAACAACGCTGCTAGCAGTTGTTGGAATAACTTGTTTATAGTTAATAAATTCGCCATCAAGAAGCCTTGTGATAATTTTTGTGCTGCCAAGATTTATGAGTAAATAATTTTTTTGAATAAATATTTGCAAGTCGTCATCTTCTTCTGTTTCAAGAAGTTTACTTATTTCACCAAGTGTTCTTGCTGGAACAATGCAATTAAATTCTGACGATGTGCTCCTTATTGGTTTTTTAACAAGTGCTAAGCGGAAACCATCGAGCGCAACAGCTGTGATTTGATTTTGAGAAATCTCAAATAGACAACCCTTTAAAATTGGTCTTGCATCATCAACAGCAACTGAGAAAATAGTTTTATTAATAAGGTCCTTAAAGTCGTTCTTTGAAAGTTCAATAACTTCTGGGTTACTAAGTTCTTTTAGAACAGGGAACTCATCAACGTTCATGCATTGCAAAAAGCCTTCTGAATCGGTGTACTTAATCTTTAAGAGTTTGTGGTCTGTTAAAGATAATTCAATTTGTTCGCCAGAAAGTTTTTTAACAAAGTCTGCAAAAAACTTACCTGGAACAACAACTTCGCCTTCGATTTTTACATCGGCAGGAATTGTTTTTTCAATAGATATTTCAAGGTCGGTAGCAGATAAAGTCAAAGTGTCTTCACTTGCTCTGAGTTTGATACCTTCGAGTATTGGGTTGGTTGTTTTTGTTGCAGTCGCTCTTATAACTTTTAAAACTGCATCGCTTAGATCTAATCCTTCACAAATAAGTTTCATGTTTTTTCTCCTTAAGTAAAATTATATTAAAAGTGGTAAAAAAATCAAGTTTTTTTATTTACCTTTTATCATTTGTTTCATATCGTTGATTTCAACGGCAAGTTTTTTAGACTTTTTCATGTCTTCACTAATCTTAGATTTTGCATAAATGACAGTTGCATGGTCTTTGCCAAAAATATTGCCAATTGTAACAAGTGGAAGATTGACAAGTTCGCTTATTAAAAACATTGCAACTTGTCTTGCTTGCGCAATTTCTTTTGTACGTTTTTTTGCAAGCAAATCTTCTTTCTTTATTGAATAAAACTTGCAAACGCAATCAATACAATTGTCTGCATCGACAGTTTCTGTTTTTTCGATTGCTATATTTTTTAGTGCCTCGCGTGCAGATTGAATTGATGCTGGGTTTTCGCCAATCAGACCAGCAAAGAATACCACGCGGGATAGGTAACCTTCCATTTCGCGGATATTAGTTGTCGAAATATCTGCAATATATTCAATAGCTTCGCGCGAGATGTTGTATCTTTCTATTTGTGCCTTTTTATATAAAATTGCAATACGTGTTTCAACATCTGGAACGCCAATGTCTGCAATCATACCCCATTCCATGCGGGAACGGATGCGTTCTTCAAGAGTGGCAATTTCTTTTGGTGGTTTATCTGCAGCGAGAACAATTTGTTTGCCGCGTTCATAGAGCTCGTTAAATGTTTGGAAAAACTCTTCCTGTGTACTTGTTTTGCCAACAAGGTATTGAATATCGTCGACAATCAAAACATCTGCAGTACGATATAGTTCACGAAATTCACTAGTTGCTGACTTGCTATTGCTACGAATTGCACTGATAAGTTCATTCGAAAACGTTGACGTTGGGGTATAAATAACCTTCATGTCCTTATTATGCTCGGTAACATAGTTGCCAATTGCTTGCAAAAGGTGAGTTTTGCCAAGACCACTGCCACCATAAATGAATAATGGGTTAAACTTTTTGCCAGGTGCTTCTGCAACGGCTTTAGCTGCTGCGGCAACAAATTGGTTGCTGCCACCAACAACGAAATTATCGAATGTGTATTTTGGATTGAATACCGAAGATGTTTTAATTACGCGTGGCTCTTCTTTTTTCTCTGCCACGTCGTTTTCTTCGGATTTTTCTTCAGATTCTTCACCAGTAGAAACGATAACTTCAATGTCTGTTATTGCAGTGTGCACTTGGCTAAGAGCGTTTTTAATAATATCTTTATAATGCTTCAATATTACATTTTTGCTAGATGAAGATGGCGTGCCAAGAACTAGCGTATTGTTTTTGAGTTCTAGTGGCAAAAGCGATTTTATCCACACATCATAAGATATTGCTGTCGTATTTTTACCAATGAGAGGTAAACAGTCATTCCAAACACTTTTAATATCTATATCATTTTCTCCAGAAACAATAATGCCGTTATTCTCTTCCATGGTAACTCCTTTAACAGATTATACAATACAACCAACAAAACTTGCAACCAAATTTATGTTTTTCGCTTTATAATTTATCTTTATTGTGGTATAATGCAATTATGTATGTAAAAAGTGTAAAGCTTGTCAATTTTCGCAACTATGAAACCGCCAATGCGGAATTTTGTCGTGGCGTAAATTTGGTAACTGGACAAAATGGGCAAGGAAAAACAAACCTTGTCGAAGCCTTGGTAACTGCAAGCTGGACAAAAAGCCCAAGAACTACCAAGCATAAAGATATGATTCGTTTTGGTGCAAGTAAGGCACTAGCAGAAATAATAGTTAATCGCAACTTTGGTGACCTTAAGATTTCGTATGAGCTATCTGGCGAAGAAAATAAAAAGTTTATGATAAACGGCACGCCAGTGTACAAACTTTCGGAAGTGTTTGGTAACTTGGTTGTTGTATATTTTTCGCCGACAGAAATGAAGATTGTTACAGGTGGGCCGCAAGAACGCCGCGATTTTATGGATACAGATATTTCAGAACTTTCGGGGCAATATTATAATTTGGTTGCAAGATTCAACAAGGTTTTGGAACAAAGGAACAAACTGCTTAAAAATAGATATGATAGAAAAATGGTGCTCGACCAAATTGATGTCTTTTCAGAGCAACTTGCAAGTTTAGCCGCACCAATAATAAAAACACGTAGGAACTTTATTGCAAAAATTGCTCCACTTGCACAAAATGCCATGCAAAAACTTTCTGACGGTAAAGAGTCGCTAAAAATGGAATATGTCAGCATGCGTGGGGAAACAACTAGTGAGATTAAAGCTAATATGATTGAAGCTTTACAAGTTAATTTAGAAAAAGAACTTGAACTTGGGTATACGCTTGTTGGCCCGCACCGCGATGATATTAAGTTTTTGGTCAATGGAGTGGAAGCAAAAGACTTTGCAAGTCAAGGTCAACAGAGATCAATAATACTAGCGCTAAAAGTCGCAGAGCTCGAAATTTTTGAAAAAGAGCTTAATGAAAAACCAGTTTTAATACTAGATGATGTTTTTTCGGAACTTGATAACAAAAGGCAAAAACTTTTATATGAGCTTATGAATGGTGCACAAGTTATAATAACTGGAACAACAGTTAAGTTTAAACCAGACGGGGAATATTTTAGTCATAAAGTTAAAAACGCTAGCATTAAAACAAAATTAAACAAATAAGCCTAAATATGGCCTATTCTTACCCCTATTATATATAATATATATAATAATATTAAATAATTAGTAAAAACGCTTGGAAAACCCAAGTGTTTTTTGTTATAATAATCGAAGAAATATTAGCGAGGTGCTTATGGAAGATTTAGACAACGTAGGAAAGGTTGATCAAGCATACGGTGAAGACCAGATTCAAGTTCTTGAAGGGCTAGAACCTGTTCGTAAAAGACCTGGTATGTACATTGGTTCAACTGATGAAAGAGGGTTGCATCATCTTATTACAGAAATTGTTGATAATAGTATTGATGAAGCTTTGGCTGGATATTGTAAAAATATTACAGTGGAAATAAATAAGGATGGATCATGTTCTGTTACAGATGACGGACGTGGTATTCCAACAGGTATTCATAAAACTGAAAAGAAAAGTGCGGTAGAACTTGTTTTGACCAAACTTCATGCTGGTGGTAAATTTGGTGGCGGCGGCTATAAAATTTCTGGTGGTTTGCATGGTGTTGGTCTTTCGGTTGTTAACGCACTATCTGAATGGCTTGAGGTGGAAGTTTTCCAAAACGGAAACCACTATAAACAAGTTTATAACCGTGGTATCCCACAACGTGAACTTGCAATTGTTGGCCCAGCAGATAAAACAGGTACAAAAGTAACCTTTATGCCAGATGCCGAGATTTTTGAAGTCACTCATTTTGACTATGACTTAATAAAAAATCGTTTGCGTGAACTTGCCTTTTTAAACAAAGGTATTGTTATCACGGCAATTGACCACAGAGACAACAAAGAAGAACGCATGCATTATGAGGGCGGCATTAAAGAATTTGTTGACCAAATGAACAAAAATAAGGAAACTGTTTTTCCAAAACCTATTTATATAGACAGGGAAGTTTCTGGCGCTATTATTGAAATTGCATTCCAATACAACGATTCATATAATGAAATAATTCATGCATATGCCAACAACATTAACACCGAAGAAGGTGGTACACATCTCGAAGGTTTTAAAAAGGCATTGACAAAAGTTATTAATGAATATGGCGTTAGCGCAAAAATAATGAAGGATAACGAAAAGTTATCTGGCGAAGACGTGCGTGAAGGTATTACCGCTGTTATCTCTGTTAAACTTCCAGATCCACAATTTGAAGGCCAAACAAAAACAAAACTTGGCAACAGCTACATTCAATCAGCTGTAAGCAAAGCTGTTGTAGAAGACTTTGGAACATATCTCGAAGAAAACCCAACAGAAGCAAGAAGTCTTATTCTTAAAAGTGTAACAGCGCAGAGAGCAAGAGAAGCTGCAAGAGCTGCGCGTGAAAGTACAAGAAGAAAAGGTGTACTAGAAAGTACAACACTTCCTGGTAAACTTGCCGACTGTTCTGAAAAAGACCCAAAGCTTTGCGAAATATACATTGTCGAAGGTGATTCGGCTGGTGGTAGCGCAAAACAAGGTAGAGATATGCGTTTCCAAGCAATTCTTCCACTTCGTGGTAAAATCTTGAACGTAGAAAAAGCAAGACTTAATCGTGTTCTTGAAAATGCAGAAATAAAAGCAATGGCAACAGCTTTTGGTGGCGGTATTGGTAACGAGTTTGATATAACAAAGCTTCGTTACGACAAAATTATTTGTATGACCGATGCCGATGTTGATGGTGCACATATAAGAATTTTGCTTTTGACATTCTTCTATAGATATATGCGTCCGATGATCGAACAAGGTCACGTGTATGCGGCAATGCCCCCACTATATAAGATTACAAAAGGTAAGACAGAAAAATATGCTTATAGTGATGATGAAAAGGCAAAAATAATCTCAGAACTTGGCGGTGAACGTGGCGTTGAAGTTCAACGATACAAAGGTCTTGGCGAAATGGATCCAGAACAACTTTGGGAAACAACAATGAACCCAGCTCACAGAACACTTCGTCAAATAAATATTAAAGATGCTGTAGAAGCTGACCAAATAATGACACTTCTTATGGGTGAAGTTCCAGAAGTTCGTCGTAAGTTTATCGAAGAAAATGCACATCTTGTTACAGATTTGGATATTTAGGAGGATATATGGCAAGAAAACATGATTACAGAGCTCAATACGAGCAAATAGTAGATAATACACGTATCATCGATACAGATGCTACCGATGAAATGAAAAGGTCCTTCATTGAATATGCTATGGCTGTTAACGTTAGCCGTGCAATTCCAGATGTTCGAGATGGCTTGAAGCCTGTTCACAGAAGAATACTTTATTCAATGAATGAAATTGGTTTAACATCAGATAAACCATTTAGAAAATGTGCAAAAATCGTCGGCGATGTTCTTGGTAAATATCACCCACATGGCGACTCGTCAGTTTATGGCGCACTTGTAAGACTTGCACAAGACTTTTCTATTAGACATACACTTATCGATGGCCATGGTAACTTTGGTTCTGTCGATGGCGATGGTGCTGCTGCTTACCGTTATACAGAAGCAAGGCTTTCAAAAATAGCAGACGAATTATTGCGCGACATCGATAAAGAAACGGTGGATTTTTACCCAAACTATGACGCAACACTTCAACAGCCAACAGTGCTCCCAGCACGTTTCCCAAACCTTTTGGTAAATGGTTCAGATGGTATTGCTGTTGGTATGGCAACAAATATTCCACCACACAACCTTGGTGAAGTTATTGATGCCGTTGTTGCTCAAATAAAGAACCCAGACATAACAATTGAAGAATTAATGCAATATATGCCTGCACCAGATTATCCTACTGGCGGTATAATTATGGGTACGGAAGCACTTAAACAAGCATACATGACTGGTCGTGGTGGTGTTGTTGTTAGAAGTAAAACAGAAATTGAAGAAGATGACAACAGAAACCGCATTGTTATAACAGAAATTCCATATCAAATTATTAAAACAGATTTAATTCAACAAATGGCAAACCTTGTTAAAGATAAAAAAATAGAAGGTATTGCAGATATCAAGGAAGAGTCAGACCGTGTAAGTGGACTTAGAATTGTTGTTGATGTGAAAAAAGACTATCAACCAGAAATAATTTTAAATCAACTTTTCAAAATGACATCACTTCAAACAAGTTACGGTATTATATTCCTTGCACTTGTTGATAACAAACCAAAAATTTGCAATTTGAAACAAATTTTAGCCGAATATATAAAACACCAACAAAATGTTATTTACAGACGTACAAAGTACGATTTAACCCGTGCAGAAGAAAGGGAACACATTGTTGAAGGTTTGGTTGTTGCTCTTGCAAATATTGATGAAGTTATTGCTGTTATCAAGGCTTCAAAAGATAGACAAGAAGCATCAAGCAACTTGCAAGCAAAGTTCTTGCTTTCTGATAAGCAAGCTGGTGCGATTCTTGATATGCGTCTTCAAAGATTGACAAGTTTGGAAGTAGAAAAGCTTAAAGAAGAACTTGAAGAACTTAGAAAAACAATCATGGAACTTCGTGGTATACTTGCAAGTGAAGAAAAGATTGATGACATCATCATAAAAGAAATCACAGAAATCAAAGAAAAGTATGGCAACGAACGTCGTACAGAAATCAGTGAAAGCTGTGGCAATGTAAATCTCGAAGATCTTATTCCAAAAGAAGATGTTGTTATTTCGATGACACACTATGGTTACATCAAACGTGTACCAGTTGACGAATACAAATCTCAACATCGTGGTGGCGCTGGTGTTACAGCTCACAAGCCAAAAGAAGAAGATTTCGTCGAAAGCATGTTCATAACAAACACTCATGACGACATTATGTTCTTTAGTAACAAGGGTAAGGTCTATACTTTAAAAGGATACGAAATCCCAGAAGGTCAAAAGACCGCAAGGGGTAGAGCTGTTATCAACCTTTTACCACTTGAAAAAGACGAAAAGATTAACACAATCATTCCAATGACAGATTCAACAGAAGGTTCACTTATCATCGCAACAAAAGAAGGCATGATAAAGAAAACACCTATCGAAGAATATCGAAACATTAGAAAGAGTGGTAAGATTGCAATTTCACTTCGCGATGGTGACGAACTTATTAGTGTTCAATTTACAACTGGCGATAGTGAAATTATTGTTGCAAGTAACGAAGGTAAATGTATTAAGTTCTCTGAAAATGATGTAAGACCTCTCGGACGTGACACTGTTGGTGTTCGTGCTATTGACTTGTCTGACGATGATTATCTTGTTGATATGATCGCTCTTAAACCAGGTTACGATATTTTAACAATTACCGAAAACGGTTATGGCAAACGTAGTCCACAAGACGAATATAGATTACAATCACGTAAAGGTAAAGGTGTTAAGGCTGGCGTGTTCAACGAAAAGACTGGCAGACTTGTAAACCTTAAACAAGTTAATGATGACGAAGATATTATGATAATTGCCGATAATGGTATTGTTATAAGAACACCTGCCAAAGATGTATCGAGAATTGGTAGAGATACAATTGGCGTAAAGATTATGAAACTTAAAGGCAACTCAAAAGTTGCAACAGTTGCAATTGCTGATGCTGTTGCCGAAGATATGACAGAAGATAGTACTGGTGAAGCGCTTGATATTGGCGACACAGTTACAACTGAAGAATAATATAAAAAACACGCAAATAGAAAATAACTATTGCGTGTTTTTCTTTTGTTTGATTGACTACTAAGCGTCTCTTACTATATAATTAATTCAATAAGGAGTAACTATGTTTTCGAATAAAAAGGTTTTGATTGTTACTACAACAGATAATATGATTTGGCAATTTTTAGTGCCTCACATACAAGTTTTAAAGGATAATGGAAATATTGTTGAGTGTGCTTGTGCAAGAACTGGGTTCTGGTTCGATGAATTAAAGGATATGGGACTTGTTATGCACGAAATCAATTTTGCACGCAATCCATTAAATCCAAAAAATTTAAAAGGTTATAAACAATTAATAAAGTTGGTAAAAGATGAAAAATATGATTTTATCAATTGTCATCAACCTGTTGGTGGCATGATGGGGCGTAAAGTTGCGCACAAATTCCATTTGCCTTGTATATATACAGCTCATGGTTTTCATTTCTTTAAAGGTGCCCCTTTAAAAAACAACCTAATTTTTAAGCCTATAGAAAAACATTATTCAAGATACACAGATGCATTAGTAACTATTAATAATGAAGATTTTAACAATGCGAAAAAAATGCACGCAAAAAAAGTATATTTAATTAATGGCATTGGTATTGACTTAGGTAAGTATAAAGAAAATAAGAACTTGGATAAAACAAAACTTAGAGCGTCTGTTGGTTTAAATGATGATGATTTTATTGTTTTGGCTGTTGGGGAACTAAATAAAAATAAGAACCACATAGTTATACTTGAAGCAATTAAACAAATAAGCAATCCAAAAATAAAATTCGTAATATGCGGTCAAGGTCCACGTAAAGAAGAATATGAAAAATTCATTAAAGAAAATAAATTGGAAGATCGTATAAAACTGCTTGGTTTTAGAAAAGATGTTAAAGATATTGTTCAAGCATCAGACATATTTGTTATGCCTTCATTAAGAGAAGGATTGCCTAGGTCTATGGAAGAAGCAATGGCATATGGTAAACCAATTGTTGCATCAAAGACAAGAGGATGTAGAGATCTAGTTGGTAATAATGAAGGTGGCTATTTGTGTGATCCAACTAGTGTTTCAGAATTTGTGCTTTCAATAGAAAAACTATTTAGTGATAAGAATAAATACAATCAATTTTCCGCAAGAAACAAAAAAGAAGTTGAAAACTATAGCTTTGACAAAGTTAATAAACAAATGATTGAAATTTATTCCAATATTAAATTTGAAAAATAAAATGTAAAAAATATTACATTTATATACAATAAAATACATTAGTTGACTTAAAAGGAGTTTTTGTGCTAGTTTATATTATGCTATTTGCGGTTGTGGTTTTAACCTGGGGGCTAGATAAATTAGCTCTTCATTTTGGTTTTGACAAAAAACATCCTTATTTATATACAGTTATTTTTACGAATAAAACTCTCATTTTGTTTCTGGCAATTATGTTTGCCACAATAAGAGCAGAAAGTGTTGGTGCAGATAATAGCAATTATATAAAATATTTTAACAGTGTAGCAGAAAGAAGACCATGTTATGATTATGGTGTTGGGTATGCAGGACTAAATTTTATTATTACACTTCTCGGAATGCCCATTAATGTGTTGTGGTTTGTAATTGCTTCGTTCACGGTTTATTCGTTTAATGCACTTTTTAATGAATATTCTAACAATACGTATATTTGTTGGTTATTGTTTTTTACACTTGGCATTTATGCTCAAATGTTGGGGCTTTATAGACAAATATTAGCTTTAGATTTTTGCGTATTGGGACTCATTTGGCTAAGGCGAAATAATATACTTGTCTTTTTAATTTATGTAATTTTAGGCTTTTTCTTCCATTTGTCGGCTTTGATTGCACTTTTTTATGTAATTCCAAAATATGTAAAACTCAATTGGAGAACAGGAATAATTGCTATTTCAATTATGATAATGCTAGGAATTTCGATTGTGGATTTATTGCGTTTGCTCGAAGATTATTTCCCGCAATTTAGTTACTATTCGCAATATATTGCTATGGGGTCGATGGAATCTTCGTCAAGGTTAGATATTCCTTATGCTATTGGGGTTACAATTATACTTGCTGTTGCGTGCTTTGCATACTTCAAAATGCAAAGCAAAATGGACAAAAAGCAGCAACAAGATTTTTCGTTTTTTATTTGGTTATTTGCCGTATATGTGTTTACAAAGATAGTTGGAATACCGTATAATTTAAATACACTATTTAACCGTACGAGTATGTACTTTTTCTTTAGCATTATCTTTATTGCTGAGATGTTAGGTGGTCTTTTAAAGCGAAAGAACTTAAAAGTTATGTATAACATTGCATTGATTGTTGTGGCATTCTGCTATATGTATTTCCTAATAAAAATAAAAGGGTCATGCGGTGTATACCCTTATGCAGTTATGAAGATAGGAGGTAAACTATGATTCCAAAGATTATTCATTATATTTGGCTGGGTGGAAAAGAAGAACCTGCAATACTAAAAAAATGTAAAGCTTCTTGGAAAAAGTTTTGCCCTGACTATGAAATAAAAAGATGGGACGAAAGTAATCTTAATATCGATTGTTGCACTTATTGCAGAGATGCATACGATGCAAAAAAATATGCATTTGCAAGCGATGTTTTGCGTTTTTATATTTTAAAAGAATATGGCGGAATTTATGTCGATATTGATGTTGAATTTTTAAAACCAATAAATGAATTACTAGAAAATAGAGCATTTAGTGGATTTGAAAGCAGTGGTCTGGTAAATCCTGGTGTTATTGTTGGTGCTGTTCCTAATCACGAGATTATTTGTGATATCGTAAATGAATATCAAAAAAGAGTTTTTGAATTTACACCTAAAAAACAAGTGACTGTTTGTAACATTTTTACAGATAAACTTTTGGAGTATGGTCTAGTATGTGATGGAACAACACAAACATTAGAAAATATAAAAATTTATTCTAGTGAATACTTTAGTCCAAAAAGTTTGAGTGATGGAAAAATTAGAAAAACTAAAAACACAATGACGATACATCACTTTGAAGGCACATGGATTTCGGCTGGCAAGAAATGTAGTGCAAAGATAAAAATGTTTATAAAACGCCTAATGGGTCAAAAAATGGTGAGTAGGTTAAAAGCAAAAAAACAAGCAAAAAAGGCTCTGGGTACAAGAGATGAACAAAAAATATTACATGTATTGTCTACAAATACTTACTCGGGAGCAGAAAATGTTGCTTGCCAAATAATACAAGCATTTAATGGTAGTGTTAAGTCTGTTTATTGCTCGCCAGACGGCACTATAAGAAATACCCTTAACGAAAAACAGATTGAATTTGCTCCAATAAAAAAACTTTGCAAAAAAGAAATAAAGCGTGTGTTAAAAGAATTTAAACCAACTGTCATTCATGCGCACGACATGAAGGCTATAACTATATCTGCTTTAGCAAGCAAAAATATCCCGATTGTTGGGCATATCCATTGTAATCACATAAAATTTAGAAAAACATCATTAAAATCAATTTTGTTTAAATACTTGGTTAAAAATGGCAAAGTTAAGCATGCAATATTTGTTTCAAAAGAAAGCTATGAAGACTATAAATATAAAGCATGCCTTGAAGGTAAATATTCAATTTTGCCTAATGTGATTAACAAAGACCAATTTTTGCAAAAGGTCAATGAGTCGCAATATAATGATAAGTCAGATATTGTTTATCTTGGCAGACTAAGTTATATAAAAAATCCAAAACGAATTGTTGAAATTACAAAATTAGTTTCAGAAAAATTGCCAGATGTCAAAGTTGCAATTATTGGTAATGGTGAAGAAGAAAACAATTGCAAAAACTTGGCAAAGGAATTAGGCGTTCAAAATAACATTACATTTTATGGTTTTTTAGATAACGGGTATGGTTTGCTAAAAAATAGTAAGGTTCAAATACTCACATCAATTAGCGAAGGTACTCCAATGTGCGCGCTCGAAGGTCAAGTTTGCGGGTTGCCAATTGTTTCGACTAAAACTGGTGGAATGATGGAACTTTTAAAAGACGGCGAAACAGGATTTTTGTTTGATTCAAACGAAGAAGCAGCTAGTTTAATTATTCGTCTTTTAACTGACAAAACATACTATAGCAAGATTAGTAATAATGTTAAATTATTTAGTAGTGATTACAACAATATTGAAAAATACAAGGCAAAAGTGTTAGCGATATATGAAAGTGTAAAATTTAAAGGATAAACAATATGAACAAATTGATTAGCGTAGTAGTTCCTATATACAAAGTTGAAAAGTATCTTGATAGATGCGTTGAATCTATTGTTAAACAAACATATAAAAATCTAGAAATTATATTGGTTGATGATGGTTCGCCAGATAATTGCCCCAAAATGTGTGATGAATGGGGAAAAAAAGATAAAAGAATAAAAGTAATTCACAAAAAAAATGGTGGGCTTTCTGATGCAAGAAATGCTGGCTTAGATGTAATGACTGGTGAATATGTAACCTTTGTCGATAGTGATGATTATCTAGAACTTGATGCGATAACTGTATTAAAAAAAGCCCTTGAAGAAAATGATGCAGATGTTGCGATTGGAAGACCAAAGTTTGTTTATGAAAATGATGATAGCTCAAAAAACATAGGTTTAATTGATAATTCTATAATATGTTATAACAATGAAGAACTTATAAAGTTGTTAATGTCACATACCGAATCTATGCTTGTTGTTGCGTGGGGGAGAATTTTTAAAAAAGAGATTTTTAAAAATATAAGATTCGATGTTGGACGCTTGCATGAAGACGAATTTATTGCTGCTAAGCTTTTTTCTAAAATTAATAAAGCGGTTCTAGTTAACTATTGTGTATATAATTATTTGCAACGTCGTCTTTCAATTACTTCAAATAAAAACATAAAGAATTGTGAAGATTTATATGATGCTTTTAATCAAAGATTTTTATTAATAAATAAACTTTATCCTGATTTAAAAAAAGAAAATTTATTATCTTATTGTTTCGAACTTAGATCTTTGTACATGAGTTGTTATAAACATTATAAACCTATAGCAAAAAAGATTGTTGATAAGTTTAATGAGATTTATAAACTTTTAGAGAAAAAAGGATATAAAAACTTTTTATTCAAACATTTTAGATCATTATACATTTTATTATGCAAGATAAAAAATCACAAAAGTTAATATAATCACAAACAGCGTAAATAGGATTTATAAAAAACTAGAAAAGGAATAAACATATGAAAGGATATAAATATATTTTTGTTGATTGTTTTGATACAGTTTTGCTAAGAAATATTCCTGCTGAGGAAACAAAATATTATTTATCAAAAAAACTTGTAGATAAATTGCAATTAAATGTTAGTGCTGAAAAATTGTATAGAATGTTTGTTAGTGCAGAGTTAAGACTCAGTAAAATAAACAATATGCCATATGAGTTTACACTTGCAGAGGTGCTTGGTCTTATATATGAAAGAAATTTAATATACAAAGTTGGCTTTAAATGTAATTGTGATGAGTTTGTTAAAGCTGGATTAGAATTATATTTTGATGTAGAAAGAGAAAGTATATTTGCGAATAACAAGATAATATCTAAATTAGAAAAATACAAAAATGACAATAAAAAGATATTTTTAGTATCTGATTTTTATTGCGGAAAAGAGTTTATTGCTAATTTGTTGAAAAAGAATAATATTGATAATTTGTTTGATGAGATTTTTGTTTCGTGTGATTATAATAAATCAAAAAAAGAAGGTTCACTATATGAAGAAATTTTAAAGTCAAAGAATATTAATTCTTCAGATGTTATTATGATTGGAGACAACGTCTATTCAGATAATATTGTTCCGAATAAACTTGGAATTGATTCTATAAAAATCAAACATAAAAAATCTAGCTTAAAAAAAGAAGACAAAAAGAAAATTTATGGAATTAATCTTAAGACTCAAATTGATAAAAATTTAAAAAATATATTAAATCAAAAATGCAAATATAATTATTCAAATTATGCATTTCCATTGTATTTGTTTATAAGAAAGCTTGTAGAAAATTTACAAAATAATCATGCTAAAGATGTATATTTTTTATCAAGAGAGGGCTTGTTTTTAAAAAAACTTTTTGATAAATATTGTTTGAAAAACAATATAGAAATAACTTCACATTATTTTCAAGTGTCAAGGAATTCTGTTTTTAATGCAAGTTTGAAATCATTAAAGGATGAAAATTTTTCATTTATTATTAATGAAAGCAATCAAATTTCTATTAATGATTTTTTAAAAACATTATCAGCTAATGAAGAATTAATAACTTCATTAAAAAGTGAAATTGATTGTAATTTTGATAAAAAAATAGCTAATATTGCGGAAAATTTGTATTTTAAGCAATTGCTAAAAAATAAAAATTTTATAAATTACTATGAACAATTAAGATCATCACAAAGAAAAGGTTTTAGCGAATACCTAAATAAAATAGGTGTTACCAAAAATGATAAATTATTTATAGTTGATGTTGGTTGGAAAGGTACAATGCAAGATTGCTTGTATAAATTTTTTGACGATAACAAACGACTTGAAGGATATTATATTGGATATAGAAGTCAGAAGGGTAACCTTTTAGAAAGAAATGTAAAGCATGGATTGCTGTATTCAGATTGTCCTTTAGCACCAGACTTCAAGCAAAAGGTTTTCGAGTATAGAATAATGAATTATGAACAGATATTACGTGCAAACCATGGACGGGTAGCTGGTTATACGATGGATGGAAGTGTCGTTTATGATGAAAATGATAATGACATTGAAAATTATAATCAATTTATAAAAGAGCTACAAGATGAAATTGAATCAAAATTTGAAAAAATACTAGATGTAAAAACTGAAAACATTGAAAATCAAATAGTCAAAATCAATGTACAATTTTTATTGCACACAAATAGAAATGATATTGAGTGGTTGCTAAAAGCTAATAATAGTTTTGTTGATGCCTTTGCAAAAGTTGGAAAAACAATCGGAACAAAAAATAAAATTAAGGAAAAATTTAGATATAAATTATCATGCTTAAAGTTTTACCTAAAGTGGAGAATGAATAAATTATGAGAATATTGTTTGTTTTTTTTGCATCACCATTTGGTGGAGCGGAAAAAAGTCTTTTGACATTGTCAAAGATTTTAAAAAATGAAAATATTGATGTCACTTATTTATTTACAAAAAAATGTTATTTAAGTGAAAAAATAAGAGAATATGGAAATGTGAAGTACATGCCTCAGAAGATACAGAAGTATTTTTTATCAAAAAAGGATATAAAAAGTATCAAACAGTTAATTGATAAAATGTCTGTAAAAATATTAAGTATGCTTGGCCTTTTAGAAAAGAATTATCTAAAAGCTTTGAAAAAATATCAAATGAATGATAAATTTGACAAAGCTATTTGTTTTTTTCAAAATAAAGCGATTATGCAGTTTACAATAAATTGTGTTAAATCTACGTCGAAGGCAATGGTATTGCACAATTCTATACATCAAGATGAGTCAATGTTTAATAATGAATTTTTTGATATAGCAAAGCAATTTGATAAAATATTGTGTGTGTCTAATTCATGCAAAGACGAACTATTAGAATATCGTGCAGATTTAAAAGGTAAAGTAGATGTTTTAAAAAACCCCACGGACGGAGAAGAGATAAAAAGGTTGTCAGATGAATTCAATATAGAGTATGATAGAGATGTTGTTAATATCATCAGTGTAAGTAGGTTGGCAAAAGAAAAGGGAATAATTAGAAGTCTAAAGGTTATGAAAAAATTGCATGACGAGGGGTATAATTTTTGTTGGCATATATGTGGCGATGGTAATGAAAGAAGTGAAATAGAATACTTTATAAAAGACAATAATATGGAGGAATATATAAAGTTATATGGGTTTAAGAAGAATCCCTATCCGTATATAAAAGCTGCAGATGCTTTTTATTTGGGGTCATATCAAGAAGCGGCACCTATGGTATATGGGGAAGCGATTTTATTGAATGTGCCAATTCTATCTACAAATACAACATCAGCATATGAAATGGTAAACAAAAACGGTTATGTTTGTGAAAACAATGAAGAAGCTATATATGAAATGTTCAAAAGATGTTTAAATAGAGATGTTTTGAAAAAAATAAAGAAACAAATGAAATGCATTAAAATAAACAATAAAGAGATTATAAACAAAATTTGTGAAAAATGGTAAAACAATGAATAATGAATCTAGAACAAAAAACTCTGTAAGAAATATAATATTTTCTGTATTGGCATATTTAATTCAAATGGTGCTAGGTTTTTTCGTGCGTAGGTATTTTATTTTTTACTTTAATGAGCAATATTTGGGTTTAAATTCATTATTTACAAATATTCTTTCTGTATTATCTTTGGCGGAAATGGGAATAGGAAGTGCAATAGTTTTTGCAATGTTTAAGCCTATGGCTGAAGGGGACAAAGATAAAACTAGATCCTTGCTTAATTTTTATAAAAAATGTTATTTTACTATTGGTTGTGTTGTTTTAGTGTTGGGACTCTGTATTGTTCCATTTATGAATTACTTTAAATCAAAAGCTCCAAACATTGATGTTAATCTTTATCTTGTTTATTTTATATTTTTGTTCAATAGCGTAGTAACATATTTCTGTGCTCATAGGAAAGCTTTATTGTACACGTCACAAAGACAGGATATAGAATCTAAAATAAACATTTGTGCAAGTTTAATGCAGTCTGTATTACAACTAATAATTATTGTATTTTTAAAGAATTATTATTTATACTTACTTGCTGTTGGGTGTACGAACATAATTAACAATTTAATTGTATATAACATAACAAATAAACAATACAAAGAAATCATATATGGACCAATAATCCAACTGGATGTAGATGCTAGAAAAAAAATTAATAAAAATGTTTATGCAATGCTTCTACATAAAATCGGTGGTGTGATTGTTTTTGGTACTGATAGCATATTGATCTATTTGATGATTGGGGCTTCCGAACTTGGAATTTATTCCAACTATGTATTAATAACGACATATGTTGGTATGTTATTCTCATTATACATAAGTGCTATTTCTGGCAGTATTGGTAATTCTATCGCTAGTCAAAGTGTTGAAGACAATGTTAAATTATTTAAAAAATTAAACATGCTGCATTTTTATATAATAACATTTTGTACAGTATGTATTTTCGTTTTAGCTAATCCTTTCATAAATACAATTTTAATTAAAGATAAATCTGTTTCGTTAATTTTTGATACAAAAACAGTGCTAATCATTTGTCTTAGCTTTTATCTTACGAAATCGCGAAATATGGTCAGTGAATTCAAGCAGTGTGTAGGGCTATTTTATCAAGATAGATTTAAACCAATTTGTGAAGCTCTGATAAATCTTATTGTGTCAATAATACTTGCTAAATTTTGGGGAATAATAGGTATAATACTTGGAACTATTGCAAGTACAATTTTTGCACCATTATGGGTAGAACCATATATTTTAAATAAATATTATTTAAAACAAAGCACAATTAAATATTTTATAACGTATATTGGATATACGGTCTGTATGGTTGTTAGCGGAGCAATAACATATTTTATTTGTGGATTATTACCTAGTGGTGGAATATGGTTACTAGCACTAAGATTTTTAGTTTGTGCAATAGTTTGTGGGATAACTTTAACATTGGAATTTATGTTAATCCCTGGATTTAAAGATTGCTTGAATTGGATAAAGGATATTATTGTTGGTTTGAAAAGAAAAAAACAGCCAGCGGCCGATGGTGGCGGTGCAATAAGCATGGATGCTGTGACCCCAATTATGGATATTGATGGCGATGGAATAGGCGATATACCTATTGAGCAAGTTTTGACCACTGACGATATTCAAAATAAAGACGATTTCGAAAACAAAAAAACAAGTGAAGAAAATGGCGACAAAACAAGTCAAGATGAAATGGTATATGCCGCTAGCAAAAACAAAAGTGCTAACAAAACAAATCGGGCGGGCGTGAAAAAAACAGAGCAAAAGAAAAATTCCTAATTACTTAGGAATTTTTTTGTGTTTAAATTGAAGCTTTAGACTTATTAAGTATTATGATAGCCAGTTAAAATGATGTTGCCAAGGGAGTAAGTTTCGCTTGGCGTGACAATAAATATAAATTCTAGTTTTGTGGAACTTTCGATTGCATTAACAACATCAGAAATTTCTATCTTTACGCGTTTTGTTGTGTTAGCTTCAACTGTCCATTCAAAGGTTTTGTCAAAATATTTTTCGCTGTCGAGTGACTCTTCGTTCGAACCGCGTGTAAGGTTTGTTAATTTGATTTCAATTTCAATTTTACCGCTTTGTGTTGCGAGAATATCAAAATATAAATACTCAATCGTCATGCCATAGAGCCAAGCGGTATTACCTTCGAGCAAGATGTTTGTGTAGGCATCTAGCTCTGGCATTGAAATAAAGTTATCAACGCTGCTGGTGACTGACCCAGAACTCTTTTTTGTTGTGTATGATGCACCAGAGAAATACCTTGTCATATTTATTTGATTTGGTGCCTTATCTTTAGCACAACCGCCAAGAAGCATAACAGGGAATAGAAGCAATAGCAACAAACTTAAAAGTTGTTTTTTCATTATTCATGGTCCCCGTCATTAATGTACAAAATACCAAGTGTACCTTTACCACAATGACTGGTTATAGTTGCTCCAGCAACGGTGTTATATACTTCTTTGAATATTCCCTTAGATTTAACATAATTGACCATTTCTTCGGCAATTTCTGGTTCGATAGAAGAATGAGTAATGAAACATCTTGTTGTGTCTGGATTGTTGTATGTTGCAAGTATCCTATCGATATATTCTTTTAGAACTGGAACCATTTTGCCGCGTGGTTTTGCGGTGTTTTTCATTTCGCCGTCAATAACTTCGATTTGTGGTTTGATTTTTAAAAGGTTTGCGCCGAGCATCGAAAGGGTAGAAAGTCTACCGCCACGCCACAAGTATTCAACTTCTTGGATAATGAACGAAGCTTGAACAAATGGAACTCTCTCTTCAACTTTTTTTGCAATCTCGCTTGCTGGCAAGCCTTTATCTGCTAGGTCTTTTGCATAAAGAACGCTAAGACCAGTACCTGTCGACAAGTTTTTGCCGTCAACAATATGAACTTTACCATTGAACTTTTTAGCAGCGTTAATGCTGTTGTTATAGCTTGTAGAAAGTTTGCTAGATAGACCGATATAAACAACATCGTCGCCATTTGCTGTTAGCTTTTTAAAAAATTCTTCATAATCATTTTCGCTTAGTGCGGAAGTCTTTGGAAGTTTTTTTGTTTCCTTAACATTTTTAAAAATATCTTCTGGCGTAATATCAATACCGTCGTGATATTCTTCACCATTCATGATTACATAGATTGGAATAAACGGGATATTTCTATCCTTTAATAAATAGTTTAAATCGCAAGAACTGTCTGTTGCTACAATTGTCATATGTTTCTCCTAATTAAAAATTTTGTTCCAAATTACAATAAATAATGATTTGCCATAAGGTACGTGTAAAACAACTTTGCCGTCAATATCCTTAGCTTTGACTGGACCAAAAAATCTGCTGTCTGTTGAATTGTTGCGGTTGTCGCCCATAACAAAGTATTCGTCTTGACTTAAAGTATACACATAATCTTGCTTGGCGTCAAGTTTGGAAATTATTTCGTTGTAAGTATTATAAAATTCCAAGTTGTTGCGGTATATTTTTAGTCGCATTTCTTCTTTGATATAATCTTCGGACAGCGTGGTTCCGTCAACAACGACATTAACGGTTATATATCCGCGATATTCACTTGAAGTGAGTGAAACTTTATTTTTATATTTAAAAGTTATTGTTTGACCTGGGGTAGCAATAACGCGCTTGATGAGTTTTGCTTTGTCACGAGTGTACCCACCGTCAATAATAACAATATCTTTATAATTATAGGCATCATATTTGCGGAAATACACAACATCGGTATTTTGTGAGTAGTCCGCGCCGCCAGCACTCACGTTTATTGTTGGTTGCATGCTAGCACCAATTACACCAATGGGGCAAAGAATTATTTGAAAAACAAAAATAAAGCAAACAAACACAAAGCCAAATATTGCACACGCTGATAGCAAAAACCTTGATTGTGGTTTTTGACTCCATTCAACAAGCGTTTTGTATGTGCTTTTTGGTTGCTCGCTGTTTTCTTCAAGTTCTTTATCTGGAAGTGAATTTTGTTCTTCTAAATTTTCCATGCAACAATTGTACCACAAAATAAATTAATCTTACAACAAAAAAACGAACTACTTTCGCTTTAAAAAAAGTAATTCGTCGATATTTTATTTTGAAAATTGACTATTATACAAATTAGTATAAAATCCGCCTTTTTCGAGAAGCTTTTTGTGGTTGCCAGTTTCAATAATCTTGCCTTCGTTCATAACGATGATTACGTCAGCGTTCTTGATTGTCGAAAGTCTGTGAGCAATAACAAACGATGTACGATTTTTGGTGAGCTTGTCCATGGCGTTTTGAATAACAATTTCTGTGCGTGTATCGACAGAGCTTGTTGCTTCGTCAAGGATAAGCATAGGGCAGTTTTGAACCATTGCTCTTGCAATTGTTAAGAGCTGTTTTTGACCTACCGAAACGGCGGTGTTGTCATCGAGCTTGGTATCGAGCCCATTTGGAAGCGTGCCAACAAAGTGAGATAGACCGCAAGCATCGATAATTTTGTTCAATGTTTCATCTGATACATTTTCTTTATCATAAACCAGGTTTTCGCGGATTGTACCATCGAATAGCCATGTGTCTTGAAGAACCATACCAAACAAGTTGTGAATGTTATCTCTTGTAAGGTCGCTTGTTTTTATGTCGTCTATACAAATGTCACCACTATTAAGTTCATAAAAACGCATAAGCAAGTTTACAATTGTTGTTTTGCCCGCACCTGTTGGCCCAACAATTGCGACCTTTTGACCAGGTTTTATGTGCATTGTGAAATGAGAAATAGTTTCTTTGTCTGGGCTGTAACCAAAACAAATATCATTGAAATCAACTTTACCTTTTACATCTTCTGGAGCAAGGTATGCTGTTTTATAGCTTTCGTCTTCGAGTTCTTTTTGATCGAGTAGTTCAAACACTCGTTCACTTGCAGCGCCCGCAGATTGAAGGGTAGAGAACCCTTGAGCAATTTGATTTAATGGGTTTAAGAATAGACGTACATAAATGATGAAAGCAACAATTGTACCAATAGATATTTTGCCGCTAGAAGCGAGCACCGCACCAACTACACAAACAGCAACAAACCCAAGGTTGCCAATAAAGTTCATGAGTGATGGCATAAGTCCGCCAAAGAATTCAGCTTTCCAAACGGCGTTGTATAATTTTTTGTTGATAACTTCAAACTCACCAGTCTTTTCTGCTGTTGCATTATATACATTAACAATGTCGTGGGCAGAGAAAACTTCTTCGATGTGACCGTCAATGCGTCCAAGTTCTTGTTGTTGAGCCATGTAATATTTTTCGGAAATAGAAATTATAATTGCCATGAATATAAAACCAACAAGAGAAGAACCAATGGCTGTGAGTGCCAATCTCCAGTCTGTTTTAAACATCATGAAAGTTGATGCAAGTAGCATTGTTGTTGCACTTGCAAGTGTCGTAATTCCGTTCGAAAGTCCGCGACTCAATTGGTCAGAGTCGTTAGTTATGCGGCTCATAATGTCGCCAGTTGAGTTATGGTCAATGTAACCAATAGGAAGTTTGTTTATTTTTCTTGAAAGGTCAGAACGTACATTTCGTGAAATTTTGTGAGAAACGCGTGCCATTATAATATTTTGCAAAATAGATAGAATGACACTTGTAGTATAGATTGCAACTAATGTTAAACCGATTTGCGAAACGACAGCTAAGTCAATGCCCGTAAACATGTTTGTTGCAATGTGATTTGCCATGTCTTTTAGGTGGTCTGGGCCAAGGACAGAAAGAATTGAGCCCGCCATAGAACAGATAATTGCAAAGATTACAATAGGCATATATTTTTTAGAATAATCAAGCAATCTTTTAGTCGATTTTATTAAACTTTTTGGCTTTTGAATATTGCGGCCACGTTGTCTATTTTTCTGTGCCATCGATTTCCTCCTTTGATAATTGCGAAAGTGCAATGTCTTTGTATGTCTTGCAATTATCTAGTAAATCTTTGTGCTTACCAACGCCAACAATTTTGCCATCTTCGAGCACGACAATCTTGTCGGCATCTTTAATAGTACCAATACGTTGTGCAACTAGCAAAATTGTTGTGCCTTTAAAGTCTTTTTTAAGGGTGGCACGCAATTTTTTATCTGTTGCATAATCTAGGGCAGAGAACGAATCATCGAAAATCAAAAACTCTGGTTTTCTGGCAATTGCTCTTGCGATAGACAAACGTTGCTTTTGACCGCCAGAAATATTCTTGCCGCTTGTAGCAATGTATGACTGTTCTTTTTCGCTCATTTTGTCTACAAATTCGCTAGCTTGAGCGCGGTTAATCGCTTCAGCTGCGTCTTCGTTTGAAACCTTTTTGCCATCAACAGTTCCAAGTGTAACGTTGCCAAGCACCGTTCCTGTAAATAGCACTGCCTTTTGCGAAACATAACCAATACGGTTGTGCAAGTCGTTAAGCTTATAGTCTTTTACGTCTACGCCATCGACATAGACAGTTCCGCTAGTTGCGTCAAAAAATCTTGGAACAAGGTCTACAAGTGTTGATTTACCGCAGCCAGTTGCACCAATAAATGCAACAAACTCGCCCTTTTTAATGTCGAGATTGATGTTAGACAAAACGTCTTCTTGACCGTTTGGATACTTAAAGTCGACATTATCGAACTTAATTGTGCCAACTTCTGTTGGAGTAGCACCTTTGCCGTCTGTTATAGAAGATTTTGTGTCAAGAATTTCGTTAATACGTCTTGCTGAAATAATTGCTCTTGGCATAAGTACAAAGATGAATGCAAGCATGATGAATGCGCTTATAATTTGAACAGAATAGCTCATAAACACCATCATGTCTGAATATAGGCCGATGCGGTCAAGCATATTAGCATTTTTAATTATGCTTGCACCAACCCAATAAATAGCAAGGCTAAGACCACTCATAATTGCCGTCATGGTAGGACTGAGCATGCTCATAAGTGTTGATGTTGTGAGTTGGGTTTTTGTTAAGTTATTGTTTGCCTTTTCAAACTTTTCTTCTTGATAAGCTTCGGCATTAAAGGCTTTAACAATTCTAAGACCTGTTAGGTTTTCACGCGAAAGGCGGTTGATTTCATCTGTTTGCTTTTGAACAATTTTGAACTTAGGTAAGCAAAAGATAATAAGAACGGTTATCATTACAAGTAGCACGCAAACGGCTGTAGCTGTTGTGAGTGACCATTGCCAGCTTTTGCCTGCGATTTTAATAATTGCCCAAACAGCGAGAACAGGTGCTTTTATTAACATTTGCAAACCCATTGCAAAAAACATTTGAACTTGAGTTATATCGTTAGTTGTACGTGTAATTAAACTTGATGTCGTAAACTTGTTAATTTCGCCCTTAGAGAAGTTTGAAACGCTGTTATATACATCAGAGCGTAGTCGCATCGAAAGCCCAGCGGCAATCTTTGCTGTGAAGAACCCAACGACAAACGAAAGCAACAGACTGCCGAGTGCACATGCTAGCATATATCCGCCGTTTTTCCAAATCTCTGAAATTGCGCCATTTGTTTGAATAAGTGTTGTGATACTGTTCATGTAGTCTGGAAGTTTAAGGTCGAGCCAAACTTGACCAACTATCAAAATAAGCGACAAACACATGGCAATGTATTGCTTATAGTTTAATTTTTTGAATAGTTTAAACATATATTCTCCTACAAAATTGATTTTTGCAAAAATTTGGCATATAATTATTCTATGCACCATTAGCTCAACTGTATAGAGCATCGGTCTTCGGAACAGATTGTCAGGGGTTTGACATTTCCCATCAAAAAATGTTGCATTTGCATCTGTAGCTCAATTGGATAGAGCATCAGTCTTCGGAACTGAGGGTTTACGGTTCAAGTCCGTACAGATGCACCAAAAACCCTTTATTTTAGGGCATTTCAGCGACTTTTAGCAAGTCGCTGATTTTTTATTTTTTTATCACACATATATCTTACACTGTCAAGTATCATTGTTTAAGGGTTCGAGTTTTTGATTTCAAAAATGTAGTGATTTTTAGCCCTTTTTTGCTCAAAAATCGTGTTTTTCTAAGATTTTTCTAAGATAAAACTAAGATTTTGTGCAAATACCGTTTGATTTTATATAGTGTTTTTTAATGCTTTTTAGTATCATAAAAATACAATTTTTTTACATTTCGCTATCTTGTTGCAACTTTTTTCTTCTTCGCCATTCTAAAAATTCCTCAAATTCTTCATCGCTTATATCTTCTTTTTTTGTTTTTTCAGCATCATTATTTCTAGTGATTGTTTTATCTATTATTTTGGCGGATTCTATTTTAGCACTAAAATCAACATGGGAATAAACATCTGCTGTGGTGTTAAAATTTGAGTGTCCTAGCCATTCTTGTATGTTTTTCATTGGAGTTCCGTTTGCAAGCATTAAACTTGCACACGAGTTTTACCGTTTTAATAATACTGAACAATTTCTTTTATTTGTGATTTACTGTCTTTAAAAGTATAGGTCACTTTTTCACCAACATTCTTTTGCGAAATGAATACCATTGGCTTGTTGTTTTCAATTGGCCATTCACAGGCTTGCGCCCAGCGCGGTGGCTTATTTTCATAAACAAACAGTGTTTTAACTATTTCTTTGCTTTCTTTAATCGCTTTTGATATGCTTTCAATTTTGCCAAGTTTGGATATAACATTGTTTACAATAAACTTTTCAACATCTTTCTCCGCATTATACACCAACGACATTTCTGTTATTCCACTAAGGATAAAGTCATTTATATCTTCTTGGCTTAAATATTGAATATTTTTACCTTTTGATAAATAATCCCTTATCAATAACCAGACTAAATAATCACCAACTCTTGTTCCGTCTTCTAAATCTGTGTTTTTTGAATAACTCGTGTTCATCCATTCAATTGCTGTTGTGGTTTTAGGATTTGGCGGACTATTTTTTAAAACCTTATTAAATTCATCTTGTAAACTATTATCATTATTTACTATTTCAACAAATTCTTTAGCAGAAATTTTTTTATTATAAAAATCTAAAATAGGCTGAATGTTCATAAATCCTCCTTAAATTTTAAGTGGCTTTGTGCCGTAAGTTTCTTTTGTTATAAATTTGCTATAACATTCAACATTGTCGGTGAATACATTTCTTATTAAAGCAACAGCTTTGCCTTCAACCATGACAGCAAATGATTGTTCATCAATCCATTTAAATTCAAAATTCTTAATTGGAGCAATACCCTCTGGAATAGCACAAGCAGAGATGTGCATCCTTGGTTGCATCCCTTTTTCCATTGATTTAATATCTTTTTCAATCGGAGCCTTACAATAATTTGCAAGCCAACACTTAGCAAAGATATGATTTCTTCTTTCATTTGTGACATATAAATAGGCACATTTATTGTGTTCTTCTATAAAAAATTCTCTGCCGTTTTTTAGTTCTGCTTTTCGCAATTTAGGTCCAAATAACATATTATTACTCCTCTTATAAGAGATTATAGCACACAATAGCTGTTTTTGTATCAATAATTTTATAAAAATCTCAATTTTTCTAACGGAACAGCGAAAAATGCGCTTGAGTCTTGCTTTTGCCTATATTTTCGGGCTTTTAGTGATTTAATAACTCCAAAAGTGGCTGAATGCCTTTGCTTATGGGAAGAATAAGTAATCTTAAACAACTTTAAAAAGATAAAAACGACACTTGCTAAAACTGGTGCTAAAAAACTCAAAATCTTGCATAATAAGCACCAGACCTATCAACCTTGGTCGCATTTTTACTTGAAAAGCACCCACCGCCAACACGACCAACTCCGCCATAAGTATCAACAACTATCTTTCTTCCAACGCAACCAGAATCTCCATAAGAACCCCAAATTGTAAATTTGCCACTTGGATTGATAATGTAGCGAATGTCTTTTGTGTATTTTTTGTATTCTTTCAAAACCTTATCCAAAACATTCTCTTTAATTAACTGTTGTATTTCTTCAAGTTGAAGCCTTTTATCATGAGAAACTGAGATTAAAACAGTAGAAATTTTACTTGGTTTTTCATTGTTGTATTCTACCGTTACTTGGCTTTTTGCATCTGCAAAGAAATCGGTCCTTGTTCTTCTAAACGCCTCATACTGACGCATTATTTTATGGGCTATTAAGAGAGGCAATGGTATGAATTCTTTTGTTTCGTTAGTTGCGTATCCATAAACCATGCCTTGATCATTCGCACCAATATCATCTTTAACAACAGCTTGATTGATGTCAGGGCTTTGCTTACTTATTTCTTTAATGATTTTAAATTTATTTTTGTAACCAATATCTTTCAAGATTGCTCGTGCAATACTATCATAATCTATCTTCGCTTTTGTTGTTGCTTCTCCGTAAATATAAAGTTTATTGTTTTTAATTGCACACTCAACAGCCATTTGTGAATTTGGGTCTTGCGAGAGTGCTTCATCTAAAAAGGCATCTGCGATAACATCACAAGTTTTATCAGGATGCCCAATGTTTACGCTTTCGCTTGTAATATTTTTTTTCATTTTTCTTTCATCCTTTATTTTTTATTTCCATAAAGGGATTAAAAAATCCCATCGTTACCGATAGGATTAAAAATTATATAGTTCCCATCGGTCAGCCTTTAGCACCTTAACCATTGTCAGGTTGCTGTGTGGTCAACGGGGCTGTCCCTCGCACACTCTTTATGGATGTAAACATCTTACATCTTTTGAACTACTTTGTCAAATTTCTTTCTTTATTTCTAAAATTAAATGCAATAAAATGTATAGTTTTTTAATACCTTTTCTAAGATAATTTACAATAAAAATGCAAAAATTCTGCGAGTATGTCGTTTAATGTTGTATTTTATTTACAAAATATTGTATGATAACTTTTGTTAAATTAAAGTGCCTAAAAGCCTTTATTCCTCGGGGTTTTAGCCATATCACAAAACGATTTTATATGTTAAAAAACGATTAAAATATGATACAATTTGGTAAGTTTTGTCGCCCCCTTCGGAACCGAGGGTTAGGGGTTAGAATCCCTTATGGTGCACCAAGTCCAGAATCCTGGGCTTTTTTATTGCAAAAATTTAAGCACGAGTAATGTATCACAGCGCAAAATAATTGTCAACGAAATATTTTATTACTAAAGTAATAATTCACTAAAATTTTAGGGCGGATTTTTAAAATTGTGCTCAAATCATTTGCAACAAAGCATGAGTTTTTGCCATACTATAGAAAACTAGGGGGATATATGAGAGATTATTATTCTACAAACGAATATTTAGAAACCTTAAATAAGTATTGGAATGCGGCAAACTATTTGTCTGCAGCACAATTATATTTATTAAGCAATCCGCTTATGCGTGACCATGAGCTTTGTTTTGATGACATTAAGAAAAAACTTGTTGGACACTGGGGAACAGTTCCTGGACAAAACTTTATCTATGCGCATTGCGACAGAGTTATTTGCAAATATGACCAAGATATGATTTTTATTTCGGGGCCTGGGCACGGTGGTAACTTTTTAACTGCCAACAGCTATCTCGAAGGTGTTTATAGTGAGTACTATCCTTTTGTGTCGCAAGATAAAAAGGGTATGACAGAACTTTGCAAAAGGTTTTCTTTTCCTGGTGGTATAGGTTCACATTGCGTGCCAGAAACTCCGGGTTCTATTCACGAAGGTGGCGAACTTGGATATTCGCTTGCACATGCTTTTGGTGCTGTTCTCGATAACCCAAATCTTATTGCAGTGACGGTTGTTGGTGATGGCGAAGCGGAAACTGGGCCACTTGCAACATCTTGGTTTGGTTGCAAATTTATTAACCCAAAGACAGATGGAACGGTTTTGCCAGTTTTGCATTTAAATGGCTATAAGATTAGCAATCCAACAATTCTTTCAAGACTGTCTGATACCGAGCTTGAGCACTTGTTTGATGGCTATGGTTACAAACCATATTTTGTAGAAGGTGACGAACCTCTAATCATGCACAAGTTTATGGCAAAAGCAATGGACAGTGCTATGAAAGATATTCGCCACATTAAAACTGGTAGAATTAGAAATATAAAGTGGCCAATGATTATCCTTCGCTCTCCAAAGGGGTGGACATGTCCAAAGTTTGTTGCGGGCAATCAGATAGAAGGAACATTTAGAGCACACCAAGTTCCACTTACAATTAATACCGAAGGCGATTTAAAATTGCTCAAGAATTGGCTTACAAGTTACAACCCAGATCAATTGTTCGACGAAAACTATAAGCTTAACTCAGACATTGCCAAGATTTTGCCAAAGGGCAACAAACGCATGACCGCTTCGCCTTATACAAATGGCGGCTTGCTTAAAAAAGAACTTATTACTCCACCAATTGATAATTATGCGGTTAAGTTCCGCGGTCATGGTACGGTAAAAGCTCAGGATATGCTAGAGTTAAGCGGTTATGTTCGCGACTTGTTTGTGCTTAATAGTAAAAACAAAAACTATAGGATTTTTAGCCCGGACGAAGCATTGAGCAACAGATTATATAAGGTGTTTGAAGTTGAAAATCGTGCTTTTGACGCGCCTATTACAAAGAATGATGACAAACTCTCAAACACTGGCAGAGTGCACGATTCATTTTTATCTGAACATTTGTGTGAAGGCATGCTAGAAGGGTACTTGCTCACTGGCAGATATGGAATGTTTGACAGCTACGAAGCATTTATTCGCGTTGTAGATAGCATGGTTGCACAACATGCAAAGTGGCTTAAGGTTTGCAACGAAATAAAGTGGCGTGCGCCAATATCTTCGCTCAACTTAATACTCACAAGCAATGTGTGGCAACAAGATCACAATGGGTTTACTCATCAAGACCCAGGATTTTTGGATCATATTGTTAGCAAAAAGGCGGACATTGTTCGCGTATATTTACCTGCCGATGCAAACTGCTTGATTTCGTGCTACGACCATTGTGCGAAGAGTGAAAATTATGTAAACACAATCGTTGCATCTAAGCACCCGCGTTACCAATGGCTTTCGATGAACGAAGCTAAGGAACATTGTGCAAAAGGTGTTTCTGAATGGAAATGGGCAGGTATGAATGATACCGAGCACCCAGATTTGGTTATTGCTTCTTGCGGGGATACTGCAACTGTAGAAGCTTTGGCTGCGGTAACCGTACTCAAAAAACTTTTACCAAAACTAAATGTTAGATTTGTTAATGTCGTGGACTTAATGAAACTTGTTTCTAACAAATCGCACCCACACGGGTTAACAGATAGCGAGTTTAACAAACTTTTCACTTTGTCTAAACCAATTATCTTCAACTTCCACGGCTATCCAACACTTATTCATCAATTGGTATACAATAGACACAACCGAAACTTACATGTTTCTGGCTATAGCGAAGAAGGCACAATAACAACTTCTTTTGATATGTGTGCACTCAACAAAACAGACAGATACAATTTGGTGTTAAAGGCAATAAAATATCTTGACTTACCAAAAGAGAAAACAGAAGAAGTTACACGTTTTTGCAAATCTAAGCTTAAAGAGAACAGCGAATATATCCGCAAATATGGTGTCGACATGCCAGAAATTGCCGACTGGAACTGGAATAACAAATAATGAGATTAGATATTTATTTAGCAGAAAATGGGTTTGTTAGTTCGCGTGCTAGGGCAAAAATGGAAATTGAAAACGGCAATTGTTTTGTTAATGGAAAGGTGATAACAAAACCTGCCAATGATGTTACTAGTAGCGATAAAATAGAAATCAAAAATGCACTAAAATGGGTTTCTCGCGGGGGACTAAAACTAGAAAAGGCGCTTAGTGAATTTGGCGTAGACCCAAGTGGTAAAACAGTGCTCGATATTGGTTCGTCTACTGGTGGGTTCTCTGACGTGGTGCTTACTGGAGGCGCAAAACAAGTGTATTGCGTAGACACGGGAACAAACATTTTGGACGCAAAAATTAGGAAAGATAAGCGGGTTACAGTCTTTGAACAAACAGATTATCGCAACTTAGAAATAAAAAATTTGCAGAAGATTGATTTAGTTGTGATTGATGTATCGTTTATTTCACTGAAAGTGATACTTGAAAAGTTAAAATGTGACTTTTCTGGCACTGATGTAGAAATTATTACACTCATAAAGCCACAATTTGAAGTTGGCATGCAATTAGCAAAAAAATATAATGGCATAATAAAAGACGAAAAATTGCATAAAAAAGTGGTAGATGATATAAAAAATGCGTTTTTTGAAAAAGGATTTATCTGCCTTGGTCTAACTACTAGTCCGATTCTTGGCGGCGATGGTAACACGGAGTTTTTAGCATATTTTAAATCAAAAAAATAAGAGCGGGGTAGCTCTTATTTTTATTTTAAAGTTATATTTAATATTTTATTTATTTGCTCGTATCCTTTTGCAAAATCGTCCATTGCAATGTCATAAACTTTGATATTAGAAAACGTTTTTAAATAATCAGACACTTTTTTGTATGCTGTTTGTTGATTTACGCAATTTTGTTTGCTAAAAGCAATGTAACCATGGTGGTGGTCACGTTCTATGCGTTTTTTGTATAAGTCCAGATTGTCGATATATAGATTGAAGTAATAAATGTCAGCATCTAGAGCATTAAACTTTTTTGTAAGTTCTTCAAAAATAGCCGTAAAATCGTAATCTTTAAATCCAAGCGAAGAATATACTTGCTCGCTGGCAAAACTGCGGTCAAACACCATATCAATGCCGTTTCCAATGCAATTGCTTATATAATCAATAAGAGTGTTATAACGTTTTTTGTTCTTTTCTAGTCCTGTTTTTGTTTTGTCTTTAATACCACTGAGCCTAAACAAGTCGCACCCGGCAATATTTTCACGCAAATATTCCACTAGTGTAGTTTTGCCAACGCCTTGTGGACCCTCAACTAGTATTATTCTTGTTTTTTCCATATATTTTCTCCTTGAACTAGTTATATCAAATATAAAAAATATCGCAAAACAAAACATAAAAAACTTTTCGTTTTGGTTGTATTAAACAAAAAAAATATGTTACCATATTTTTATGGACAAATTTAAAATCAATAAACTAGTGCTTGGTCA
This sequence comes from uncultured Clostridia bacterium, assembly GCA_934756675.1. Lineage (GTDB taxonomy): Bacteria > Bacillota > Clostridia > Christensenellales > UBA1242 > CAKVLG01. Next base: position 134,531 of record CAKVLG010000001.1, on the reverse strand, counting down.
AATAAAAGAAAATTGTTATATTTTGGAATGTGGCGAAAATGCTGTTATTATCGATCCTGGTCAAGAAACCGAGAAAATAATCACATTTTTAAAAGAAAAAAACTTAAAACCCGCTGTTATTTTGTTAACTCACGGGCATTATGACCATTGTTATTCGGTAAAAGCGTTGCAAGAGCTTGGCGCGAAATGTTATGTGCACTCTCTTGATGCCGAAAAATTGCATAATAAAGATAATATGGAAGAACTTTTTGACAAGCCTTTTCCAAAAACAAATGCAGACGAAATGCTACAAGATGGCAATCAGAATTTTTGCGGAATAGATATGCTTGTTTTGCACACGCCGGGGCACACGAGTGGCAGTTGTTGTTTTGTAGTGGGTGATGTCTTATTTTCTGGCGATACATTGTTTGATGGTGGCTATGGCAGAACAGATATGGTAGACGGTGATTTTGAAAAACTAAAAGCGTCACTGAAAAAACTTAAACCATATTTTGGTTTAAAACGATTAGCAGGGCATTAATTACTTGCAATAAATGCATATGTGTGATAAAATATAATTTGTAAGGAGAAAGTTATGGATATTCTTAAATATGTATTAATTGGCGTTGCAGCCGTTTTGGTAATAATCTTTATTGCTGTTACCGCTAGGGATATAGCAAAAGCACGTAAATCTCGTGCGGAAGAAAAAACGCGCATGGCAGACGAAGTTAAGGTTGAAAAAGGTGTTCGTTATTCACTCGACAAAACAATTGTTGATAAAGAAGGCGAAATGAACATTACATACGACCGCAAAGATGTTATTTTGCAACCAAGAAAAGTTATGGTTGTTGGTAAAAAGAACGAAATTAAACCAGGTAAATACACAGTCCTTTCTGCCTATGGAAACGAAAAGACATTCAATATTCGTATTGGCTTGTATGTAAAAGAATACAATCACGGTCAAGAAATTATTTTGGCAGAAGGCGAAGAAATTTGTCCAACAAGCACAACAATAATTTTAAGATAAAACGCAAAATAAAAATGCTCCATTCGGGGCATTTTCTTTTTGCTAAAAATTTTGGATATTGTATTTTTCTCTGTTTATACTTTTTATTAGTTGTTTTGCTATTTATATGTTATACTATATTCAGGGGCGGAAAGTATGGAAGATAAAACTAGCACTAAAGAATTTAAAAATTTTTGCAGCGACTTTTTGAAAAATAGTTGCGAAGAAAAAACGATAAAGTTAACAGCACTAACAGGTTACAATTTGAGTGGTGTAACAAAATTAAAGGGCGAAGATTATTATTCAGAAACAATAAATTGTGTTGCGTTTATTGACGATAAAAACCAAGTGGTTAATAACAAAATTAGTTTTATATATTACATGAATAACAAAAAGCCTTTAAAAGTTATTAAAACGCAAAATGTTTGTGCTTATAAAATTAAATGCAAAAAAGTGAAAGATAAAGACTTTTATTATTTGTTAAAGATTAAAAAGACAAAAGACAAAAGATTTGATAGTCTTATAGAAGAACTAAACAAGCCGATAACAATGGCTGTTGACGGTGTTATGTTTGTTTACGATAAGGTGCTTGAAAGGTACGATGCAAAATACAATGTGAGTGATAAAAAAGTTTATATATCGCTTGAACCTGAGAACGAAATTGATGCGTCTAAATCGATTAATACTTTCAAAAAGATTAACGCTGATATTATTTCTTTTTATATAGATATTGCCCACAAGTGCTCGAAAGAAGTTGCAAATCTCGCAAACGAATGGGAAAACAATTGTCAAAAAATCACAGAGAGTAAAGTGGTTGATAGAATTACAAAAGGCAGCATTGCCATTGATATAGCGGGCGATGACATTTCGGTATATTTTGACGATGACGACATGTTTCTGGGGCACACAATTATTTATTATGGAAATATAAATAACGATAAATTTAATATAGACATAGCTGGATAAACAAAAAAAGAATTCTGTGTAAGAATTCTTTTTTATTAATTTATTTTTTATACATTTTCTTGCGCAGCGGTATATTCTGTAAAAAGCTTTTCTGCAACTGGCAAGTCGGCTTTTGCCCAATCAAGTTTAAGCAAGTCTTTCTTTTCAACCCATTTAATTGCCTTGTGAACATTCATTGCCATATGGTCGCCATTAAACTTGCATTTGTAAAGCGACATAGACAAATGAAAATCTGGGTAGTCGTGCTCAACCTGGTAATAAAAATCGCCAATATTGACGGTTATATCAAGCTCTTCTCTAAGCTCCCTTGCAAGTGTTTGATGTTTGGTTTCGCCAGCTTCTATTTTACCGCCAGGAAATTCCCAAACAAAAGATACATAATCGTATTTACCTTGGTCACGCAATGTGCACAAAATCTCTCCGTTTTGGTTTTCAATAATGCCTGCAACTGTTGTAACTAATTTTTTATCCATAATGTTTTCTCCTTTTCTGCGAATATAATACCATAGTTTTTCCTAGTTGTAAATAGTTTTTATAAGTTTTTTCTAGTTTTTTGTAAATATTTTTAGTTTTTGCATAGTTGTTAATAAAAACTTGATTAAAATTTGAGGGTGTGATAAAATTAAGTCATGGATATAGTTAACGAAATTGAACAATTAAAAAGACGTATTGAACTTTTAGAAAATATTGTTTTGCAAAATGGTAAAAAGACTGAAGAAACTGGCACAGGGCGTGACAAAACCAGATATATGGTAGATAACAAGATTTTACCTAAAAATCGTTTTGTTTTGGCAGTGATTGAAAAATATATTAAGCAAAATAACCCTACGTATTCTGAGCTTGCTTGTGTGTTCGATAAATCGATTCAGGGGTCGCTTAATGTTGTTGAATTAAAAGAGAATGCGGAGAAAATAAAAGATAGCAAAAAGCGATATTTTATGGATTCGTCATTTAAATTAAAAGACGGAAACACGGTTGTCGTTTGCACGCAATGGGGAATATTCAACATTGTTAAGTTTGAAAAGGTTGCAAGCAATCTTGGTTTTAAGTTCGACAAAGTATAAATAGTATAAATAAAAGACCATTACTGGCAAGTAATGGTCTTTTTATTCTTCGATTTTCTTTTTTATAAATGACGCTATTAATTGTTGCCCTTGTTGGTTTGGGTGAATACCGTCACTTGCAAGCAAAGATCTAAGGTCGCGTCTGAGCAAAAATTCGTTTCTAATATCAATAAGTGAGCAATTGTTATTTTTTGCCGCTTGAACAATGGCTCTGCTGTATCTTTCTTGATAACGATAGATAACGCTTATGTCATTATTGAAAAATTGTAACACTTTTTCTTTGTCTGCAATTTGACTGATAACTTCAAAATATCGCTCGCTGTCGATTGGTGGGAGTGATAACAAAACAACTTTAACGTTGGCATTTGTTAACATTTTTAATGTGTTATTTAAGTATTCTTCAAACTCGTGTATTGGTGTTTTTGGTTGGTGATTTTCTTGTGGAGCAGCTGCAACTTCTTTCCAATTAAAGTCAGCATCGTTGCCACCAAGCCAAAGAATAAGTAAGTTGTTTTGGTTGGTATCAATCGAGCTTAAATAGTTTTCGAAAACCTTTTTGTCGCATGCACGCTGCAATGTTTGCCCAAAACAAGATTGACAATTAATTTTTATATCGTATTTATTTTCTATTATTTTTAATGCAGATTGTTCGAGTGGAACTGGTTTTAGCTTTTGCAAATAAAGACCCTTTGAAATAGAGTCCCCGATTAAGGTAATATTTGTGTTTTTAAGATTCATATTATATCTTTGGTTCTTCGCTGTTGATGTAAAGAATGCCTAAACAAAACTCGCCGCAGTGGCTGGTAATCGTTCCGCCAGCGGTTGTATAATGAATATTCTCGAACCCTGCATTTTTAAGACATTTTGTTGCATTGTCTAACATTTCTTTTGTGGCTGTTGTGTATGTTACAAAGACTTCACTCTTGTCTGGTGTAGAAAATCTTTGTAAAATATCTTCGCAATATTTTGTGACACACACGTCCATGTTTCCACGGAACTTTTTGCTAGAATGCATTTTGCCGTCTTCGACCAAAATTTCTGGTCTAAGTTGCAAAAGGTTCGCACCAAGCAATTGTAAGCTGCTGCATCTGCCGCCCTTATATAGAAAGTCCAAACGCTTCAAAACAAAACTAACTTGCAAATCCTTTTTTCTGATATTGCAAAGCTCAAAAATACGTTCTGGAGCAACATTTTTGCGGGCAAGCTTTCTTGCATAAATAGCAAGCAATGCAATACCTGTCGAAAGGGATAGGGTATCGACAACATAAATGTTTTTAAAGTTTTTCGCCGAAGCAACGGCGTTTTCGTATGCGCTAGAAAGTCCGCTTGAAAGCGAAAAATGAATTACGGCATCATAATCACTGAGTAATTTTGAAAAATGCTCGTTATATTGATGTTCATTAACTGCACTTGTTTTTGGCAATACCTTGTTTTCTTTTACATATTCTATAATTTCACTGCTCGTTATTTTTCCATCTAACCCCGTTTTGTCGCCAAGTAAAATGGTAAATGGAACAGTGTGTATATCAAATTCATTTAATAATTCTTGTGGCATGTCGATTGTTGACTCTGCACTGATAGCAATTTTCATGTTTTTTCCTCCTTGCTTACGGGAATAGTATATGCAAGTGTAAAAGCGTTTTGCAACAAATATTTCTCGACAGTTAAAATAGTTGATGTAGAATTTTTTTGCTCACTCTACCGCCAGTAGAGTCAATAAAAATAGAACAAAATTTTACTTGATTAATAATTTTTTTATTGATATAATTATGCTATGAAAAAGTTAGAAGATGTACTTGCAGAAAACATTGTTACATGTCGTAAAAAACTTGGTTTGACGCAGCTTGAACTTGCCGAAAAAATTAATTATTCAGACAAGGCAGTTTCTAAGTGGGAACGCGGGGAGTCTGTGCCAGATATTTTTGTATTAAAAAGCTTAGCAGATTTGTTTGGTGTTAGTGTTGACGATTTATTATCACCGAAAAAAAATATAAGACCCAAACCAGCATTAAAAGACATATTTGTTAAATATAAAAAATTGCTTATTGCCATTGCATCTACAACAATCGTTTGGATACTTGCAGTTTGCTTATATGTTTTTCCAAACTTGTTTGGCACGGGTGCTGTTTGGCCAAAGCTTGCGTTTATTTATGCCTTACCAATTTCATTTATTGTATTGCTTGTGTTTGCATGCATTTGGGGCAAGTATTACTTGAAGTGTATTATGGCATCGGGGCTGCTTTGGACTTTGGCTTTAGCAATTTATCTGACGCTTAGAACTGTGCAAAATATTTGGCTTGTATTTTTAATTTGTGTGCCAGTTCAAGCGGGGTTAATATTACTTTTTTCGATACTTGGTATACGCAACCTTAAAAAAGCTCAAAAAGAAGTCGATTTAGAAAAATAAAACAAATTAGCAAAATAAAAATTCCAACATTACGTTGGAATTTTTTTCTTCACACTGTTTATTTTTTATCGCTATTTATTACTTTAATTCAGCAGTTGCACCAGCAGCTTTGAATTTTTCTACCATTTCTTTAGCTGCATCTGTAGCAACGTTTTCTTTAATTGTGCTTGGAACGTTATCAGCAAGTGCTTTAGACTCAGAAAGTCCAAGACCTGTAATATCACGAATAACTTTGATAACGTTGATTTTGTTAGCACCGACTTCTTTAAGTACTACTGTGTACTCACTCTTTTCTTCTTCTTCTGCTGCTGCAGGGGCTGCACCACCAGCTGGAGCTGCAACTGCCATAGCTGCTGCACTAACTCCAAATTCTTCTTCAAGAGCTTTAACAAGTTCGTTAAGCTCTACAACTGTTAAACCTTTAACATCTTCAACAAATTTTTTGATATCTGCCATTTTATTTTCTCCTTAAAAAATTATTACGCGTTTTTCTTTGCTATTTGATCAATAGCCACTGCAAGCCCACGCATAGGCATTGTAAGCATTCCAACTAATTGAGCTACTAAAACATCTTTTGATGGGATAGCTGCTAAGCGCTTAACATAAGCGGCATCAACTGCTTTTCCTTCAACATATCCAGCTTTGATTTTGAATACTTTGTTGTATTTCATTTCGCCGCTGTTAGCGATTCTAGTAGGTGCAATAACATCATTAGAATCAAAAATAACTGCAGTTGTTCCGTTATAAACGCTTTCGTCAAGCTTGATACCAAGTTCTTCAAATGCGAGCTTCATAAGTCTGTTTTTGAAAACTTTGTATGTTGCGCCAGCATTTCTAACTTCTTTTCTAAGCTCAGTTACTTGTTCAACGTTCATGCCTTTATAATCAACAAGAACAATTGATTTTGCGTCTTTAGCTAAGTTTTTAATTTCTTCAACTAAAACCTTTTTATTTTCATAGTTAGCTGACATTATTTACCTCCTTATAGTGTGAAGTGTAAATAAAAAACCCGTGTCGCCAGCACAAGCGGGAACACGGGTAACAGGTTACCTAAATTGTTCCTCGGTAAGCGTAGTTTAAGGCGCTAGGCCACTTACTGTCTTTGGCACAAGAATTTTTATTACGTGGTAATTATAACCACAATTTATAATATTGTCAATAGTTTTATAAATAAATTTACAAATAAAAATTGCAAAATAATGTATAAAACATTTAGCGACACTGTGCGTTGATTAATAAAATTTTTAGAAAAAGGTTGAAAATTTTTAAAAAAACTGTTGCAAAATAAGTTTATATGATATATAATGAACCTACTTGTGTGAGCAAGATATATATTCCCCGATAGCTCAGCGGTGGAGCAGGCGACTGTTAATCGCAAGGTCGTAGGTTCAAATCCTACTCGGGGAGCCAAACAAAACCAGGACAAATGTCCTGGTTTTTTGTTTGCTATTATTTTGGCATATATGTTTGGCAACAAGGACAAGAGTCCGATGTTTTCACTGTTATGCCGTTAGCAACGCATTTGCAATCACTGTTAAACAAACAATCGGCCTTGCAAGAAACACAAGTTTGGTTGCGTGTTGGTGTAACTGGAATTTTATCAACTTCTTGCTTTTTGTGGTCAGCAGGCTCGTAAGTTTTGCACTCTGTGCTTTTGCTTACGTCTATGTCCTTGGCTGTACAATTGCAGTTGCAGTTATAAACACAGTTTTCGCGTTTGCATTTTAAATCATACATAATTGTTCCTCCAATATTTTTATTATGGCAAAAATATGGCTTTTTATTCTTATAGTTGACTTTAGTTTACAATTGTTTATATAATTAATATAAGGAGATACACATATGAAAGTAATATTAACAGCAGATGTAAAAGCACAAGGTAAAAAAGGCGACGTAATTAATGTTAGCGATGGGTATGCGACAAACTTTTTGTTCAAAAACAAGCTTGCAGTTCCAGCAAATGCTGCAAATGTTAATTTAAACAATGCTCAAAAAGCAGCAGAAAAAAAGAAATATGAAGAAGATTTGAAAAATGCAAAATTGCTTGCAGGTGAACTTGAAAAACTTGAACTTGAACTCACAATTCCAGTAGGTGAAAATCTAAGAGCTTTTGGTTCGGTTACAGCAAAAGAAATTGCCGAAGAACTTGCAAAAAAAGGCTATGAAATAGATAGAAAAAAGATTTTGCTTGAAAGTCCAATCAAATCAGAAGCGCGCGTTGTGGTTGACGTAAAACTTTTTCCTGGCGTGGTTGCAAAGTTAAAAGTTAATGTCTATGGCATAAGAAAATAAACAAAAAAATACCGCTAATTTGCGGTATTTTTTATGAATATTAATCTCTGCGAGTAATCATTATAACGCGGAGTAAAAAGTTTAAGAAATAATATATAGATGTAAGCAGCCCAGCAACATATGTCCAAGCGGCAGCAGTTAACAATTCTTTTGCTGCTGGCATTTCGCTTTGGTCTAGGTAACCGTTAGCGCTAATTGTGGCTAGGGCTCGTTTGGAAGCGTTTATTTCGATAGGTAAAGTTACAAGATAGAAAAGTGTTGAAAGAAAATAAAAACAAACAGCAAGCCAAAGCATAACAGTACCAACCATAGAATATTGGTTGAATACGAGAACCAATACACCAATAATAAAAAGTGGAAGAACCATGTGGCTGCCAATATTTACAATTGGTACAAGCTTAGAGCGGATACGCATAGGTGCATAAGACTCGTCTGCGTGTTGGTATGCGTGCCCAACTTCGTGCGCGGCAACGGCAATGCTTGCAATTGATGTGCTGTTATATCCTTCGTTAGAAAGATTGACAGTGTTGTTGCGAGGATCGAAATAATCACTCATTGAACCGCCCTTTGTTTGCAAAACGCGTGTGCTAGTTAAACCTTTTGCGTCAAGCATCTTACGCGCGCAATCAGCTGCCGATATACCGAAATTAGATTTTACATTTTTATATTTATTATAAGTTACGCTCACCTTTATTTGCGCAATAATCGTTAAAACGAAAAGTGGTACAAACAAAACTGAAAGAACATAATACATCCATTCTGCCATAAATTTTCTCCTATAACAATTATATTATACGCGGCAATTGATGTCAAATATATAAAATAATTGAAATTTTAATGTGTGTGTGATATTATTTTATTATGAAACTTGAATTTATATTAGCAGATACAACCGAGCAAGCGATGAAAGAATCTCTTTCAAGGTTTTCTGTTGACGCAAAAAATGATTTATATAGTGACTATTTGGTTCTGGTGCCAGAAACAAAAACTCTTGAGGCTGAACAATTGTTGCTTGGCGATGTAGATGCGACTGTCAATATTTCTGTTAATAGTTTTGATAGGTTGCTCGAAAAATTGCAATATAAGTCAGATAAAAAACCACTAACGCGTGAAACGGGCATTATGCTTATTCGTAAAATTGTATATGAAATGAAAGATAGTTTGGTTTGTTTTAAAAAGAGCGCAGCATCTGTTGGTTTTATCGAAAATATTTACGATACCATTGCACAAATAAAGGCAAGTGGTCTTACGCCAGAAGAATTTACGAAAAGCACGACCGATGCAAAAAAATCTTTAAAATTAAAATTGCAAGACATTAGCCTTATTTATGATGCCTATGAAAGTGAACTCAAAAATGTATATATAGATGCTACCGACAAGCTTGACATTTTGTCTGATGTAATATCTGATAACGAAAAAATTAAGAACTCTAAAGTTCTTGTTTGTGGCTATGATACATTAACTAGCAAAGCAATGGATATGATGCGTTCTATTGTTAAGACTGCAAAAAATACAACAGTGGCGTGCTCTTTTATGCATCCAGATTCAAAGAATGCGCATATAAAAGAAACTGAGATTTTTGATAAATTTAAGTCGCTGGCAGATTCATTGCATATAAAATATGAACCCGTTAGAATAAAACAAAAATACAATAGCGATCTTGAGCACTTAAAAAACAATCTTTTCAGTTATCCGCCAGAATTAAAAGTAAGTGATGGTAATATAAAATTATATAATTTCCAAAATGTATATAACGAGCTTGATAATATTTGCAAAATCATAAAACAAAAAGTGTCAAATGGCGAAAGATACAATAATATGGCAATTGTTTACCCTGGACTCGAGGTTAATAAAAGAATTGTAGAAGAAAAGATGAAAGAGTATGAAATACCATACTTTATTGCAAAGCCATATGATTTTTCTATGCACCCATTGTTTGCGTGCATTCGAGCGTTTTTTGAAATGCTTAGGAAAAATTTGGAACAATCCAGTGTTCTTTTGTTTGTAAAGAACTTTTTTGTTAATTTACCCAATAAAGATGAGTTCGAAAATTATTGCACAAGATACGGAATAAGCTATACAAAGTTCTTAAAGCCATTTGCGATAATAGATGAAAAACAAAAAGAAACAGCAGCAAAGGCTGAAGAGTGCAGAAAACAGTTTGTATCGTTTTATGTTAAAATGCAAAATATGTTAAAAAATGCAAAAACATATAGCGACTATGTTAAAATTTTAACAGAGTTGCTTAAAAATTTACAAATAAAAAATCAAATCGATAAACTAACGGAGTTACAAACAGAACTAAATGACAACATTGCGGTGGCAATAAACGACCAAGTTTTAGATGTTATTGATAACACATTTTCAAGCTTAATTACCTTTTTGGGCGATACAAAAACAACACTTGAAGAGTTTTCGTTGTTACTTCAAAGTGGGCTTGCGTCTAGCAATGTTTCACTCATTCCGCAAACACTTGATTGCTTAAAAATTCAACAGAACGGTGATGGGCTCAGTAATATTGATGATTTATTTATTATGAATGCAATAGAAGGCAACTTTCCACTTAAAAGTGATGATTGTGGTATTATTTCTGATGAAGAAATTGCTTATCTTGCAGACAGTACAAACAAAAAGATTGAACCAACAATCAGAACAATAAATCGTCGTGAGAGATTTAGAACTTATGAATTGATGCTTTTACCAGAGAAAAAACTATATATTTCTTGCAGCTCGCAAAATATTACAGGTGACGAAGAAAAACCATCAGCAACAATAGGGTTTATTTCTAAAATCTTTTTTGATGGCGAAGATTACCTAAAAATTAACAACTCGTTATATGATTATTCGGTATTGAATATTGATGATGATAATTTTGCAAGTTTTAACCCAACGCCAGCAAGTGGCGAAAAGAACTTTTTACAAAAATTGCATTACAAACAAAACTATATTTTGTCTGACCAGCGAGTTAATGACTTATACTTTGCATTAAAAAGTAAAGGTTTTTCGTATGACAAGATAAAAGAATATAATAAAGAAAAGAATATTTACGTTGATAATGCGGATAAATTGTTTTTTGAAAACGGCAAGGCAAGTGTAAGTGAACTTGAAAAATACTTTGCTTGTCCTTTTGCTCATTTTGTTAGTTTTGGTCTTGGAATAAAAGAAAAACAGCAGTCAAGTTTTAGAGCAATTGATGTGGGTGATATTTTACACGCACTAGCAGAAAAGTACCTTAGAAATTTGGTTAGTGGCAATGAGAAAAAACCGCAAAATATATTAGATGAAATATTAAAAGATGAGAAATATAACTTAGAAGACAACAAAATCATTATCCGCGTTTTGAAAAGTGAAAGCGAAAGAATTTGTAGTGCTCTTAAAAAAGAATATGCGAGCAGTAGCTTTAAACCAACATATTTTGAAATGTGGTATGGCGAAAAGGGGAAAGTTGGAAGGCTCAATATTGACGAAACTGTTGGAATAGAAGGAAAAATCGACAGGGTTGATATTTGTGGCGACAAGCTTCGCGTTATTGACTATAAAACAGGCGCAATAGATGCAAAGGCATCTGAGTTGTATTACGGTAAAAAAATACAGTTGCTTACTTATCTTTGTGCACTTGAAAAACTTGGCAAAAAACCAGTTGCATCACTTTATTTCCCTTTGCACAACGATTTTTCTTCGAGCGAGCAAAAGAGTGACGAAGCTTACAAAATGGACGGTGTAATGTCTGACAATATCGAAGATGTTTTGTTGATGGATAACAGTATCTCTTTTGAAAACGCAAAAAGTTCACTTATCAATGCATCAATTAGCACATCTAAAACAAATATCGCATCTGGGAATATGGTTGTGAATAAAAAAGATAACCAAATTGATGCCGAAAATTTTGAAAAACTGGAAGAATATACCAAAAAACTTATAAAGAAAGCTGTAAGTGAAATAAAAATGGGGTACATCGAAGCATCGCCATATTCAAACAATGGTCAAATTGCGTGCGCCTATTGCAAATATAGCAACATTTGCGGCATAAAAGGGTCTAAGAAAGAACTTGGCAGAAAGTGTAACCTTTCGGTTACATACAAAAACATAATGGAGGCAGATGATGAGTAATTTTACACCACTTCAGCAAAAAATTATCGATAGTCGTGACAAAAATCTAATTGTCAGTGCCTCTGCCGGTAGTGGAAAGACCACCGTTATGATTGAACGAATTGTAAAACTTATTGCAGAAGACAAAATTCCAATTAGTAAGTTTTTGGTTGTAACTTTCACAAAGGCAAGCAGTAGCGATATGAAAAATAAGCTTATAAAAAAGCTTTCGGAAGTAAAACCAACACCATTTATTTTATCCCAGATAGATGACATTCCAATTTCTGACATATCTAATTTGCATAGCTTTTGTGCAAGACTACTTAAGAGCTATTTCTTTGCTGTTGGCATTGATCCCGCATTTGTTGTACTTGATGAATTGGAAGCTAATTCCATTAAAAACCGTGCAATGGAAGCACTTTTTCGAGAGCAATATGAACAAAATGCGGAATTTTATGACTTGGTTGATTGTTTTTCAAAAAAACGTAACACAGATAACTTTAAAAAGATGATACTTGGTTTGCACGCATTGCTTGCGAGCGAAAGTGAGCCAGAACAATGGTTTTTGCAAGGGCTTAATAATTATAGTGATGATTATAATAAAAACAAGGCTATCCAATTTTTAAACCAAACTTTAATAAAAACTGCTAAAAGTTTAGACTTGGAGCTAGATGAATTAATTGCAAAAACAGATAGCTACAATGTAAAAAATTTGACAGCATATCTTATAGAATTACAATCTAGAGTAAAAAGAATACGCACAGACTTTGATTATATTCACAATAGCGATGTAATAAATAATTTCGAAAGATTGCCAGTTATGCCAAAAGCTAAAGTGGAAGAACAAGAGATTTTTGATACAGTAGAAGAGTTTAAAGAAAAATATGGCAAGCAGATGAAATTTTTGAAAGAAAAGGCTACAGGGCTAGATAAGCAGTCATTAGACGAGATAATGCTTGTAACAAAAAAACGAGTTGTTAATCTTTATGAAATTACAAAACGTTTTGACAAAATCTATGGTGAAATGAAAAAAGAGAAAGGTGGCCTTGATTTTAATGACCTTGAGCGTTTTACCGTAAAAGTTCTTGAAAATGAAGAAATATTAAATGAATTAAAAGAAAAATATCAATATATATTTGTCGATGAATATCAAGACATCAATGGCATGCAAGAAAAAATAATATCGCTGCTTTCACGTGAAAATAATAGATTTATGGTAGGTGATGTTAAGCAAAGCATTTATAGATTCAGACTTTGTGATCCGCAAATATTTATTGATACATACAAGTCATATACTTTAAACTCTAAAACAAGTGAAGCAATTGACCTTGTAGATAACTTTAGAAGTCACAAAGATATTCTTGATTTTTGCAATTATGTTTTTTCGCGTAGCATGACAGAAAAATTTGGTGGCGAAGATTATGTAAAAAAGCAAATGAAGAGTGGATTGGGTGCTTGGGACAACAAATATGACGGGAAAAATATAAATTTGATTTATATTGATACTAGCAAAGAAAAAGAAGAAAAAAATACAGATAATCTCAAAGTGTATTCTGTAAAGGATCATGAATTTGATTATGCAGAAGAAGAAAAAGCAGCAGTAGCAGAAGCTGGTGTTGTTGCAAGAAATATTGCAAAACTTATGCATGATGCCCGCATTTTTGATGCTAAAAGTGGAAAATATAGAAAAATTGAATATAGTGACATTGTAATATTGACAGCTTCTAGGTTTGCATCTCTTGGCGATTTTGTCGAAGTTTTAAGAAAATATGAATTGCCAGTGACTGCTGATGTCGTATCTGATGTATATGACGATGTGTTTGTTTCTGGTGTTTGCGATTTGTTGTCACTATTATCAAATATTGACGATGATGAAAAGTTGTTAAGTGTTTTGTATTCGCCACTATTTGGGTTTAATGCTAGCGACTTAGCATTAATAAGACTTCAAGATAAAAAGACAAGTTTTTGCAAAAATATTTTTAGTAATGCAAAATTTTCAGCAGAATTGCAACAAAAAATACAACATTTCATAACAATTATTGATAAATTGAAAAAATATGCAATATATAAACCTATGCCAGAATTGTTGCAAATAATCGAAGATGAGTTGGAACTTGAAACTAAGATATATGCTTCTAACACTTTTGAAGAAAGCTTGCAAAAGTATAATAAGTTTAAATCTAGCCTTCCAAGCAAGTTGTTAAATGAATATTTGCAAGATGACAATGATGCTTTGCCAATAGAAACGGCTAGCGGCAGCAATTCAATTCAAGTTATGACAATTCACAAGTCAAAGGGGCTTGAGTTCCCAGTTGTGTTCTTAATTGGAACAGGTAATAAGTTTAATTACAAATCTCTTCATGGAGATTGTTTGTATTCCAAGGAGTTTGGTGCGTGCTTATCGTACTTTGACACAGAAAAACGTTATAAATGCGAAACGCCAGCCTTGCTTGCTGCTCAAATTTCCGAAACTTCAAAGTTGCTCGAGGAACAACAAAGACTTTTGTATGTGGCAATGACACGTGCAATTAACTTTTTGTTTGTTGTTGGGAGCAAAGGTCGTAAGCAATTGCATGAAGAGTTCGAAAACCCAACTTGCTTTTTAGACTGGTTTAGTGAAGCTTTGGTGAATAATAAATTAGAAAGCTTGAATGTGGAATGTTTTGCACTAAATGATATTTATGAAAACATGCCAGAACCAAACGAAAAACAATTTTTGTTTAGTGAGCCAGACATGAATGTCGTGCAAAAATTGACAGATAATTTTGACAGGAAATATGCCTTTGAAAAAAGTTTAAAGTTGCCAGCAAAAACATCTTTTTCGGCACTAAGTTCGCTTTCGAATAAAACTTACGAAACAATAAAAAATGTTGAAAGTAACTCAAAAGCAATTGAAATTGGCAATAGTTATCACAGAATTTTGCAGTTTTTAGATTTTGAAAAGTGCAAATATGAAGAATTAAAAACACAATTATTGTGCCTTGAAAAAGAGAACAAAATTACAAAAGAAGATATTGATAACGTTGATTTAAAAACACTTGAACAATTGTTAAAGTTGTCAATATTTGACGAAATAAAATCTGGCAAAGGTAGGGTGCTTCGTGAATGCGAATTTTATTATAACGCCGTTGCTAGTGACATTGCACAAAGTGCTGGAGAAGACAAAATATTACTGCAAGGTATTATTGATGTTTTGTGTATAAAAGATAATTGTTTTGATATAATTGATTATAAGACAACAAGGTTAAGTGATAGTGATTTGAAAGAAAAATATGAGTTGCAACTAAAGATTTATGCTGATGCAATGGAAAAGGCTTTGGGGCTTCCACTCGGCAGAGCTATTGTTGTTTCGATAGCAAATATTTCGCAAATCGATGTTTTTCAAAAAAATCGTTAATTTGTAAAAATTTATACAAAAATTACTAGTCTTTACCAATTTTGTGTGATATACTGATGTTAGGTGAAAAAGTATGATGTATGATTATATTAAAACCGCTTTCGGTGTTATGATTGGTCTTTTAACAGGTGATAAGTTGCTTCTTATCTCACTTATTGCTGTGTTATTATTTGTGCTTTGGGTAACGCTTTCTCTTGTGTTTAGTTTTGAAAAACGATTTGAAAGAAACGCGAGAAAGATTAACTCATTTATTTTGGTTGAGGGAGTTAAGAAAAACAATGTTTATCAACTTAACCAAATGATTGCGAAAATGCCTTCTTCATTTGTTCGCGGATGGAGTACTTTTAAATATAAGAAACGTGGTTTGCCATCGGAATATATTAAAAGGGAAGATAGTTTAGATCTTGAGTTGCATGGTGGTATGTATAACCAAAACCGTACGATCATGCGTACTTATAGTTACACAGTTTTTGCATTCTTGCTTCTTTGCTCTGTTGCTATTATTGGTAAGTCGGAACCATTAACAGGTTACGCCTTGGCAGAAAGCTTGCTCGTGCCATTTATTTATCTTGCCGTTATTAAAGGTGCATTCTACATCTACACTGCTATTAGGCAAAACCAATACAGACTTGCAGTTGATAGTTTTGACGAACTTTTGAAAACGCTTGATAGTTTAGTTGTTGGCACTCAGGCAAATGCTGGATATAATTTGTTTGAACAAGACACAGATGGCACTGATACCGAGATTGAAACAAGCGATCTTAACGAAGACATTAAACTTGAAAAGATTTTGCCAGTTGCTAGCGAAGTTCCAAAGATTATTGAACCACAAGAAAGTGAGCCGCTTGAACAAATCGGTGATACAGAAATGGAAATATTGCCAGAGGAAGACGAAGAAACCGAGTCAGCATATGTTGAACAAAAGCCAATCAGTGAACCAAAAACAGAAAATAATGTCTTTTTCGAAGAAGATAAAGAAAAAGTTTCTACTAACAAAAAACGTGGTAGACCAAAACTTGAAATTCAAAATGGTGAACCTGTGATAATTCGTAGCGATGAAGAGTTTGAGATTGCTCTTGAACGTGCAGAAAAACTTATGCGTAAAAGCGAACAATCACTTTCTCCTAGCCAAGCAAAACGTACCGAAAAAAGTTTGAAAGAATTGATTGATGCAATGAATAAATATCGTGAAGGAGATAATAAGTAATGAAAAAAGGTAAAATTGAGATTAAAAAGACTATGACAATTGGCGAAGTTTTAAAGATTGACGAGAACTTGGCAGATATTTTAATGGGATTTGGTATGCATTGTTTTGGTTGTCCTGTTAGCCAAATGGAATCGCTTGAAGATGCAGCCGCTGTTCATGGCGTTGATGTTGATTTAATGGTTCAAAAATTAAACGAAGCCGTTAATAAATAGAAATATAGAAAAATAAAAAACACTAGCGTTTTGCCAGTGTTTTTTTATGCTTATTTTTCGCTATTTTCAGAGTCGACACTTGTTATTACTATGTCGATATAGTTAAGTAACTCGTTACGTGAAACAGGTTCTGGGCTCTCGAGCCAGCTGAGCAATATTCTCATGAGTCCGCCTGTAAAAAATTGACTGATGATTGGTGTTGGCACACTAAATTCAACATCGTATTTGTTTAGCATAACAAGAATGCTTTGTTCGTATGCATACGAAACCTTTGCTATCAAGAACTCACTACCAATGTTATTTATAATCTTTTTTATAACATCGCGATTGCCTTGCACGTATGTGATAAAAAAGTGAGATAGATGCAAAAACATTTCTTTTATTGAACAATCGTTAATATTTTTGTTTGTTACTTCAAAAAGTTTTTCACGGAAGTTGTTTAGTGAATATTCTAGCAGTTCTTCTTTATTATTAAAATGTTGATAGTATGTTGTTCTATGAACTGATGCATTGTCACATATCTCTTGAATTGTGATTTTATCAAACGGGATTGTTTCGAGCAATTGATATAATGACTTCTCTAATAAATGTTTTGTACGTATTGTACGTATGTCTTTTCTTTCTGAATTTCTATTTTTCATGATGCTATAATATTATTTTTTTGTGTGCTTGTCAAGTTTTTCTACACTTGTATAATAAAAAAATATTCTTTTTTGTTATGTGCATGCATAAAGTTAGATAGAGGTCTAATATGAAAAAAGTTGTTTTTAAGCACATTATTTGGATAAGTATTGTGGTGATGATTGTTTTGTTTTCTTGTATTTTTATTTTTAAACGAGATTTTGACAGTACGGTAAATAAGGCGTCTAAAAATCTGAACACTTATACTATTGATGCAACGCTGGATAAAGATATGAAAATAACCGCTAATGCCCGCGTTGAAATCAATAAAGATTATGCGAGCGGGAACGAGTATGTCTTTTTCAACTTGTATCCACGTGCATTTCGTGAAGATGCAAAGATAAGACCATACACAAACCTAAATCAAGGCAAGTGTTTTTCGAACGGTCAAAGTTTTGGCAATTTAGAAGTGAATAGTGTGAAAGTGAACGGGGTGTCGCAAGATGTTGTCTATGACGGCGAAGACGAGAACGCATTAAAAGTTAAATGTGACGAAACAAGTTCAAAAAACATAATTGAACTTGACTTTGCAACGTCACTCCCAAACTGCAACCATAGGCTTGGGTTTATGGGTGACAATATTAATCTTGGCAACTGGTATCCCGTGTTAGCTACAATAAAAGATGGGAAATTTGAGATTTCGCCATACTATGAAATCGGTGACCCCTTTTGTAGTGACGTTGCAAACTATTTTGTCAATTTTTCGTTTCCAGAAGAATACAATCCCGCGCATACTGGCAAAATGTTAAGTTTGGAACGTGGCGAAACTAATCATCTAAAAGTTGAAGCTAAAGCCGTTCGAGATTTTGCAATGGTGCTATCTAAAAAATTTGAAGTGCAAGAAATTCAACTTAAAAATACATGCGTTAAGTATTATGGATACATGGGAGATAGTGACCTAAACTTTGCGGCTGAGCTTGCAAAAGAAGCATTGATGTTTTTTAATGCGAAGTTTGGCGAATATCCATATCGTGATTTGTGTGTAGTTAAAAGTCCATTTTTATTTGGTGGAATGGAATATCCTGGGCTTGTTATTGTTGCCGACAACATAGAATCTAGTGATGATTTGGCAAAAGTAATTGTTCACGAAATTGCACATCAATGGTGGTATGGCGTTGTTGGTAACAATGAAATAACAGAGGCGTGGTTAGACGAAAGCTTGACGGAATATTCGTCATTGTTGTTTTTCGAAAACAATAGCAAATATAATATGTCTTATGAAAATTTAGTCGAAGACGCAAAAAATACATATGAGCTTTATATTGATGTAATCACTTCACTTGGTGGAACTGTTGACACGCGCATGAACGATAGAGTAAACAATTATTCAAGTGAGTATGAATACAGCTACCTTATTTATGTGAAAGGCGTTGTAATGCTAGACGATATTCGCACAGAAATTGGCGAAAAGAAAATGTATAAAGCGCTACAAAAATATTACAAACAAAACAAGTTTAAAATTGCTAGCAGTGAAGACTTGTTGCAGAGCTTTAGAAAAGTTGCAGGGGATAAGACTACAAGCAAGTTTAACAATTACTTAAACGGTGAGAAGCGGACAAAAGCTCTAAATTAATTGAGAATTAGAGAAAAATAGTGTACAATACCTTTTGGAGTTATTATGCGAGTAGTTAATCTTGGATCGGGAAGTAAAGGTAATTGTACATTTGTAGAGTGTGGTGGGCACCGAATTTTGGTCGATGTAGGATTTTCTTATCGCGAAATTTCGTCACGGCTTAGTCAAATAGATGTAGAGATTAGCTCAATCGATACGGTGCTTATTACGCATGAACACATAGACCACGTTCGTGGACTTATGCAAATGATAAAGAATGGTAAACAAGTCTATATTGAAGAAAATTGTGCAAGAGTGCTTGGAATAACTAACAAACTCAATGTGCATACACTTTCTGGCAGCGAGTTCACAATTGACGATATTATCATAACACCATTTTATTTGAGTCACGATTCCATCGCTTGCCTTGGGTATAGAATTGCTTATAAAAATGCAAAAGTTGGGTTTATGACAGATACAGGCATTGTTCCGGGAGATGCTATAAGTATTCTTGGCAAGTGCAAACTTGTGTTTATCGAAAGTAATCACGATGAACAAAAACTCATGGGCTGCGGATACCCATATCTTGTTAAAAAACGAATAATTAGTGACATTGGGCATCTTTCTAATATGCAATGTGGGAAAGCCATGCTGCAACTTCAATACCTTGGTGTTAAGCATTTTGTTTTGAGCCACATATCTGAAAACAGCAACACAAAAGAACTTGCTTGCCAAACAGTTGCAGATATTTTAACAAATTCGGGGCTTGTGATTGGTGACGATATTGTAGTTCGCTTGACAAGACAAAACGAAAAGAGCAATAATTTTATTATCGGAGAATAATATGAAATTGAAAAATAATTACGATAGTTTTGACAGTGCAGTTGGTTCGGTAACCTTTGTGTTGCTTCAATATGTATTTTTGCGTCTGTACGCATTTTTGCCGGTTTCGATAAGAGCAAGCTGGTTTAGTATAGTTGCATCTATTTTGCTTGAAGGGCTGTTTTTACTTTCGGCATATCTGACTGCAAAGATGAGTAGAACAAATTTTATAAAGGCATCGTATGCTGATAGAAAAGTTACAAAAAATGGCGTTATAATATCTGTTATAATTGCTATTATGATGCTGGTGTTTGCATCACCACTTACAAGTTTGTTTTCAATGATTTTAGAAAAAATCGGCTATAAATCTTCGCTTGGTGGAATAAATGTTAACAACTTTTTTATATATCTTGTGTATGTTGTTTCTGTTTGCATTGTGCCTGCCGTTACCGAAGAATCCTTATTTAGAGGTTGCATTGTTGGTGGCTTGAAAGAAAAAAATAAGCACTTGGCAGTGCTTCTTGGCGCAACAATATTCATGCTCATGCACGGTGGCCCAGACCAAACTGTTCATCAATTTATTATGGGTGTAGTTGTTGGCTATATTTTTATATTAACCGAGAACATTTGGTATCCGATTATTATTCACTTTACAAACAACTTTATTGCAATTACTCTTTCTTATATTTTGAGTGGCACTCAAGCGGCAGAAGAAGCGGAAGCTACAGTTGTTACCGGTAGTCAGATTGGGCTTGCTGCAGTGAGAGCTGTTGTTATGGGCGCAGCAGGTGCATTTATTATCTATTACTTAATAAAAGAACTTGTGAAAACTAAAAAAATAGCAGAAAGCACAAGCCACGATATTGTTATTACAACAATTGACGAAAACGCAAAAATTGCTGAGCAGTCGAAAACTAGCGAAACAGCAACAGAAGATCAACTAACTCCCGAAAAAGTTGAAAGTGTAAAACGCCCAAAATGGCTAAAAATCGCACTGTTTGCAGTTTCGATTGGTTATTTAACTTTCGAGTGGATTTTAACATTATTAATTGGACTTGGCGTGTTGTAACAAAAAAACATATTTAGCATAATATACAATATGGATTATGCTACAATTGAACAAAAAGCAAAAAAAGAATATAAACATTTTTATGTTTCCATTGCTGGTAAAACTGTGCTTGGCAGAAACATATATAGATGGTCTTGCATATTTGATGATGCAAGGCCTTTTGTATTGCTAAATGCTGGCGTGCATGCACGCGAGTATGTTGGCTGCGATGTGATGATAAAACTAATTGAATTAATCGAAAGCGATTACGAAAACCTAAAACTTATTGGAACGCCAAATATCATTATTTTACCGATGGTCAATGCTGACGGCATAGAACTTGTGAAACGTGGGGTGCAAAGCGTACCAAAAGACATGCGTGAAAATTTGTTGCAAATTAACAATGACAATCACGATTTTTCGCTATACAAAGCAAATGTTAATGGCGTGGATATAAATAATAATTTTGATGCAAAGTGGGAAAGGCAAAAGGGGAGCAAGGTGCCTTGTAACAATGGATATAAAGGGAAAAAACCATTTAGCGAACCAGAAACACAAGTGCTTGTGCAAGAAACAAAAATGTTTAACCCAGCACTAACGCTTAGCTTTCACACAAAAGGCGAAGAAGTGTATTATAATTTTTATCAATGTGGGGCAAGATATTGGCGGGATAGAAAAATTGCAAAACTAGTTGCAAGCACTCTTGGTTATAAAATAAAAAATGTGCAAAGAGTTAGTAGCGGTGGCTATAAAGATTGGTGCGTGAGTGCACTTAAAATCCCAGCACTGACCGTGGAACTTGCAAGTGATGATTTTGTGCATCCAATTAAAGAAGAATACGCAGAAAAACTCTTTTACAAAGTTAAAGATTTGTGTTATACTCTTGCTGATTTAATAGGAATAGTAAAAGAGTATGAACCAAAAATACATGATTGAAGCATTAGAGCTTGCGAAAAAAGCTGAAAAACATGACGAAGTGCCAGTTGGTGCTGTTATTGTTATGGGTGATAAAATTATTGCAAAAGCATATAACAAGCGTGAGAAAAAGCGTGATGCAACTGCCCATGCAGAAGTACTAGCAATTAGAAAAGCATGTAAAAAGTTGCATGATTTTAGGCTTGTTGGGTGCGACATTTATGTTACGCTCGAGCCATGTGTTATGTGCATGGGTGCTATTTTAAATGCAAGGCTCGACAATTTATATTTCGGTGCTAAAGTTAATAAACAAGATGTTTTGCCATGCGAAACGCTAGCAAGCAAAGCAGGGCTTAACCATAACATAAATATCACTGGTGGTATTATGGCTGACGAATGCGGCGAACTTGTTAGTTCGTACTTTGCAAGCAAACGAAACAAAATAAAATAATTGACAAAAACAAAGGAAGTTTATAAAATAAAATTATGGAAACGATTTTAGAAGAACAAAAGAAAACGCAGTTCAATCCGCAAAGCTTGGATAACGGCAAGGACGTTACTTGTTTTGTGTTGCTTGAAAACAATAACTTAAATTTGCAAACCAAGGTCTATAACCTTGAGATCTGTGGTAAATCACTTTTAAGCTGGGTAACAAGAGCGTGCCCAACGCGTCCAATCGTGCTCGAAAAATTGAATGGCGACAGCGTTATCGAAACGATAAGACCATACCTAACTAGTAGCGAGTATACTCTGGTGCTATTTGCAGATACTCCACTTATGACAAGGTCAAACATTAATGGCATTATGGACTTTGTTGTAACGCGTGGGCTCAATGTTTGCAAGCTTACACGTGGCTATGTGTTTAGAACTGAATACATCAAGCGTGTTGGTGAAATCTATACACCACAGACATATTATTTTGAGGAAGAAGACTTTATGATGGTTTCTTCTCTCAGCCAACTCAGCATTATTGCAGACATCATGAAGAACAGGATTTTGTCTTATCATATGAACAATGGTGTTGTTTTTAAGGACGCAGCAACAACATTTATTTCGGGCGATGCATGCATTGGCAAGGGTACAGTTGTTGAAGGTTGCACTTGTCTTTATGGTAAAATTATTATTGGTGAAAATTGCAAAATCGGAGCGGGTTCTAAGCTCGAAAATACCAGAATTTACGATAATACAAAAATCGGCAGCGCAATAATAAAAAATAGTGTTGTGAAAGAAAATTGTGAGATTGGCGAAAATGTTGTTATCGAAAAGAGTTGCATGATAAAAGAAAACTGTACGCTTTTAAACAATATAGTTTTAAGTGGCGTTGTTATTGAAGAAAATTCTAAAATTGAAAACGGAAAGATTATTGTAAAGTAGGCAAATATGAAAATAATTGTTGGTCTTGGGAACATAGGGAAAAAGTATGAACACACCGTTCATAACATGGGGTTTGTTTGTATAGACAAAGTTGCAAAAGCGTTGGGTGTGGAGTTCAAACAAAAGCGTTGTCATTCTATGGTTGCAGAAACTGTTATAAATGGCGAAAAAATTGTTTTAGCTAAACCAGAAACATATATGAACGAGTCTGGAACAGCTGTAAAAGAGTTAATAAAGAACACAAATATCAATTTAAGTGAAGATTTACTTATAATTTCTGACGATTTTGACTTGAAAGAAGGCGAAATTCGTTTTAAAATAAAAGGGTCAGCAGGAACGCACAAAGGTTTGCGTGATATAGTTGAAAAATTGCAGACAACAGAGTTTAAACGTTTGCGTATTGGGGTTGGCAGACCACAAAATATTGATTTAATAGACTTTGTTCTTTCGAGCGTGAAGGGGAATAAAACAATAGACGAAGGCAACACCCGTGCAAGTGAAGCTGTGCTAGACTTTATTCGCGGTGCAACTTCCGACCAGATTATGCAAAAATATAATTAACATGAAAAACTTTTTTGACTTTAAAAAACTTGGCGGTACATACCGCGACATATACGAAAACATGAGAGCAGGAAAAAACTGCTCGATTTTTGGTGTTGAAAGTAACGAGAAAATCGCATTGCTTGCAGGCTTAGATGGTGGTGTGTATATCGTTCCAGACCAGCTTTCTGGATTCAAAGCAA
The DNA here is from genome assembly GCA_934756675.1 of uncultured Clostridia bacterium. Classification (GTDB taxonomy): domain Bacteria; phylum Bacillota; class Clostridia; order Christensenellales; family UBA1242; genus CAKVLG01. The sequence goes on along the minus strand of CAKVLG010000001.1, from coordinate 110,777 downwards.
AAGAATTACTAAATCAAATTTTTCCAGGGGAAGTAGAACTTTTCCCTGTTGATAACGATAACTTTTCATATAGAAGAGCAGAGTCGCAAGAAAGCAAGCTTGCGCGAAATGTTTGCCTTTATAATTGTTTAACAAAAAAGACAAAATGGGTGGTTGCCAGCATCGAAAGTTTGCTTGCAAAACTTATTTCGCCGAGCGTATATTTAAAAAATTGTATCCGCATTAAAAAAGACATGACCATTCAAATAAATGACTTAGTTAGCAAGTTAATTGTGGCTGGCTTTAGACGTAACGATTTGGTGTCTGTTGGTGGGGAATTTTCTGTTCGTGGCGACATTGTAGACATTTTTCCAGTTGGTCAAGACTACCCAATCAGAATAAACTTTTTCGACGAAACAATAGAAAGCATTTTTATCTATGATATTCAATCGCAAAAGCCAAGTAAAGAAATTAATAAAATTGAACTCATGCCTGCAACTAGCATTTTTTATGAAGATAGCGACGTGCCAGGGCTTATTGAACGCGTGAACAAGGCACGCAAAAACACTTTCCCAGATGCGGACAGCGAAAACGATTATATGGGAAAACTTGACGAAGTTATTTCACGCCTTGAGAATAAGGATCGCAGTTTTTCGATGGACTATATTAGGCCACTTCTTGGATATGACAGTTCGCTTTTTGATTATATTAGTGGCACGGTTGTTATTGACGAAGTTAAAATGGTGTATGACCTTGGTCAAGCTTCTGCAAAAGAACTTGCAAGCAGATTTACATCTATGCTCAAAACTGGCAGATACCTAAACAAGTCTGACATGGGGTATTTTACTTTTGACGAACTTCTATTAAAGATGCAAAAAAGGCAAATGCTTTGTTACCAAAAGATTACAAATGCTAACAGGTTTATTCAGCCAGATGCAGTGTTCTCGCTTCAAGCTCAACCAATGATTAAGTATACACACAACTTGCCAGAGTTTTTGCGTGATATTCACAGCTGGTTGCATTATGAAAACAATGTGTTCATTTTTGCAGGGTCAAAAGAAGAAGCAGATAAACTTCACAGGCAATTACTTGCCCGCGATGTTGAAATAGACGTCGACGAAAAGGCAACACTTTCTTGCGGTAAGTCTGCTATTTTGCCATATGAATTTAACAATGGATTTATTTTAAACAAAGAAAAAATTGTTATTGTCGGTACATATAACTTTTTACCAAAGAAAAACGAGAGCAAAAAACTTCTTGCTAGCCGCGAAAATGTCTTTAATGTTCCAAAGATTGGTGACTATGTCGTTCACCAAATACATGGTATTGGTATATGTGAAGGCGTAACAAAACTCACGGGGTCGTTTGGTACAAAAGACTATGTTGTTGTAAGGTACCGCGATGACGATAAGCTCTATGTTCCTATCGAGCAACTTTCAATGCTTGATAGATTTTCTGGTGCTGAAAAACCAGCAAAGTTAAGCAAAATTGGTGGCACTGAATTTGCCAAAGTGAAGGCTAAAGTAAAAGAAAGTGTCAAAACTTTGGCATTTGATTTATTAAAGCTTTACGCAGAGCGTGAAAGCAAACGCGGTTTTGCGTTTAAAAAAGACGACATGTTGCAGACTGAGTTTGAAAACTCTTTTGAATACACAGAAACAGAAGACCAATTAATTAGTTTATCTGAAATAAAAAAAGACATGGAAAGCCCTAAGATTATGGATAGATTGCTTTGCGGCGATGTGGGTTTTGGAAAGACGGAAGTTGCACTTCGTGCAGCATTTAAGGCTGTTGTTTCTGGCAAACAAGTATGCTTTTTGGCTCCAACAACAATACTTTCTGAGCAACATTACAACACTTGCAAAACAAGATTTATGAATTTTGGTGTAAATGTTGATGTTTTAAATAGGTTTAAAACTCCGAAGGAAGCTAAAAAAACCCTTGTCGATTTAGAGAGTGGTAAAACAGATGTTATTTGTGGCACTCATAGATTGCTGAGTAAAGATGTCAACTTCAAAAATCTTGGGTTAATAATTTTGGACGAAGAACAAAAGTTTGGCGTTGAAGATAAGGAAAAACTTAAACGCAAATATCCAACAGTCGATGTATTAACATTGTCTGCAACGCCAATACCAAGAACGCTCAACATGTCGCTTAGTGGTATACGTGATGTTAGTATTATTTCTACTCCGCCAAGCGAAAGATTGCCAATTGTGACATATGTTGTTGAATATTCAGACGACTTGGTGCGTGACGCGGTTTTAAGAGAAATGTCACGCGGGGGGCAAGTATTTATTTTGTTTAACCGTGTAGAAAAAATCTATGCCTTTGCCGAAAAAGTGAAAAAGATTGTTCCAGAAGCAAAGATTAGTGTTGCTCACGGAAGGCTTGCATCAAACGAACTCGAACGCGTTATTTATGATTTTTATCACAAACAGTCGGACGTGCTCATTTGTACAACATTAATCGAAAATGGTATCGATATAGAAAACGCAAATACCTTAATTGTTTATGACAGCGACAAACTTGGGCTAAGTCAACTCTATCAAATACGTGGTAGGGTTGGCCGCGGAAACAAAACAGCTTATGCATATTTTACTTATGATAATTCAAAAGTTTTGAGCGAAGAAGCGTATAAAAGACTTGATGCTATTGTTGAATTTACCGAATTTGGTAGCGGGTTTAAACTTGCAATGCGCGACCTTGAAATACGTGGTAGTGGCAGTTTGTTTGGTGCTGACCAACATGGTCACTTGCAGAAAGTCGGATATGAAATGTATTCAAAACTTCTTGGTGAAGCGGTTGCAGAGCTCAAAGGTGAACACAAGGAAGAAGAGAAAGAAGTTCTTGTTCGCGTCAATATTGATGCATTTATTCCAGAAACATACATCACGCAAAGTGAAGACCGCATGATAGCATACAAAAACATTGCGACTATCGACAGTGAAGAATCGCTTGACGCATGTTTACGTAATATGAAAGAAAAATTTGGCGAACCACCACAAGAAACAAAGAATCTTATGAATGTGTCGCTTATTCGAAACTTGGCTAAAAAACTTGGCGCAGTTGAAGTGCTTTCGTCAGACAAGGCCGTTGAACTTATATTTGACGAAAAAACGGATATTATTCATAATAGTGCAATTGCCGAAGCACTCTATAAATTCGTTAAGATTTGCAGCCTGGATATGTCGGGATTGCCAAAGATTAGGTTTGCAATGCAACAATCGAGTGTAGAAAACTTTAAACTTGTTAGAGAATTTTTAATTGTTGCCAGCAAAAATATCAAAAAAGATTGATTTTTAACCATGAAGTAATGTAAAATAAACTAGTCTAGTTTTAGGAGGATATATGAAGAAAAAGTTTTATGCAATAATTATGATGATTTGTTTAATAACAATCTCTTGTTTTTCTGGCTGTTCACTTGTAACAAAAGATTCAAAAGCAGAGCAACAAGACGATATTATTACAGTTGATGAAAAAACACTTACAACCAAAGATATTGTCAATTCATTCTATAGTTTCTATCAACAAAACCAATATTATTTTATGTATAACGATACAGATGTTGTAATGGATTCGTTTTACAACTCTATTATTTCTCGCGAAGTCGTTATGCAAGAAGCTAAAAAACTTTTAAACAATGGAACAATCGCATTGACAGACGAAGATTATATGGACGCATGGTATAGCGTGTTCGATTACTTCCATGATAATGTTGATTCATACGAAAAGAAAGTATATTCTTCAAAAGATATCGATAAAGATAATGAAAAATATCCATCAAGATTTAAAGATGAAGACGACAAAGATAAAGAAATCATTTATAAAGGTTACACTTTTGAGCCAGTTATATCTTATACAAAAGGTACACAAGGTCGCCTTAAAACAATTGACGAAATGATTGATGCCCTCAACAATTTTGTTAAAACAAAATATTTAACAGGCACAGTTGATGATGATCATCCACGTGATACAATGATAGCTGATATCCCAGCCGAAGAACTTTCTGATCGCAGCGTTGCTTTTGATAAATACATTGCAAACTTAATGTTATCTGCAAAAGTAAATGGCGACAACTACAATAAAGATGTTGTATACAGAGAAGAGATTGAAAGAGTATTAAAAGTATATGAAGAAAATGCTCTTTATAACGAATATAAAGAATATATTTGTGCACAAATCTTGTCTAGTGGAGAAGATAAACTTTCTGACAAAGCTATTGTAGAAAAATACCTTGACCTTCTTGGTAAAGATTCTGAAAAATACGAGACACTTGCAAACTACACAAAAGTTATTTCTTCTACCGATAACGAAAGCATGATTATGTATCACAACGGCAATGAAGGAAACAAATATTTCTCAGTTCAACATTTATTAATTAAATTTGATGACGATTCACTTACAAAATTGAAACAAGATGCTGGTTATAGCACAGACGTAGATATTATGCTTCGTCAAAACTACGAAGACAATGTTAGAGCAGCTATAGCTACTTCACTTCAATCAACAAAGGGAATAAAAGCAAGAAATGCAAAAACTGGTCTTGAGTTCGACAAGGAACGTGAATATACAGCGAACGATATCTTAAACTTGTATAACACTTTATCTGCTGGTAAAACAGGTGAAGAAAAGATTGATATTTTCAACAAACTTACTTGGGAGTTTACCGAAGATACAAGTTTGCTAGTTAATGATAAACTCAAAGGTGTTCTTGGTTTCGCAATCTCATCAGAAGATTATGAACATGGTTCACTTGTAAAAGACTTTACAAATGGAGCAAGAGAACTCTATGAAGAATATAAAACAACAAACCAATATGGTACGGTTAAATTTGTTGTAAGTGACTATGGTATTCATATCATGATGCTTACAGGTGTGTATGACGAAGGTCCTGTTGCAGATGTTGTTTATACAGCTGGCGAAGTTAACATTGCAGCCACAATTGCAAATCTCAAAAATGCAAAAGTTTCTAACCTTACAAACCAAACAATTTATGAATATGTTTATGATCAATTAAAAAATGAATATCTTGGAGATAATGGTACATATTTTTCTAGTCGCATCAACAAACTTGTAAAAGAGTATCGCGATTCTGGCAAAATTAAGTACGAAAAAGATCGTCCAACATACGATGAATTAATGGAAGCATTAAAAGGTTAACAAACCTATAAAAAACGCTAAAGTCAGTTAGCGTTTTTTTTATTGACAGTTGAAAGCTGGTTGTAATATAATACAACTGATAATGGAAAAAGAAGATTCAAAAAGTCAACAAATGAAAATGGATATTGTGGCTGCAGATAATTCTGCAGCTATTTCTAGTGCAAAAAAATCTTCTAATAAATCTAAAAGAAAAAAGAAAAATGTAGCAAAAAAAACCACAATAGCAAAGAATGAAGAGAATGAAAAATATTTGAGCTTGGTAGACTTGCAAAATGAAACTGTTAGCGAAGGGCAAACAGTTGAACAAAACGTGCAAACAGATCAAGACCAAGCGTCTCAAGACTTGAAAACAAACCAAGAACAAAAAGTTTTAACACAACCAACTATTGAAGAAGAACAAATTTCAGAAGTTGTGGCAAGTGACGGGCAAATAAAAAGTAAAGAAATAAAAGAGGAAAAGGTTTCCACTAAAAGAAAGTTAAATAAAAAGACGCGCAGGTCAAATCAAAACAACAAACAAAACAAAAAATACGAAAAAGAAGAAATTGTTTCAGAACTGTTTGGTAAACCAACTATTGCAGGTGAAACGATTATCAATACAGAAATTGTACAAGAAAAGTTAGAAGAAGCCGAAGAAACTCAGCAACCAAAAAAACGAAAAAAGAATATTTTGGTCAACACATTGATGCTTGCACTTAATATTTTCATTATGATATTTATCATCAATGGGTTTTTGAAGAGTACTCAAGATGCAGACTTTGCAACTGTTTCGGCAACTCAAGGTAAACGTCTTTGGTGGCTGATACTTGCATTTGCATTTTATGTAATTGTCATTCTTGCAAACACATTAAGCTACTATATGTTAATTAAGAAAACAACGGGGAAAAAGAAGTTTTATTTGGGTTACAGAATTTCGATAATCGGTAAATATTACGACAATATCACACCATTTGCTGTTGGTGGTCAACCTTTTCAAATTGTTACAATGAGTAAGGCTGGCATCAACCCAGGCACTGCAACAAGTATTCCAATTATTAGGCTTATTGTTAATAACATGGTTCTTTCTGTAATAGGTATAGTAACTTTTATTTTCGGAATACCAAACTTGCCGGTAGCAACTCCACTCAACTCTTTTTTACAAGTGCTTGTTAAGATTTGTGGCGTAATTGGTCTTATAATTTGTGCTGGACTAGGTTTTTCGATGCTATTTCTTGGCAACAGAAGAATTGTTGGTAAGTCGTTCTCGAAATGGATAGTAAGACTTGGCTATAAAATGCGAATTGTAAAAGATTATCGCAAAGCTTACGAAAAGTTTAATAATCAAGTAATTGAATATCAAAACTCAACAAGCTATTTATGGAAAAATAAAATGGTGCTTTTTAAAACTATTCTGTTATGCTTGCTAGAAAATATTGCATATATTAGTATTCCTTTTGCGATAGTCATGGCGTTTTCTAATATAACATTTACTTGCGTTGCTGAATTCTTTGCGATATGGGGCATATGTTTTGTTTTAAGCCTTATTTGCCAAATGGCGACAGCGGGTATTCCGCTTCCAGGTGGTACGGGTATGATGGAACTTTCGTTTATCTTGTTCTTTGGAACTAGCAGCCTTATAGGTGGAACAAACATTGTTTGGGGGCTGTTGTTCTATCGTGTATTCTCGTACTACATAATCATTATTCATGGATTTATTCAAACAATAATTGATTCTTCTGTCGAGTATGCAAAAAATAAACCAATATCCGACACCGAGAGTCAAACAGAACAATAATTCGACAAAAAATTTGTGTTAGCATAATTAAATTTATGCTAACATTTTTTTATGGACGATTTTGTAAAAAATTTCGAGATATATAACGACCTTGAAAAATGTTTAGTCATGCTCGAAAAATATAAATCAATAAAAGTGTTTGTAAAAAATACGACACATAAAAACGAAATTTTACCAATTATCAGCAAATTTTGCGGGAATGTGAATTTGGTTATGTCGGAAAATGCTTTACATGTTGAAGTAGATAATATTCCAAACAGCGGCGAAGAAATTGTTGTAAGCTATGGCGATGGGGAAACGACTGACATTGCAAAATTTTACGCTTGCAGTTACGGGGAAGATGTTATTGCTATTCTTACTGGCGAATATTATGATTATACATTTTCAAAATTTGCACTTATTTCAGATGGTGTGACGTTCAATTTTTATAACACAACCAGCCCAATAGCGTTTTTCGTTAAAAGTGGAAGTGTGTCAGAAGAAATGATTGCATATATCAAAGCAAAATCCATCGAATATTTTGATTTTTGTGTAAATGAAATATTGCTTCAAGATAAAATAAATGACGATGCTAAGCAATTTTTTAAGAATACTATTTTTGAGCTTAGGCTCGAAAACTTTTCGGAAAAGAGTATAATAAAAGCATTTTTGCGTCTTGGAATGGCAATGACTTTTTATGATACGACAAAATATTTCTGTTTTGGGTACTTTGATTTATTTTGCTTGCTCAAAACTTTAAAAATAGACGAAAAGTGTAAAGTAGCTTGCGACATGATTATAAAAGTGTATAAAACTTGTTTTAAGTATCGTATTTCGTGTGGGCAAGTTAACATGAACAGTGTGATCAATAAGCTTGCAAAACTCTTGGGTGTGCCTTGTTTTTCTGTTATGAAAATCATAAACAAATTACCAGATCTCGAAAATAGGAAAGGTCAAGTGATAAAAATTAATGCATATAAAGAGTATCTGCAGACACTTTTATATCGTTTAATGGTAACAATTAAACCATATAACAAAAAAACAAACGCAAAGATTGTGTCGCTTGCAAGTTTTTTGTCGCATAGAAAAAGCTTACTCAAAACGCTTTGTGAAATAGGTATGCTAAAAGTATAAAACAACTTAAAGTGGCTATAATTTGGCCATGAAGAAGTATCTATTTTTTATATTAGTTATTGTTTTGATAGTTTTGTTTGCGCCACAAACAAAACTGGGGAGTATTGGCGAAAATAATAAATATTATGTGCAAAACCAAAACGAATGTTTTGGCTATTTTGACGTGGTAGACGCAAAAACACAGACAATTGTTGACTGCGGAAAAGTAATAGGCGAATTTACTACTATAAACAAAAAAGACCTTAACCGCGCAATAGATAAATTAAAAATTTTTATAACCAAAAAGTATTATGTAGATGATAGGTTGATTATCGAAGGCAACAGCAATTATTTGCCATATAAAAACAAAAACCAAAACTTCAATGTGCAAATTTCTGTTAGTGGTGAAAGTGCAAAAATAGCTAGTCCAGCACTTTTAGATAGTTTTTAGTATAAACTGTCAAAAACGTGTCAATAAATGTTTTAGGAGGATAGAATGTTTAAAAAGATTGGATTATTTTTCAAGAGAAATATAAAAAATATTGGAATAGGGGTTGCTGCGGTGTTTGTGCTTTCGCTAATTGTGTTATCTGCATACACAAGCTTAAAGACTGGCGGAGAACTCACAGATGAGATTGTGAACGAATACCCAAATGTCGAACAAACTAGCTCGTCTGAAACTGTGGTGTTTGTAAGCCCTGTCGAAAACGGAACAGTGCACAAGGAGTACGCCGATGATAAACTGCTCGAAGACAAAACAACGGGATATTGGCAAACGCACCAAGCAATAGACTACGTTGCAAACAAAGATGCAAAAATTTATGCCGTTTGCGACGGAACAATAGAATCTGTTAAAAACGATATGATGGACGGTACGACAATCACACTAAAAATCAACGATGATTTAAAAGTTGTGTATAAAAGCATGAGCGAAGATGTGCAAGTTAAAGAAGGCGACAAAGTTAAGTCTGGTGACGTGATTGGAAAAATTGGCACAAACATGAAAGAAAAAGCCGATGGCGTGCATTTGCATTTCGAGATGTATGAAAAAGACAAACTAATTGATCCAACGGGATATTTTGCGGAAAACAACAAATAGGAAAAAGAGTACAACAATGTTGTACTTTTTAATTGCCAAAACTTTATAAATGCTATAAACTAATAATGTGAGGTAATTATGAATAGAACAAAAATTGTTTGTACTCTTGGGCCAGCGTCTGCTGATTATAAAACAATAAAAGAAATGGTGTTAAGTGGCATGAATGTTGCAAGGCTCAACATGAGCCATGGCACGCACGAATCACATCACGCAATAATCGAAAACGTAAAAAAAGTGCGTGAAGATCTTGGCGTCCCAGTTGCAATAATGGTGGACACAAAAGGCCCAGAAATCCGTATTAAGCAATTTGCAGAAGGCAAGGTTATGCTAAAGCAAAATGCAAAGTTTGTGCTCACAACTCATAGCATTGTGGGTGACGAAACCGCCGTTGCTGTTAGTTATGCAAAACTCCCAGCAATTGTCAACAAGGGCGACAGACTTTTGCTTAATGATGGCTTGATTGAGCTTGTTGTTTTGGACAAAAACGCAACAGACGTTTTAACAAAAGTCACAGTTGGTGGAATTCTTAGCAATAATAAAAGTATCAACTTGCCGGGCATAAGTTATGAAATGCCATACCTTTCTGAAAACGACAAAAAAGACATAACTTTTGCCGTTCAAGAGAATGCAGATATTTTGTCTATTTCGTTTGTAAACAATGCGGACAATGTTCAAGATATAAGAAAATTGCTTAAAAAACTTGGCGATACAAACATGCTTGTATGCTCTAAGATAGAGAGTGAACAAGGCGTTCAAAATATGGATAGTATTATCGATGCTTCCGATGGGGTTATGGTTGCGCGCGGTGACCTTGGTGTTGAAATAGATTTTGCCAGGATTCCATATATTCAAAAAGAAATTATCAAAAAATGTAATGAAAAGGGTAAGTTTACCATTACAGCTACTCAAATGCTCGAATCTATGGTGCACTCTAACCGCCCAACAAGAGCCGAAATCTCTGATGTGGCAAATGCTATTATCGATGGTTCAAGTAGCGTTATGCTATCGGGTGAAACATCTAGTGGTGACCACCCAGCACTTGTTGTTAAAACAATGGAACGAATTGCTCACGAATGTGAAAAAACAATCAAAAGCGAACTAAGAATGTTTGAAACAAACAATATAACAAAAAGCTTGGGTTATGCGGCTGCTGACTTGGCACTTTCACTTCATGCAAAAGCAATTATAAGTGTTACAAAAACGGGCTATTCAACATCTTGTATCACAAGGTTCAGACCAAACTGCCCAGTGCTTGCATTTACACCAATAAAAAAGACATATAATCAACTTTCCATTTACTATGGGGCAATTCCGCTTATGGATAAAGAATATACAGATACAGACGACATGCTTGCCAGCGCTAGGCAAATTGCTAAGTGTCAAGGCTTGCTTAAACGCGGCGACCTTGTTATTCAAGTTTCTGGAAGCCCACAAAGTAATTGCGGAGCAAACAATATTCAAGTTTCCGAAGTCTAGAAAAAAGTCATGCAAACGCATGGCTTTTTTTGTTTTCATTGCAATTTACCAAAATTTGAGTCTTAAAATTTTTTACGTTATGTGTTAAATTACACAAATTAACCATTAGTTGCTGTTTAGTTATAGTGTCTGTCATCTTGAGCGGAAACTGTGTACAGACAGTTACTACAATGCAATCTTTAATTGACGCATATATCACCCCGCTCAAGATGGCGGGGTATGGGTAATCGTGGGTATGTTGCTCCACTCAAGATGATTGAGAAGAGTGACAAAAAGTGTACGTTGCTCAAAATGACGGGTGGGTGTCGGGCGCTAAATAAAATAATGGGTGGGTGAACTTTGTGAAAGCAAAATGTTTTGCGTTAGTGTTTTCGTTTGACATGCTTTTTTTTTATCACTATAATATATCTATATGAAAAAGAGAAGTTATGCATTGCTCGCAATTGCTATTATTTGTTTGACTATTATGTTGTCGGCTTGTGGCGTTGTTGGTGGAAAAGATGTTTTTGGTGTTAAGTTCTTAACAAATACTACCGTTAATTACGGTAGCGAAAAGGTTAAGTGTTTTTATCTTGATGTAAATGAAAAATTTAATCTTCCATATGCTATATATCCAGCAACAGCTACTTCAAATGCATATATCTCATTTGCTCATAATGCAGACCACGATAAGGAAACAACTTTCAATCTTTTATCCAATGGCGAATTCGAAATTACTAGCACTGATTTTCCAGATACTGGCGTGCAAGTAACAATTACCGCGAACACAGAATATACAGACAAATGCCTTGTGAAATTAGTTAACTATCCTGAAAATTGTTCAATTTCTAACGAAAAAGATTATGTCAACCAAAATGGTATTTATCCGTTTTCGATTATTGATAATGGTGGCAGCAAACTTAAACTTTCGGACTACAAATTTCATATGGAAAGTTCAGACAACACAGTTCTCGCTATCGAAAACGAACAAGAGTTAACTGTTAGGTCGACTGGTAAAATTGGCAGTGCTACGATTTCAATTTATTTTATGTCTGACGGTGGAAAAACAACACTTATTGGTGAAAAAAAGTTGTCTGTTCTTATGAATTCAGACTCTTCGCTTTTTGCAATTAATAATTATATTGTTGAAAACGGTTCAGAATTGACAGTTTCGGCTGGTGCCACTCCGCTTGATCTTATTATATATTTATTTGATGATGCGGGTAGAGTGCTCAGTGGATATAATATCAAGATTGATGTGCTTTCTGGTAGCAGTATAACTATTGTTGGTGGCAAGATGCAACCTGCCGCTGTTGGAAAATCTGTTGTTGAGATTTCTGTTGACAGCTTAGATTCCAGTGGCAACCTTGTTAAGATTAGAGTTACGATAAATGTCGTATAATTACTTGCGGAAAATTAGATAAAATATACAAACTTTTGTATAAAATGTGCCAAAAATCGCAAAATTTATTAGATTGCACCCCTTTTGGGGGTGTTTTTTTGTCATTATTTTAAAAACTGGTATTGACACCAACATAAAATTGTTATATAATATGTGTAATATTTGATTGGAGGCAATCTATGAACAAAAAAAGTTTAATTATTAGCATTGCATGCACAGTTGTTGTTACGATTTGTTTAGCTATTTATACCATTGTTTCAGTTGTTGGTATAAAACCTAAAGATCCCGTAAATACAACAGTAACTGTTGCTTATAGAACGGAAGACAAAATCGAAGGTCTTTCTATTTACGACAGAAGTGCCATTTCTATAACATATGGTGATTCTGAAAACCCTGCAATTTCTTATAACGAGGAAACAGGTAAGTACACAGCTGTTAAAGCTGGTACAGCTAAAGCTGTTGTTAAACTTGATGAAAAAGGTAATACAAAGACTTTTGAAATCACTGTTTATGAACAACAATACATTAAAGATTCTGAAGGCAACAATCTTAAAGATGGAGATGGTAACTATATTCCAGCTTCTCCAGTTGCTGTTACAAACAAAGCACATTTACTTCAATATGCTAAGCTTGTAAATTCTACAGCAGGTTCTGTCGCTGGCTATCGTGGCTATACAATTGACTTGTATGATGATATTGATTTGGCTGGTGAAAACTGGATGCCAATCGGTACACTAAACAAATATTTTTATGGTACATTTAATGGTAATGGTCATGTAATTAAAAACATGACAATTCATGTTACAACAAACAATGTTGAAAGTTACTTAGAAAATGATGGTACTGAAAAATATATGTTTGTTGGTTTCTTTGGTTCTATTGGTAGAGCTACAAAATCTGGTACTGGTGAATATATTGTTGGTACAGTTAACGATTTAGGTTTTGACGGTGCTTATATTAAAATTGATAGTGATGTTAAAGCTGAAATTGAAGCTTCACTTGTTAGTGGTCAAACATTTGAACAATCTGGTATCGGTATCCTTTCTGGTAGAACAAGAAATGCAGTGATCAAAGGTGCTGAAAATGGTACAAAGATTACAAATTCTAAAATTGATGGTTATGTTTTCTGTGCATCAAAAGATATAGTAACTGCTATGGGTGGTTTAGTCGGAGTTGCTGCTGATGCAACACAAATTCAAAATTACAATGTTTCACTTACAATTGCTAACGATTATGATGCTGCATATTATGACACAGTAGGTAATGTAGTTGGTGGTCTTGTTGGTGCTGTTAATAATAATACAACGGATAATGCTATTATCAAAAACTGTGAAGTTAATGTAAAAGCAGTTATTAAAAATGACAAAAATATCCGTTTCGGTGGTGCTGTTGGTAGACTTCAAAATGGTAATGTGGAAAATGTAACTGTTAAAGTTGATGTTAGAAAATCTTCTAATATTGAAACAAACGATGAATCTTTAAGAGATAGAGTTGGCGGCGCTGTTTACTATGTAGATGAAAAATCTACACTAAAAAATGTTAAAACAAGCATAGAAGCTGACGTGTTTGGTTACGTTTCGGGTTTTGCAAATATCAACAAAGGTGTAATCACAGATTGTGGTGTTGAAAGAGCTTATATTAATGCTCATACTCCAAGTGGTTTCGTTTACATTAACGAAGGTACAATTGTTTATACTGTTGACTATAAAGGTGCCGCTGTTGACAATGCTACACTCAGAGGTCGTGTAAATTCTGGTTTTGCTTATAGCAACGCTGGTACAATCACAGGCTACGACAATGTTGTAACAAACGCAATCACTGGTACATTAACACACGAATATACAAAAGTTAATGTTGTAATCAGAAGTAGAACTTCTGTCTATGGAACCGTTGGAACTGAATATGAATTCTCTAACTCTTTAGGTTCTGCTGGTTTTGCTAATATTTCTTATAGTGAAGTTAAAGATACATCTATTTCTAACTTTGATGTAACTGCGAATATTAGTAACGATGTTAACCAAGTTGGTCTTGTATTCAACCTTGGTTTCTATGGAAACACACACAAATCAACACTTTCTAACATGAAAGTTAATACTACACTTGCTTCTACTCAAAAAGAAGTTGTAACTGTTGCATCAACTAAGAAAATGGTATCTACAACAAAATACATGGCTGGTGCTGTTGCAAGAATGTACGCAAACTCTGCAATTGATGGTGTTGATGTTATAGTTAACGCCAACAAGGATGCAAATGCTGAAATTCTTTGCGGCGCTGAATTCTTCGGCGGTATTGTTGCAAGAATTCTTGAAAACAATGTAGTAGTTAACAACTGTAACGTTGCTGGTTATGTTTACTTCAACACAAGCAACTACTTTGCTTCAATCTCAACAAGTGAAGTTGCAACATACAATATCTCACTTATTGGTGGTTTAGTTGGTGCCATCAACGATGATGGCTTAGCTGCTACAGACGGTAAGATTACAGAACATGCAAAAGATGCATTCAAAGCAATTACTACAACAAATGCTGTTGCTATTACAAACAACACAATCAACGATCTTACTCTTTATGTTAACGTTGGTAATAATGATGTAATCGAATCTGGCAAATCAGCTAACAGATGGAGATTTAGAGCTCTTGGCACAACAGTTGGTTCAATTAACAATGACGATGGTGCGATTGATTTTTCTTCTAACAAACTTGAAAAAGTAAAGATTATTACAGTTGCTCGCGACTATATTTACTCTAACAACACGAGCGACAACAACTCATCACTTAGCGACTCTACAAAGAGCTATGGTATAAGCAACATAGTTTCTGGCAGCGGTCATGATGCAGATGTTACAAAAGTTGAATATGAAGAAGTTAAGTAATAATTAAATAAACATAAAGGAGATGAAAATCTCCTTTTTTGTTTGACAATAATTTATATATTTTATACAATATGTGTAATTAATATTGGGGGCAAATAGGTAAATGAGTAAAAAGATAAAAACCTTGATTATTGTTGCAGCGTGCATGATTATTTTGATTGTGGGCATTTTTTCTGTTTCTCTTTTAACTGGCTCTAATAAAAACTTGACAGTGTACGATTTCCGCATTATCCAAGCTGACGGCACAAGTGATGAACTTTTTGATAAAACCGTGTACCTTAGCAAGGACGGCGATAACTATTTTGTTTTTGACGTATTGCTTCAAGCGAGCAACAGTTCTGCTAAAGTCAGATTTAAAAGTTCTGATAATTCCATAGCTTTTGCTTATACTGACGGGCAATATTATTATTGCGAATATTATAGAGCAGGGAATGCCACGATTACAGCATATGTTGGTCAAAGCGATACTGTTGTTGATACATTTGTTGTCCATGTTAAAGAAAATTTAATAAAAGATATTACACTTGAAGATAATGGTTTTGTTGTAAATAAAACTGGCGATTTGGAAGTTAATTTGTTTAACGATGGTAGAGATTATGTATACCATTATAATATCGAAGGCTATAATGATGGCACAATCAACAGAAATTGCATAAGACTTGTTGGTGGCAGTGAAAAATTTGCTGTTGCTGCGATAAATTCTAATAATAATACTATCACATTTAAATTGAAAGATGAAAAGAGCTCTAATTTCGAAGCTTTTTCCGAAAATTTTGAATTGCAAATTGTGCAAAATACTGGCAATGCTTTCAAGATTGTTAAAAATATTCGATTGAAAGTAAATGGATATAAAAATGAATTGTCTGCTTTAATTTTGGTCGTATCTAACACTCCAACATTCGAGAAAAATGAATATATCTATATTGGCAATGCAGAAGAAACAATTAAGTACGCTGGCGAAACTATTATTGATAAAGTGTTTTTAAATAACACATATAACGCAATTTATATAAAGACCTATTCTGTTAATAGTAACAAAGAAAGGCAAAATGCAGATGTTAACGCTAAAGTTAGCGATGAGCGATTTTTATCACTCACAAAAGACCCTAAAGGTGGGTATTATAAACTCACAGCAAGTGCAAACGGCAATGCTACATTCACGCTTGGTGCAAAAAATGTATCATTAGAAATTATACATACTGGTGAAGGTTTGCCAAGCAACATGGACGAATATAAATCTAATTTTTACAAAGAAACGAAAGATTCGGAAAACAATACATATTTTGACTATGTGTACTGGGACAACAGATTTATGCGTACAGATGTAATTTGTGACGCAAACGGTAGAGTCATTGGGTTTGGGGCATAACTAACGTGCTTGGGTTTGTTGAAAAAGACTATGGGAAAACCAAAGTTGTAGATTTGCACACAATGACACTTGATGAGGCAAAAG
Organism: uncultured Clostridia bacterium; assembly: GCA_934756675.1. Taxonomy (GTDB): domain Bacteria; phylum Bacillota; class Clostridia; order Christensenellales; family UBA1242; genus CAKVLG01. Next base: position 94,490 of record CAKVLG010000001.1, on the reverse strand, counting down.
CAGAAATAATCTATCAAATTAACAGTGTGGATATTGATATAAAGAATATTCTTTTGGTGCACGGTTACAAAAATGGAACGGTGTTAAAAGATTATATTCGCAAAGAGTTTAAGCATGGCAAAGTAATAGCTATTAAAAACATTGATGCTAGCTGCACTTTACTTGTGCTAAAGAGAGAAAATGGTGACAGAAAATAAAAACAATTTATTAAATCCAAATTCTGAAACTCAAGTAAAAGATAAACCCATTAAAACCGTACCACGCATAATTTTTATTGCAATAATTTCGATTTTAATGATAACAGGGTATATCTTTAGTTTTTCGTTGCCGAATTTTCCAGAGATTGCTGGAACTAGCTTTATTGGAATATTTGATCAAACCAACTACACGGGTTGCAAAACGGGCGACTTGTGCATTGTTAAAAATATAGATGACTGGTCAAGCTTAAATGCTGGCGATATTGTTTTTTATACTTTAAATGGAGAAACTAAAAGCCAAGAAGTTGTATCAGTCGAAAGTTATATTGTCCGCGTGAAGGATAGAAATGGCGTTGAACAATCTATTTCAAAATACAATATAGATGGCGTACTTACAAAAAAGATTGCAGTTATCGGTTTTTTTGTTGGTTTTATTACAAGTATCTATGGTGCGGTTATATTTTCAATTATATTGTTTGTGTATTTATGTATAATTACAATTAAACGTATCAACTATGAAAATACTGAAAAAGGCAAACAATTGCGTGATAAATATCTTGCAATGCAAAAGGCACAAAAACAAGCAAAACAAGAAAAGAAAAAAATATCTAAATACGCGCCAAACGGTTTGATGGAATTGTTGCAAACAAATGCAAAAATCTCGCTAGATGCAATTAAAAATGCTATGAAAAAGCATAATATGTTTGAAACATATAAACTTATAATTGATGAAGTTCACACCGCATATTTCGATGATAAACGCACTGGCAAGGATATTGAAAACAAAATTTGTTTACTCATTGAACTTTGTGTTTGCTTTGACCATATTGATATGGATGTTGAATATAAGCTTATTGATTTATCGTTAAAGAGCAGTTTTAGTGGCTTTGATTTTGACGAGTTTTTGGTAAATAGTAAGGCGTTTTTGAAAAATGCCAACGAAGAAGATTTGTATAACTTTGCATCAATTATGTTTGTTTTGATTAGTCGCAACCGTAATTTTAAAAATAAACAAATACGCGAGATAGTTGCTTGTTATGGCAAAAAACTAAAAGAAATGGAACTTGGCGGAACATCTAGGTGTCAGATCATTTTTACAACAATAAATAAATTGCTAAAGTAATTACAGAAAATTTAAAAAAGGTCTAGCATTTTTGAGAATTTATGGTATAATAGTATTAGTTAAATAAAAGGGGTACGCATATGGATATCACAAAAAAGACTTTAATTATTAGCATTATAGCAATTGTTCTTTGTTTAGCAGTTGCAACAGTTTGTTTGATTGTTACTAAATTCTCTACTTGGGCAATTGTGTTATCGGCAGTAATTGTTGGGCTTTCAATTTTTAGTAGCGTTCTTGCATTTGTACTTGTTAAACGTGCAAAAGCTTAGCAAAAGGCAACCGTTTTGGTTGCTTTTTTGTTTGACTTTAAAACTTAATAACTATATACTAACTATTGATGGAACTAGATGACAAAACAACAATTAGTGACAGGGTTAAAACTCAGGCAGACGAATATGATGAAATGGTTGCATACACCGCACTTCGCAAAAGACGTAAGAAGAAGGTTGCAATCAGAATAGGGGTATTTGCGCTGCTAATTTTGTTTGTGCCAGTTTTTATATTTTTGACAATTATTGTTGTTTCGCCAACAAAAGGACACAACTTTTTTGGATACACATTTTATATTGTTCAAACACAGAGCATGGAACCAGAACTTATGGTTGGTGACGCGATTATAGACAAAAAAATAAAATCTCCAGACGAATTAAAAGTTGGCATGGATATAACCTTTATCCGCTCATCTGACGGCAAGGTGGTAACTCATCGTATTGCAGAAATTCAAGAAACTGTTGATGGATACCAATATGTAACACGTGGAATTAACAATCTAACAGATGACCCAATAACTGTTAATTATAACAATGTTCTTGGAAAAAGAATTGGGCACTCCGCTTTTATTGGACAAACGGTAACGTTTTTTAGGTCGAGCATTGGCGTTGTTGTGATGATTAGTATATTCCTTGTAATCGTTGTGGGGTTTGTGATTAGCTTTAAACTTTCGGAAGATATTAGAGCAATTGGTAAATAAATGTATTTTTTATAACTAAGTGGTAATACTTGTTGTATGGCAAACATGAGAAAACAATCATTTGCAGCAACTATTACCATTATTTTTTGCGCGATTTTTGTAAGTGTTATTGGTAGTACTTTTGTTGCGTTTTTGCAAAAGAAAAACATTGTCGAAGTGAAAAGTATAAAAATCAGCAAGGCTTCGTCTATTTTTGTGTATAACGAAGATGATAATGAAATAGATGAAATTAAACTTAGCAATATGACGCTTGGATTAAAGCCTGCAACAGGCGAAGAAGACGAAAAAACAGAAATCCCTAGCACAATTACATCAAATGTGGGTTCCGAGGGGTATTACGCCAAATTTAAGGTTACATCGAGCGGTGCATATAAGATTTTTGTTAGTGATGTAACAATTCAAACAAAAAACGGTGCAGAAGTTCCTGAAAAAGAAAGAAAACATATAAAAGTGGCACTTGAAAAGGTGGATAATAGCACAAAAGATTTGTCGGCCAGCACGGTGGTGCTGACAAGTGTGACCGAGCGAACAGATAAAAAAGAATATACAATTTTGTGTTGGCTAGATTCAAAAGCGAGTGAAAAATTAAAAGGAGCTAAGATTACATTTCAAATTAATATTAAATAGCAGTTTTCTGCTATTTTTTTATTTTTTGCAGATAATAATCATATGGAAAAACGCAATTCTTTTATTAAAGGCGCATTAATTCTGGCTATTTGCGGAGTTATTGGCAAGTTTATTGGTGCACTTTATCGCATTCCATTAACTGAAATAATAGGCACTGAGGGGCTTGGACTTTATCAACTTGTTTTTCCATTATATTCGTTGTTGTTAACATTATCTTCTTCGGCGTTTCCAACGGCAATAGCAAAAATGTTGTCGCAACAATATGCTGGTGGAAATAATGGGCGAGCGGCAAGTATTTTTAGATTATGTTTAAAAACCATTTCAATTTTTTCTTTAATATGTTTTGTATTCATTGTTGTTTTTGCTAAAACAATAGCTGCGGTGCAAGGTAACGAAAATGCAAGCATTTGCTATTATGGAATAGCGCCAGCAATTATATTTGTGGCATTTTTAGCATCGTTTCGTGGATATTTCCAAGCAAAAGAAAACATGACACCACTTGCGGTTTCTGGACTAATAGAGCAAGTAACAAAGCTTGTGTTTGGGCTTGTTCTAGCTAAACTGTTTTTACCAAGGGGCGTGCAGTATGGTGCACTTGGTGCTCTTATAGGTGTTAGCATAAGTGAATTTGTGGCGAGCCTCTATGTTTTAGTGCGATATTTACTAGAACCAAAACAAAGGTTGAAAAAAATCTATCATAAAGGTGAGATAAAAAACATTTTTGCTGTCACTTTGCCAATTACACTTGGCAGTCTAATTTTACCACTGTCACAATTTATAGATAGTATGTTGATTGTTAATTTACTTAAAATGGCAGGGTATTCTGCAACTAGGGCGACAAGAATGTTTGGTATAGAAACTGGTATTGTTGGTGCAATTGTAAACATGCCAGTTGTCTTTTCGTTATCGCTAAGCAGTGCGGTTTTACCAGTGATTAGTCGCCAATGCGAAACTGACAGGTTAAAGGTTAACAAAACAATAAATAAAGCACTTTTGCTTGTTTTTTGCATGAGTATATTTTTTGCCTTAGCAATATTTATTTTTGCGCCTACCATTATTTCTATTTTGTTTGGAAGAAGCTTAAATAGCAATGACTTTGATTTGTCTTGCAGACTATTAAGACTTGCAAGTATCAGCGTATGCTACCTTTCTGTTGCTCAAATAACAACGGGAATATTAAACGGTATGGGTAAACATAAATTGCCAGTGATTTCACTTTTGGTTGGCGGGGTAATTAAACTAGTAACAAATGTATTGTTAGTTCAAAATGTTAATTTTAATATTTTTGGTGCAGAGATTGCGACTATTATTTGCTATGGTTTGGCAGCTGTGATTAATACTATATTTGTATATAAAACGCAAAATTTAAAACAAAAATGCATAATATTATCTAAAAACTAACATAATTTGCATGTTTTAGTTAAAAACCATATTGTTTTTTATTGTTTATACTAAATAATTGCAAAATTCATGCAAAATAATTATAATAATGGCATGAAAAAAATGAAAATAGGTAATGTGACACTGGAAAACGATGTTATGCTTGCACCAATTGCGGGGTTTTCGGATATTGGTCTAAGGGAACTTTGTAAAATGGCAGGAGCGGGACTTGTTTGCACAGAAATGGTGAGTGCAAAAGCTCTTTGCTATGAAAACAAAAAGACATATGACTTGCTTGTAACCGAACCGATGGAAAAGCCAATAATGGTACAACTTTTTGGCAGTGAACCAGAATGCTTTGAAAAAGCACTTAAAAATAAGGTATTTGATAATTTTGACATAATCAACATAAACATGGGGTGCCCAGCATCAAAGGTTATTAAAAATGATGAAGGTAGCGCACTTATGAAAACGCCTGAGATTGCAAGTGAGATCATAAAAGTGTGCAAGAGAGCGACAGACAAACCAGTCACTGTTAAGTTTCGTAGTGGTTTTGACGAAAATAATAAGAATGCTGTTGAGTTTGCAAAAATGTGCGAAGCGGCTGGTGCAGATGCGATAATTGTTCATGGTAGAACAGCAAAGCAGGGCTATGCAGGTAAAGTTGACATGAACATTATTCGCGAAGTGAAAAAAGCAGTCCAAATACCAGTTATTGCAAATGGTGATTGTTGCAGCAAAGAAGACTATTTGTGTATGAAAGATGAAACTGGTGCAGACGGAGTTATGATTGGTAGAGGTGCAATTGGAAATCCGCAAATTTTTGCCCAGATTACTGGAAAAGAGTTCAAAATGAGTACTTTTGAACAAATAGTTTATCACATTGACACTCTTTTAAAGTATTTTCCAGACAAACTTGTAACGCTGCTCATGCGTTCACACATTCCGTTTTATTTGCGTGGTAAGAAAAATAGTGTACCAACAAAGATTGCGGTTAATAGTGCAAGTGACACAAAAGAGATAAAAACGCTGTTAAAAAATTATTTTAACAGCGACATATAATTGACACAAAACTGTAAGTTTTGATAAAATTATATCGTCGAGGAGAAACATATGAACAAAAAGACTTTTAAAGACATTGATGTTAACGGCAAACGTGTACTCGTTAGGGTTGACTTCAATGTTCCTATGGACGAAACTGGCAAGATTACAGATGACACTCGTATTCGTGCCGCTCTTCCAACAATTAATTATCTATTAAAACAAAATGCAAAAATCATACTCTGTTCGCACTTGGGGCGTCCAGAAGGTATGTTTAATCCAAAATTTTCGCTAGCACCTGTTGCAAAAAGATTGTCTGAACTTTTAGGCAAACCTGTTAAAATGGCAGCTGATGTTATTGGTGACAGTGCTAAGGCATTGACTAGCGAAATGCAACCTGGCGAAATTGTTATGCTAGAAAATGTGCGTTTTCACAAAGAGGAAGAAGAAAACGATGATAAGTTTGCAATTGACCTCGCAGAGCTTGCAGATGTTTATGTTGATGATGCTTTTGGTTGTGCACATAGAGCACATGCATCGACTGCTGGTGTGGCTTGTCACTTGCCATCTGCTGTTGGCTTTTTGATGAGCAGCGAACTTGTTGCACTTAACAAAGTTGCAAACAACCCAGAACCACCATTTGTAGTTATTCTTGGTGGGGCAAAAGTTTCTGACAAGATTGGTGTTATTTCTAAACTTTTAACAAAAGCTAATTGCATTTTAATTGGTGGTGCAATGGCAAACACATTTATTGCTGCACTTGGTGGCAACCTTGGTTTTTCGAGATTTGAAAAAGACAAAATAGAAGTTGCTAAAAAGATACTAGAAGAAGCTGAAAAACGAAATGTTAAAATTGTTCTTCCAGTTGATTGCATTGCTGGGTCAGAGTTTGCACCTGATGCAAAAATCAAAAAAGTAGACGCGTACCGTGTGCCAGACGGCTATCAATCGCTTGATATTGGTCCGAGAACTTGCAGACTTTTTGCAAAAGAAATCAAAAAAGCAAAGACTATTGTTTGGAATGGTCCTATGGGCGTTTGTGAATTTAAACGTTTTCAAAAAGGTACAAAAGCTGTAGCTAAGGCTGTGGCTAAGAGTAAGGCTATGTCTGTTATTGGCGGTGGCGACAGTGTTGCAGCTATCACAGAACTTGGCTATGCAAACAAAGTTACACACATTTCGACTGGCGGCGGAGCAACGCTTAAATTTTTAGAAGGCGCTCCACTTCCTGGCGTTGATATGATAGAAGATAAGTAAGCGAAGAATTTCGCTTTCTTTTTTGTGAGGGGAAAATGAGAAAATATATTGTAGCAAATTGGAAAATGAATAAAACAATTGGTGAAGCAGTAGACTTTGCAAAAAAAGTTAAGGCATTGACACTTGGTATTGACGAGAACTTTGTTATTTGCCCAACTAATATTTGTTTAAAATCTGTGGCAGATGTACTAAAAAATTCTAAGATTAAAGTCGGCGCACAAAACTGTTACAAAGAATCACATGGTGCATATACTGGTGAAGTTTCGCCAGCAATGATAAAAGATGCTGGCTGTGATTATGTTATTATTGGTCACAGCGAACGTAGGCAGATTTTTGGCGAAACAGATGAACTTGTTAACCAAAAGATTAAACTTGCGATAGAAAGTGGCTTGAATGTTATTTTGTGCATTGGTGAAACATTAGAGCAAAAAGAAAATTACAAGCAAGTGCTAAAAGTCCAATTGCAAACAGCACTAGACGGAGTCGATGCAAATGGCGAAAACTTGATAATTGCATACGAGCCAGTTTGGGCAATCGGTACGGGCAAAGTTGCAAGTATCGAAGATATTAAAAATGTCCATGCTTATATAAAACAAATAGCTCATAATGTGTTAAAATACTTACCACCAGTGCTATATGGTGGCAGTGTAAAACCAAGCAATGCAAAAGAAATTTTAGAGCTAGATGATGTAGACGGTGTTTTGATAGGTGGTGCAAGTCTAGATGTTAACAGTTATGTTGAAATTGCTACAAGGAGATAGAGATGAAAACAAATAAACCACGTGCAATAATTATTATGGACGGTTTTGGCGAGCCAACCAACTTGGAAGTTAGTGGAATTTTGCCAGAAAATACTCCTTACATAAGAGAACTTAGAGAAAATTATACTTCAGGGCTAATATATGCGTCTGAAAAATATGTTGGGCTTCCAATGGGGCAAACTGGTACAAGCGACATTGGACACTTAACAATTGGTACAGGCAGAATTAACTATCAGCCACTTGTAAGAATTAATAATTCGATAGAAGATGGTTCGTTTGACACAAACCCAGCAATTATGCAAGCTTTTGACAATGCAAAAATCGAAGGCAGAGCTTTGCACTTGCTTGGCATACCTAGTGATGGTGGTGTGCATAGCCATATTGACCATTTGTTAAAACTTATTGAAATGGCGGCAAAACACAAAATAAAGAAAGTGTATATCCACTTTTTTGCAGACGGCAGAGATGCACCAATAAAAAGTGCAAAAAAATATTTTGATATAGTTCAGCAACAAATAGACAAGTTCCACACTGGTGAAATTGTTGATGTTATTGGCAGAATGTATGCCTTGGATCGCGATAACAATTGGGACCGCGTTGAAAAAGCATATGATTGTATGGTAAATGGCAAAGGTTTTGAGTTCGAAGACCTAAAAAAGGGTATCGACAGTGCCTATGCAAACGGTGAAACTGACGAATTTATTAAACCTATAATAAAAGTTGCTGGTGGTAAACCTGTTGGTGTTATTAATCCATACGATAGTGTAATTATCTATAACTACCGCGCAGATAGGGAAAGGCAACTTGCCAGAGTTCTTTCTGACTATTCAGACATTGAATATTCAAAGAAACTTCACTTAACTCTTGTCACAATGACCAACTATGACGAAAACTTAAAAGGTACAATTGTTGCGTTTCCAAATGTGGAGATAAATAACATTTTGTCAGAAGTTTTGAGTAATCGCGGTTACAAACAATTAAAGATAGCAGAAACGGAAAAGTTTGCATACATTACTTTTGCATTTAATGCTAGCAGAATAGAACCATTCCCAAATGAAGATAGAATTTTGATAAATTCTACAAAACTTCCTAAATATGATGTAAAACCAGAGATGGGAGCATATGAAATTGCCGAAAAAGCTGTTGAAGCAATTGATAAAGATGAGTACGATTGCATTGTTATCAACTTTGCAAATCCAGATATGGTTGGCCATTCTGGCAACAAACAAGCAACAAGAATTGCAATAAAAGTTGTTAATGATTGCGTAGAAAAGGTTGTTAAAAAGTTGCTTAGCAAGAATGGTGAAATAATTTTAACAGCAGACCATGGTAATGCCGATATAATGGAATATCCAGACGGTTCACCATGCACAACACATACAAAAGCAAAAGTTCCAGTAGTATTGATTGGCGAAAGATTTTTAAATGGCAGAAAAGACTTAGACGGTTCGCTTATTGATATTGCACCAACACTTTTAAAGATGATGGGCGAGAAAATTCCTGCCGAAATGACTGGCAAGCCACTCTTTTAATATTGACAGAATTTTGTGCGTGTGATAGAATACAAGAGAGGAAAATAGTGTGATAAATTTGTTACAAACGATGCAATTATTGTTAACACAAACACAAAAAGAGAAAAGTTTGACTGTTCTCTATGTTGCATTGTTTGTCTTGTTTCTTTTTATGATGGTGCTTGATGGCGCAACAAATAAAAAGTACACAATCAGCAAAAGTTTCGGCAAAATGATTATTATTCTCTTTTTTATCGCGGCTATTGTATTATTAATCTTATATTTCTTGTCATAATTGCTTGAAAATTAATTAGGCGTATGATATAATCAATCTACTTTTCGGAGGATATTATGTATAATTTAATTTGTAGTGACGAAGCTGTTGCTCCTTGGATTGCCAATTCATTTCCAATCATAAAGATAGTTCTTTGTGTTGTTATTAGCCTTTTATCCATCTTCATGATCATTGCTGTTTTAATGCAAAAAGGTAATGAAAATGGTGTAGATGCAATCACTGGCCAAATGGATACATTCTATAACAAAAACAAGGGTAGCTCGCTTCAAGGTAAGATTAAAAAATTAACTGTTTGGGCAGCTTCTATTCTTGTTGTTTTGTGTGTAATCTTCTTAATCCTTAACACAATTTATCCAGCAGTTTAATAGACCATTTGGTCTATTTTTTTTGTGTAAAATTTTTAGCGAATATTTTTAGATAAAAGAGCCATACTAATAACAAGGAGAAGAATGTATGGTAATAGCAAATATCGTGGCACTCAGCATTATGATTGTTGGTTGCTTAAACTGGTTTTTAGTTGGCGTATTTTCTTTTAATTTAGTTACATGGATATTTGGAGCATCTGTCTTTGCAAGAATTATCTATACAATTGTCGGCCTTGCTGGCATTTGGATGCTCGTTCAATTATGCATAAGAAGAACTAGATTATTTAGAGAAGAAAACATACCTTTCAAAAAAACAGAAAAAATAAAAAACTCTTAGTCAGTGTTATTTGAAACTAGCAGTATTTTCTAAGAAATAAAGAGCATATTTTAGGTGTTTCCTAGAGTATGCTCTTTTTCTATGCCTTGTGTAAATTAGATAATAAAGTTAAATTCTTATCTTTTATTGATATTTTAATTTTTCCATATTTAGTTGATGTAAAAGTTTCCGTGAATGTTTTTCTAATAACATATTTCTATTATTTTGATATATGATTGCAATGTGTTATAATAAATACGGTTAGAGGTAATTTGTATGTATAGCTTTTTATTTAGTAAAATTAGCGATGTTAGTGATTCAAATTTAAAAATTTGTAGGCAGTATTTGAAAAATGATAAAATCGCAGTTTTCCCTTGGATTTTTGCAAGTGAATCAGATTTGGACGATGTAAAAAATGATTTCTTTTGTGCCGGTGGGAAGCATTTTGAGAAATATTTTTCACAATTGGGTTTATTAGGTTTTGATAGAGAAAATATAAAAATTATTAATCCATATTTAGTCAAAAAAGATGAAGTTAAAGATATTTTAGATAAAAACAATTACGTGTTTATACCTGGTGGAAATCCAGAAATGTTCATGACTTTAGCAATTAGACTTGGGGTTTTGGAATTTTTTACAAACTATAATGGCAACATAATTGGTGAAAGTGCCGGTAGTGTTTTGCAATTTGAGTTATATCAAATTCCTAAGGTTAACAATTTTTATGACTGTTCATCTTATTATAATGGTTTCGGTTTAATTAAAGGGAACTACATTGTCGATGTACATTCTCAAAAAAATAAAAGTTATTTAAAAGAATTGACTAGATTAGCTCAAATGAAAAACTTAAAGATTTTGACAATAGATAACAATTCTTGTGTTATTGTTAATAGACAAAACAATGACATCATCAAAATTGGAAATGTTGATGAAATTAATTAGTTTTGAAACAACAAAATATAGTGTTATTATAAGAAAGCAATATAGTTTAAATTATGTTAAGAAAGAAAAATGATTTGTTTCTTTCTTTTTTATTCTGCTAGTTCCAAAAGAGTTTGCCTTTAGGGGCTTTTTATATTTGCAAAACTTTGTTAGTTTGTGTTACTATTATTTCAAGGAGAAAACTTATGGAAAGAACATATGTAATGGTTAAGCCAGATGGGGTAGAGAAAGGGCTCATTGGCGAAGTAATAAAAAGAATTGAACAAAAAGGTTACAAAATCACCGCACTAAAAATGATGAAACTTGATAGCAAAATTGTTAGAGAGCACTATGCACACCTTGTAGAAAAACCTTTCTTCCCAAGGATTGAAGCATTTATGACTCGTGGCAATGTTGTTGCTATGATTGTCGAAGGATTTAATGCTGTTGCAGGCATTAGACAAATTGTTGGTGCAACAGATTCTTGCCAAGCAATGCCAGGAACAATAAGAGCAGATTATTCTACATTTGAAAACGGCGAAAATATTGTTCATGCATCAGACTCTGCCGAATCTGCTGAGATTGAAATCAAAAGATTTTTTGGTGAATAACAAATAAAAATGGGGCATAGCTCCATTTTTTTTATGCCTGCGTATTGTGTTTTTAATGCAAATGTGATACAATAATCTTCGCGATGGTTATTAAAAAGAAAAATATAGTTACAAAAGAAATAAGTGAATTTTATAAGAATAACGATGGCAGACTCGACCATTTTTTAATTAGGTGTGCAAGAAGTACATCTTTGTTTGAATATCTAAGTAGTTATAAAACGCATATTAATGAGTACGATTTAGACAATCTTTTAATTAAACCAACAGACGAATATAAAAACAACATTGCTGAGCTCAACAAAATTTTAAAAATCTTGTATGCAAAAAGAGAGAAAGAGCAAAAATCAGATTTTAAGAAACTATTATTAGAGCAAAAATTAGAATTAAAATTGCTCAAAAAGTCTAAGGCTAAAAAAGAAATAATTGCAGAAAAAAAACAACAAGTTAAAGATTTAAAAAAACTTGGATACAAAGGTTTGCACGAGTCGCGTTTATCACAAACAAGAAAACTATTGGTGAAAAATGGCGATTTATTAATTGAACAAGACGAGCGTATTGAAAAATATAATCCACGTGTGGAAGATTTTTTTAAGGGGCTCCCAAAAACTGTGATTAAACCACTTAGAAAAGACGACACCAAGCCGATAAAGTCACCAGATGCAATCGAAAAGTTACTTAACGTTAAGATGAGTAATTGCAAAACAGAAGAAATTTATTACAAGCATGCACTTAACGCGCTCCGCGGGTTAACAGAACGTCAACGCGAGAAGTTTGAGATTCAAGCGTTGAAGTGCACTGAAAAGCGTGCACAAGAAGAACAAGAAAAGAACGAGTCATTTAGGCTCCGCATGGCGCAACTTAAAAAAGAAATATTTATGTGGAAAGATTCTTCGAAGTTCGCAGAAGTTCGTGATGTGGCAATAAGGAGCGTAAACAATGCTTCTTGGTACACACCAGTTACAGAAATGTTAAGTTATTCGAGAATGAAAACTATGTCTATAACAACTGGTATTTACCGTGGTTTGGTGCACGAATTGCAAAAGAAATTGCACGATATTAATGAAGAACAAATGTAAAGAAAAGAGCAGCAAAGCTCTTTTTGATTAAAAACAAAACAAAATTGTATTATTTATTGCAAAAATATAAAAATTTTTATATACTAGGCAAAGGGAGAGTTGTCCGAGCGGTTTAAGGTGCACCCCTGGAAAGGGTGTGTTGCCAAAAGCAACCGGCGGTTCGAATCCGCCACTCTCCGCCAGATTAAACAATTAAGATTTTGGAACGATAAGATAAAAATATGAAAGAAGCAAAAAACAATCCGTGGTTTGGTTTATGTTTGGTGACAATTATATTGTCGCTAGTTTTGATTGTTGCTTTTGAAGTTGTTTTGCGTGTTGAACCCGTCGAAGACCGCGACAAAGTTGTAATTTCGGAAGCAATGCACATAGAACGCAAAGAAGATGATGATATGGTGCTTCTTGTTGGAACAATACGAAACACAACAAAAAGAGCAAGAACAGTTATTTTATATATCGACATTGCAGATAAAAACGGCGAAAACGTCAGAACTGTTCAAAGCGGACTTGTGAATATTCCAAAAGACTCTATGCAACAAGTTAAGTTCGAAATAGAAGAAGTACTTGTCGAATATACAGACATAAAAAATGTTTCTTGCAGGGTTGATGGTGGCACAATGTTTGTTATGCGTGCTGACGCAAATACGGTTAGTGTTGGTGCGGCTGTGTTTACCGCTATTTTGATAATTGCATGTGGCGGGTTGACATTTATTTTAATTAAAGAAAAAAGAGAAAATAAGAGTAAATAAAAAGCAGGGGATAAGCCCTGCTTAATTTTTTTATATTACTTTTTTGCTAAAATGTGAATTCTGTTTCTATTTTCAAGTTCACTTGCAGAAAGTGGATTAAATTCGATATCTGTTGCAACAATTTCTTTAAATTTTGCACCTTTAAGTGCGGCAAAAATTTCTTCATTTTCAAAATATGATTCAACTAAGATATCGAAAGTCTTTTTATATAATTCGCCTTTTTCTTTGATAAAATAAATTTCCTTCATAATACACTTGTTGTCCATACCTGGTTTTATATCTTTGATATAGTCCATGGTAGCAGATTCTTCGTGCCTTACTTCAACCCAATCTTGAAGCTTCTTTTTTGTGTAGAAGTCAAATGTTAAGGTGCCACCCTTATTAAGGTGAGCATATGCGTTTTCGAAAAAGCTTTTCCAATCAGCAAACTTTTCCATAAGATTAACGCAGTCGTGATTGCAAGTGATAAGGTCGTATTTGCCTTTAAAGTTAAAGTCTTGAGTGTTTGGAGTTAAGTGGAACTTAACATCTGGCAAGTTTTCTTTTGCAACGTCAATCATACTTTGAGCGACTTCTGTTGCTTCAACAGTAACGCCATTTTTCTTAAGCAATCTGATAAATTCACCAGTACCGCAAAGAATATCTAGGCAAGAGTTGAAATTGATTTTGCCTTTTTCACGCAATCTCAACAAGTTTGTTGCAACTTGAGAAGAAAAACCACCTTCGTTTTGGCTCCACGCCATGGCATAATTTTTATCAAAAGAATTGGCTTTATATTTTTCCATATAGAGTCCTCCATATACATTGATTATAACAAATTAAAAGTATTAGGTAAAACATTTTTAACAAGTTTTCAATTTTTTAACAAATTATTTTGAAAGAATAACACTTTATGTCTATAATAAATGCATGAGAATTATTCTGCATTCTGACCTTAATAATTTCTACGCAACGGTAGAATGTTTGCTCGACCCCACACTCGAGGGGTTTCCTGTGGTTGTTTGCGGCCGAACAGAAGACAGGCATGGTATTGTTCTTGCAAAAAACATGATAGCAAAAAAGGCGGGTGTTACAACGGGCATGGTGCTATTTAAAGCGCGTGAACTTTGCCCCAACCTAAAGTGTGTTCTTGCACGCCATGACGTTTATCTCAAGTATTCTCGCGTGGTAAAAAAAATATATGCCGAATATTCCGACAGGGTAGAGTCTTTTGGTATTGATGAAGCATGGATAGACCTAACTGGTATTGCAAAATCCTATGATCAGGCAGAAAAAATTGCAAATGAAATCAGAATACGCGTAAAGAAAGAGGTAGGTCTAACGGTTTCGATAGGTGTTAGCTTTAACAAGGTTTTTGCCAAGCTTGGCAGTGACCTTAAAAAGCCAGATGCTGTTAGCATTATTAGTGAAGATAATTACAAAGAGCTTGTTTGGCCATTACCAGTCGAAGACCTTTTGTATGTCGGCAAGCATACAAAAGAAAAGCTAAATATGCTAGCAATAAAAACAATTGGCGACCTGGCAAACTATGACAAAAACATAATCATAAAAAAGCTTGGTAAGCCTGGTGAAATGATATACGATTATGCTTGCGGCAACGACTATGGCGAAGTTCGAAAATACGAAGACCAAGCGGAAATAAAATCGGTCGGCAATAGCGTTACTTATTACAAGGATCTTAAAAGTGAACAAGAAGTTGAGTCACTGTTGTTATTGCTGGCAGAATCTATTGCTGCGCGCATGATGGACTATGGTTTTAAAAAGGCAAGAAGTATAAGTTTGACGATTATGTACAATAATTTAGAATATAAGACGCGTATGTGCAAAATGATCCCGCCGACAAAGTCTAGTAGCGAGTTTGCAAAATATGGAATGAAACTTTTTAGACAACATTTTGATTGGAACGGCAGTTTGGTGCGTGGTTTGGGGCTTGCTGTTAGTGAGTTTGTAGAAAGTGAGCAGTTGACTTTTGGCGAGTCGCAAAAGGTAGATAAAAAAGAAACGCTAGAAGAAACTGTCGAGAACTTGCGTCGAAGGTTTGGTAGGAACATTTTGCAACGCGGTGTGATACTTAGTGATGAGCATATGAAGATGCTCAATATTAAAGAAGACCACATAATCAATCCAAAAATAAAGGAGTAGGTTTGCGAAAGGATATAACTGTCTTAGCGCTAATGAAAAAAGAAGGCAAAGTGTTGCCAGAAAAAATCTATTGGGAAGATGGAAGAATATTTAATATAGACAGAGTGTTAGATATAAGAAAGGCCGCCAGTACTCGTGGTGGCGGAAAGGGAACAAGATACTTGTGTCGCATTCTTGGCAAGGAAAGATATTTATTTTTTGATGAACTTATTTGGTTTGTAGAAATTTAGGCAATAAAAAAACTAGGTGAAAACCTAGTTTTTTTGTTTGTTATATTTTTTGACCGCATTCGCTGCAGAACTTAGCACCTTTTGCAATCTTAGCGCCACAATTTGGGCAGTTGCCACTTGCAGTTGCCATTTTCTTGCCGCATTCGCTGCAGAACTTAGCGTTCTTTTTATTTTTTGCACCACATTCTGGACAGAAAACACCTTCTGGCTCTTTTTTGGTTAATGCATCTCTCATAGTATCTGCAATTTGAGCACCAACGCCAATTTGTGCACCAATACCTGCTAAGCCACTACCACCTTGATTTTTAGCAGCTTCTGTAATAGCATTTGCAGATTGATATTTGATGTATGTATCCATTTGGTCACTCATAACGCCCATGCTTGTGCGTGTATCGATAGCTTTTTCAACAGCTTCTGGGAACGAAATGTTTTCAATAACAAGTTTTGAAAGTTTTAAGCCAAGTTCTTCAAATGTTGTGCTAACGTTTTGAGAAACGATAGTAGAAAATTCTGTAAGGTTACTTGCAATGTCGAGTGCACTGATTTTAGATTCTGCAATTGAGTCTGAAATAGAAGAAACTAAAATGCTCTTTAAGTAAGAAGAAATGTCTTCTGTTTCAAAAGTTGAATTAGTACCAAAGAGTTCTTTTAAGAAGGTTTCAGGATTATCAACTTTAAACGAATATGTACCATAACCGCGGATACGAATTGTACCAAATTCATTATCGCGCATGGTGATAGGGTTGCTTGTGCCCCATTTTTGGTTTGTGAATTGTTTTGTGTTAACAAAGAACACATCTGCATAGAATGGAGATTTAAACCCATATGGTAAAGACAACAGTTGAGTTAAGATAGGTAAGTTAGATGTTCTAAGTGTGTAGATGCCAGGTCCAAAAATATCTGCAATTTGACCTTTGTTTAAAAAGATAGCAACTTGCGATTCGCGAACTGTGAGTTTTGAACCATACATGATTTGCCTGCCGTCCATTGGGTATTTGTATACCATTGTATTTTTAGATGGATCTGTCCATTCAATTGACTTTAATAGATTTGTTTTAAAAAAGCCCATAATAACCTCCGAAAGTTTATTTATATATTTATTATATAAAAACGCGTGTAAAAAGTAAAATAAAACTTGACATTTTATTCAAATATTGTAAAATTGAGTGTATTAAAAGGAGAAAGAAAATGAAAATACATGGACAGGACTTGTTTGATTTTTTAGAAGAACGTGGGCTTTTATATCAAACAACTAACAAAGAAGAACTTAAAAAAATCTTGAACGGGGAACCTGTAACATTTTATCTTGGAATCGATCCAACAGCAAATGCTCTACACATAGGTCACCTTTGTTCACTTAGAGCGTTTAGATATTTGCAAGATGCTGGGCACAAGGGCATTCTTGTTATAGGTGGGGCAACAGCTCAAATTGGCGACCCTAGCGGCAGGCAAGATATGCGCACAATGATTTCAAAAGAAACGGTAGAAGATAACCTAAAAGCAATTGCCAGGTTTGCAAAAAAGTTTATTGTAACAGATGGAGATAACCCTGCAATTATTTTGAATAACAATGATTGGATGAAAAATTACTCGTATGTTGATTTCTTGCGTGACGTTGGAACACATTTTAATGTCAACGTTATGCTCGCAGCTGAAGCATACAAAAAAAGACTTGCAACTGGCGGTCTAACATTTTTGGAAATGGGCTATATGCCAATTCAATCTTACGATTTTGAATACTTGCACAACACATATGGTTGCATGCTTCAAATTGGTGGCAGTGACCAATGGGGCAACATGGTAGCGGGCGCTGATTTAATTCGTAAAAAATCTGGTCATATTGTTCAAGCAATGACCACGCCACTTTTACTTAATAGCAAAGGTGAAAAAATGGGAAAGACGGCTGGCGGAGCTTTGTGGGTAGATTCTGGTAAAGTTAGTGTTTATGATTTTTACCAATACTTTATGAATGTTGGCGACAAAGACGTTGAAACATTACTCAGATGGTTTTCTGATAAACCAATGGATGAAATTCGTGAGCTTTGCAAAAAAGATATAATTGCAGCAAAAAAGATTATGAGTTTCGAGATTACAAAACTCGTTCATGGTGAAGAAAAAGCCATTGAAGCACAAAAGACAGCAGAAGAAATATTTAGTGGCAAAGGCGAAAGCCAAAACATGAACGAACTTGAATACGATGCAAAAAAACTTGCAGAAGGCATTAATGTTTGTGAACTTTTAGCAGATTTAAAAATCACAGAATCGCGTAGCGAAGCAAGACGTTTGATTTCTCAGGGCGGAATATTTATTGATGGCAACAAAGTCGATGATTTTGCAGCAACTATCAAAGCAGACAAGCCAATAGTTGTGCGCAAAGGTAAAAAGGTTTTCGTTAGAGTTAAAGGCAAATAATTAACAAAACGATTAAAAATAGTTGCGTTTTAACGGTGATTAGTATACAATAAAACTAGTCTAGGAAATAGACCGATTATAAAAGAGGAGTAGAACATGAAAATTACAGACGTAAGAGTACGCATTGTAAAGAACGATACTAGCAAAGTAAAAGCTAGTGCATCTATTACAATCGATGATTGCTTTGTTGTTCACGACATCAAAATTATCGAAGGTAATGATGGTTACTTTATGTCAATGCCAAGCAGAAAAACCCCAGATGGAGAATTCAAGGATATTGTTCATCCATTGAACACAGAAACTAGGGAACAAATCCGCGACCTTGTATTAAAGGCTTTTGAAGAAGCTAAAAAGAAACAAGATCAAGAGTAATTTCTACTCGGATATTATGCGGTTAATAGGGAGCACCAAATTTGGTGTTCCTTTTTTGTTGCAAAAATGTACTAAACCACAAAAACAATCATAAAATACATTATGATAGGAAAATTTGGTAAGCGTATACACATTGTTGGTATAGGCGGCATCAGTCTGTCTGCTTTGGCAACAATGCTAGCGAAAAAACATTACAAAGTCAGCGGAAGCGACTGTAAAGAGAGTGAAGTCACAAAAAGATTAGAATGTATTGGAATAAAAGTCTATATCGGTCATAACGAGAAAAACATAACACCAGACATCGATCTAGTGGTGTTTTCTGCTGCTGTGCACGAAGATAACCCAGAGATTTTGCAAGCAAAAAAACTTGGCATAAAAATCATCACAAGGGCGGAACTTTTGGGACTAATTTCTAGCGATTATAATTGTGTAATAAGTGTGGCTGGTACGCATGGAAAAACGACAACAACAGGTATACTTTCTGATATATTTTTAAATGCTGGACTAAACCCAAGCATTCATATTGGCGGCGAGTATGATAAAATCGGTGGTAATGTCCGCGCGGGCGGCGATAAATATTTTATTACCGAAGCGTGCGAGTATGTCGACAGCTTTTTGTCACTGACGAATAACTATGCAATTATTTTGAATATTCAAAAAGACCATACAGATTACTTTAAAAACATGATGCATCTGTTTTCGTCATTCAATCAATTTGCAAACAACACGCGTGAAAATGGATATGTAGTGCTAAATAATGATGACGATAATTGCACCAAAATTAAAGCAAAATGTAAAATAATTAGCTATGGCGCTAAAAATAATGCAGATGTAGTTGCTAGAAACATAGTTCAATTGCCAAACAAAAAATACAAGTTTGACTGCTATTATTTAGGTGAATTTTATGAATCTTTTGAGCTTGGCGTGTATGGCAGGCACAATATCTATAATGCATTAGCCAGCATTTGTGTGAGCATAAAAGAAAATATTGATAAAGATGTAATAAAGCAAAGTCTTTTAGAGTTTAGCGGGGTAGATAGGCGTTTTCAAAAGGTGGGTGAACTTTGCGGCGCACATGTTATTCATGATTATGCGCATCACCCAAGCGAAATAAAAGCGAGCATAGAAACGGCAAAGGGTATTTTCGATGGCGATATTTATGTTGTGTTTCAACCACACACTTATTCGCGTACTCAGGCGCTTTATGCTGAGTTTTGCAATTGTTTTATTGGTGCAAAAGAAACTATTTTGTATCCAATTTACCCTGCAAGGGAACTGCCAATATCAGGAATAACGAGTAAAAAACTAAGCGAAGATTTGGTTGGAACAAAAGGAAAATACTTTGAAAGTTTTGATGAAATTTATAGATACTTGCAAGCAAAAGTCAACAGCCGCGATGTGATTTTAATTCTTGGTGCGGGGAATATTGTTGAGATATGCAAATGTTTTAAAAATTCTTGACAAAATAAAAAGGCGATGCTACACTTTAACTATCAATCTAAACAAACACGCTAAAGGTAAGACACGCTGCTAGCAATAAGCTTTTAGAGAAGCCCTGGTTGGTGAAAAGGGTTAAGCAGAAGGTTAGAAAGTATCACTTGCCGATGTGGGGTGCTGAAAGGGCAGTAAGCATCACGGGGACTTCCCGTTACAGAGGTGTTGCGATGTTGGTCGCAAGCTGTTATAAGTGGTAAACATATTCAGTGTGTTTCTTATAACACGCTGAATTTTTTATTGGAGGAAAAGTTTATGTATAATAAGGTTGATAGCTCTCTTGATTTTGTTAAAAGAGAAGAAAAAATGGTTGAATTTTGGAAACAAAACAAGATTCTCGAAAAGATGATCGAACAAAACAAAAATGGTAAGACGTTTTCGTTTTTCGAAGGTCCACCAACAGCAAATGGGAAGCCACACATTGGTCACGTTTTAACAAGAACAATCAAGGACTTGTATTTAAGATTTAATACTATGAAAGGGTATAATGTGTTCCGCCAAGGTGGGTGGGATACTCACGGTCTTCCAGTTGAACTTGAGGTCGAAAAGCAAATTGGGTCTACTGGCAAAGAAGATATCGAAAAGTTTGGCGTAGAACCATTTATCGAAAAATGTAAGCAAAATGTTTGGCTATACAAAGACATGTGGGAAAAGTTTAGTAAACGTATGGGTTACACCGTCGATAACACACATGCTTACATAACATACGACAATAATTATATCGAATCAGTATGGTGGAGTTTAGCAGAATTATACAAAAAGGGTTTAATCTACCAAGGTTACAGAATTGTACCTTATTGCCCAAGATGTTCAACAAGCCTTTCGAGCCAAGAAGTTGCACAAGGCTATAAAGACGTTAAAGAAAAAACAGTCTATGTAAAATTCAAAGTTGTGGGTGAAGATAACACATATTTTCTTGCGTGGACAACAACACCTTGGACTCTTCCAAGCAACGTTGCACTTTGTATGAATGCAAAAGAAAAATATTCTAAAATCAAAGTGGGCGATGAAAAATACATTTTAGCATCTGCACTTATAAGTTCACTTTTTGCTGAAGGTGAATATGAACTAATAGACGAAAAACTTGGCAAAGATTACGAATATACAAAATATGAACCATTATTCGATTTTGTTAAAGATCAATACAAAGATA
Organism: uncultured Clostridia bacterium; assembly: GCA_934756675.1. Lineage (GTDB taxonomy): Bacteria > Bacillota > Clostridia > Christensenellales > UBA1242 > CAKVLG01. The sequence goes on along the minus strand of CAKVLG010000001.1, from coordinate 73,487 downwards.
GTGCTTGGTATGTTGTTAATGATGACTATGTAACACTTACAGATGGTACTGGTATTGTTCATATTGCTCCTGCTTTTGGTGAAGACGATAGCAAAGTTGGTAAAAAATATAATCTTCCATTTGTTCAATTGGTAGATAGCAAGGGCTGTTTACCAAAAGAATGCGGCGAGCTCGCTGGTTTGTTTGTAAAAAAAGCAGATCCAATCATTATTGATATGCTTAAAAAACAAAATAAACTTTTAAAAGACCAAATGTTTACACATAGCTATCCACATTGTTGGAGATGTGGTACTCCACTAATTTATTATGCAAGAACAAGCTGGTTTGTTGCCACAACAAAAATGAAAGATCAATTGATCAAAAATAACGAAGGCGTTGACTGGCGTCCAGAAACTATTGGCGAAGGTAGAATGGGTGGTTTTTTGCGCGGACTTATTGATTGGGATATAGGTAGAAATCGTTATTGGGGCACACCACTTCCTTTCTGGGTTTGTGCAGACTGCGGTCATGTGCATGCAATTGGCAGTGTAAAAGAGCTTAAAGAATTAGCAGGTCTTGATGCAAATGCAGAAATTGATTTGCACAAGCCATTTGTAGATAAACTAGAAATAAAATGTGAGAAATGCGGTGGAAAAATGCATCGCGTACCAGAAGTTCTTGACTGTTGGTACGATAGTGGTTCTATGCCATTTGCCGAACTACATTATCCATTTGAAAATAAAGAAAAGTTTAAAAAAGCATTTCCAGCAGAGTTTATTAGCGAAGGTATGGATCAGACGCGTGGTTGGTTCTATTCGCTTTTGGCAGTTAATACTTTGCTATTTGGCAAAGCTCCATACAAACGCGTATTACCACTTGGTCTTGTTAATGACGAACATGGCAAAAAAATGAGTAAGAGCATTGGTAACGTTGTTGCGCCTTGGGATATTTTTAATAAACAAGGTTCAGATGCTGTTCGTTGGTATTTCTACACAGCAAACAATCCATGGCTTGGTACAAGCTTCAAAACACAAACACTTGAAGAGTTTCAACGCAAGTTTATGGGTACACTTTGGAACACGTATTATTTCTTCTGTTTGTATGCCAATATCGACAATTTTGATGGTTCAAAATCAAGCATTTATGATTGCCAACTTTCAAACATGGATAAATGGATAATCTCTGAATTTAACAAACTTGTTAAAACTGTGGATGAAAACTTGTCTAATTATGTTTCAACAGAACCAGCAAAAGCAATCAATGTGTTTGTCGATAATCTTTCGAACTGGTATGTAAGAAGAAGTCGCGAAAGATTTTGGTCTAGTGGTGAGAATGCAGATAAAACAGCCGCATTTACAACACTTTATTATTGCTTGGTTGGACTTTCAAAAGTTATTGCACCTTTCGTCCCAGCACTTGCAGACGAAATTTATCAAAATCTTGTTAAAAGTGTAGATAAAAATGCACCTATTTCTGTTCATCTTTGCTCGTTCCCAAAATGTGACGAAAAATTGATTGACGAAAAATTAAACACCGGCATGGAAAATGTTTTGGAAGTTGTTGTTCTTGGTCGTGTTGCAAGAAACTTAAGTGGTATAAAGAACCGTCAACCACTTTCTTCATTGATTATAGCTGCAAACAGAGATTTGCTTTTAACAGATGAATTGATTGGTTATATCGAAGACGAGTTAAGAGTTGAAAATGTTGAATTTATTTCTAATGCTGGTGAATATATCAGTTATGAATTAAAACCACAACTAAAGACACTTGGCCCAAAATATGGCTCAAAAATTGGTGCAATAAAAAATCATTTGTTGTCGTGTGATGCAACAAAGGTTGTTGACCTTGTCAATAGTGGAAAGACATATTCATTTGATGTAAATGGTGCTATAGTTGAACTTGCAAAAGACGACTTACTCATTACTCCAAAGAGCAAAGAAGGCTATGTTGCAGATACAAACAATGGTATAACAGTTATCTTGAACACAACGCTTACTCCAGAACTTATTCAAAAAGGTTTGGTTCGTGAACTTATTTCAAAAATTCAAAACCAAAGAAAAGACGCTGGGTTTGAAGTAACAGACCACATTGATATAACATATAGCGCAGACGAAAAAACAGCTGAAACAATTGAAAAATATGCGAGTGAAATCATGCAAGGTACACTAGCAGATAGCGTGAATAAAGCAGAACCGCAAGGCGATGTAAAACAACACGATGTCAATGGCGAGCTTGTAACAGTTGGATTAATCGTGAAAAAATAAAAACAAAAAACCACTACGTTTGTAGTGGCTTTTTTAATCATTAAGCTCTGGGGCGACAAAGACATAAGTGTCGTTAGTCGAAAATTCTGGGGCGGGGAAATACACTTCTTGCTTTGGGATAGATACATAATATACTGCCATCATAATAACTCCTTATAGTTAATATCTGCTAAAAAAATAAAATTATGTACTTTTTATGGTTTTACTTGACAGACAACAAATAATGTAGTACAATGCAACTTGCTAAGAAATCGGAGGAACGAGAAATGAGAAACGATATACATCCAGATTACCATGAAGTAACTGTTAAATGTGCTTGTGGTGAAACATTCAAAACAGGATCTACAAAAAAAGGCGATGAAATTAAGGTTGATATTTGCAGCAAATGCCATCCTTTCTTTACTGGTACTCAAAAGATTGTTGATGCTGGCGGAAGAGTAGAGAAGTTTAATAAACGTTACGGTAAGTAGCAAAATTTTTTATGTGCAAGATTATTCTTGCACTTTTTAATGTGTGGATAATATTTGTCTGCACATTTTTTATTTTTAGTTATGAAAATTAGTGATGTAATAAAAATTGTAAAAAGCGAACTAGCAAAAGAAAAAATAACAGAAGAAAGTGAAACACTTTGGCTTATTAGTGAAACGCTTAATGTTAAGTTTGGCGAAGTGAAAATGCTTGGCGAGATTGGCGAAGAAGATTATAAAAAGATTATTGCCAATTTGCAAAAACGCAAAAAGCATATGCCACTTGACTATATAGTGGGCAAAAGTGAATTTTTCGGTTTAACTTTCAAGGTTAACCAAAACTGCCTTATCCCAAGGTCAGAAACGGAATTGCTTGTCGAAGAAGTTTTGAAAGTTGCAAGACCATGGCATAAAATTGTTGATATAGGAACAGGTAGTGGGGCAATAGCAATAAGCGTGAAAAAAAATATAAACGCAAAAGTCGTTGCTGTTGACATTTCTAGCGCAGCTCTTGCTGTGGCAAAAGAAAATGCAAAAAACAACGCAACTGACATTGAATTTTTACAAAGTGACTTATATTCTGCATTAAAAGGTCAAAAGTTTGACATTATTATTTCGAACCCGCCATACATAAGAAGCAAAGATATTGCAGGGCTCGATAGTGACGTTCGTGACTATGAACCGCATTTGGCGCTAGACGGCGGTGAAAGTGGCTTAGATTTTTATAAAAGATTGACCCGCGAAATGGATACATATCTAAATGTAGACGGCTATGCCTTTTTCGAAGTGGGCTATGACCAGGCTAAGCAAGTAAAGTCTATGTTTTCAGATAACTATGAAGTAGAAATAATAAAAGATTATGCAAAAATACAAAGAATAATAAAAGCAAGGAGAACAAAATAATGATTGAAAAATTAAAAGCATTAAAAGAGAAATTTCAAGATTTAACACAAAAGCTTGCTGACCCAGAAGTTATTTCAGATACAAAACAATGGCAACATATTGCAAAAGAGCATTCAGAAATTGCTCCAATTATCGACAAGTACGAAGAGTATGAAAAGGCAGAACGCGACATAACAGATGCTGACGAAATGCTTAAAACAGAAACCGACCGCGATATGATTGATATGCTTAAAGAAGAGCGTGAAAATGCATACGAAAAGACAAAGCAATGTATCGAAGAATTAAAGGTATTGCTTTTACCAAAAGACGAAAATGATGATAAAAACGTTATTATCGAAATTCGTGCTGGTGCTGGTGGTGATGAAGCAGGGCTTTTTGGTAGCGAACTTAAAAGAATGTATACATTATATTCGCAAGCACATAAGTTTCAAGTTGAAGATTTGGACGGCAACTACACAGAAGCTGGCGGCGTTAAGGAAGTTAGCTTTATGATTAAAGGTAAAGGAGCTTACTCGAAGTTTAAGTTTGAAAGTGGCGTACACCGCGTACAAAGAGTTCCAGAAACCGAAAGCCAAGGCAGAGTTCACACATCAACAGCAACTGTTGCTGTTTTGCCAGAAGCAACAAACGTTGAAGTTGAAATCAACGATAAAGACCTTCAAATTGATATTTATAGAAGTGGTGGTGCGGGCGGTCAACACGTTAACAAAACAGAATCAGCAATAAGAATCACACATATTCCAACTGGTATTGTTGTTGCGTGCCAAGACGAACGTTCTCAGCTTAAAAACAAAGAAAAAGCTATGAACTGGCTCAAAACTAAGCTTTATGATTATTATCAATCGCAAGAAGATAAAAAATATGCCGAAAAGCGTAAAAGCCAAGTTGGTACTGGCGACAGAAGTGAAAAAATACGTACATATAACTTCCCACAAAGCCGCGTAACCGACCACAGAATTAACTTGACGCTATATACACTCGATAAATTTATGAACGGCGATCTTGACGAGATGATTAACGCTCTTCAAGTGGCAGATCAGCAGGCGAGATTGGCTGCCGAAGAATAGTTTCACGCCATATTTTCGCGGCAAAATTTCAGCACATTACTACAGAAAAACAAAAAAAACCAAACAGTTACATACGAATTAGTATGCGCCTGCTTGGCTTTTTTTGTTTTCTTTGTACTGCACTAAAGTTTTGCCGCGAAAACAATTGTATGGTACACGTCTGCTTGGAAATTTTTTATTTCTTTCTATAATATCAAAATTTTGCCGTGAAAACCGTTTGACGCCATATTTCACGGTTTTTACTTTGAATTTCTAAAAAACACGTAAACTATGGCGTCAAACCAGTAGTGTGGAAAATAATGTTATCTATGACAGAAACTGTGCACAGACAGTTACTACAGTGCAAGTTTTAAGATTATCCCAGATTTTATTTCGCTCAAGCTGACGGGGTGTGTGCAGAAAGCGAAGTTTTTATTAAATATGCTTTTAATTTTGTTTGAAAAACGGTATAATAAGCGTATGGATAAACAAACACGCGAACATATTTTAGCAAAACTTTCGACGCTACCTATGACTAGCGGTGTTTATATAATGAAAAATAATGTCGGTGAAGTTATTTATGTCGGCAAGGCAAAAAGACTTAGGAACCGTGTTAAAAGTTATTTCGACAATTCGCCAAAAACAAAAAAGACATATGCATTAGTCGCTAACATTGTCGATTTTGACTACATTTTAACCCCAAGTGAATCGAATGCGTTCTCGCTTGAAGCAAACTTAATAAAGCAATATTCGCCACAATACAACATTTTGCTTAAAGATGACAAAGCCTTCCCATTTTTAAAACTCACAATAAAAGAAAAATATCCAAGGTTGATTGTTGAAAGGCGACCAAAAAATGACGGCAATTTATTGTTTGGTCCATTTGTTACGGGCGTGCCAATAAATAGTTTGGTTGCTGTTATTAGAAAGGCGTTTAAGCTTAGGACATGCAACAAAGATTTTTCGAAGGCAAAGCCACAAAAACCATGTTTGCACGGTGATCTTGGCGAATGCTTGCCAGTTTGCACTGGAAAGGTGAGTGAAGAAGAATACGACAAAGAAGTACAATCGGTAATACGATTTTTAAACGGTGACAACAGTGAAGTTATCCGTGCACTCACTCAAAAGATGAATGGTTTTGCCGAAAGTGGAAAATTTGAAGAAGCGATTATTTACCGTGATCAAATTCGCATGCTCGAAAAGGCTAACGAAGAAATTATCACAACGCTTAATCGCGACATTTCAATCGACATCTTCACAATTTATCAGACGGAAGATATTGGCGCTATTAATGTTATGATTATTCGTGGTGGCAGAATTATCAGTCAAATTAACTATCCAATAACGGCACAAGTTGGCGATGATCAAACGATTTTGTTGAGCTTTCTTACCAGTTATTACGAAAACGCATCGCAAGTTCCAAGCGAGATTGAACTTTCGCACGAGATTGAATCAGGCGAACTTTTGCAGTCGTTTTTGCAAGAAAAGTTTGGCAAAAAAGTGCACATACTTGTTCCACAAAAGGGCGTAAAGAAGAGCTTGGTTGAAGCATCTAAACGAAATGCGGAAGAATATTCTTTGCATTCGCTCGACCGCATGGAGCGTGACAAAAGGCTGACAACAGATGCCCTAAAAGAGCTTGCAGAACTTTTGAATGTTGACAAAGTCTATCGAATTGAAGGTTATGATATATCGAACATCTCTGGCACGAACAATGTTGCCAGCATGGTTGTGTTTGAAGGCGGAGTTCCTTGCAAAAAGGAGTACCGAAAGTTTAAAATTAAGACTGTAAATGGTGCAAACGACTTTGCTTGCATGAACGAAACATTAGACAGAAGAATATCTGACATGATTTCTGGCAAAGAGAATTTCGAGAAAAAGCCAGATGTATTGCTTATTGATGGTGGACTTGGGCAGTTGCACGCTGCAAACAAAATACTCGAAAAATACAATGTGCAAATTCCACTTATCAGTTTAGCTAAGCGTGACGAAGAGATTTATACACTTTCTTCTCCCGTGCCAATTAGTTTGCCAAGGACATCTAATGCATTAAAGTTATTGCAACGTGTACGTGACGAATCGCATAGGTTTGCGGTTCTCTATCACAGAAACGTACGCAACAAAAAAGAAGTGACGAGCTTATTTGACAGTGTTGCAGGGCTTGGTAAAAAACGTCAGACTAGTTTGTGGCGTCAGTTTAAGACGCTAGATAATTTATATTCTGCCACGCCATATGACATAGCAAATATCCCTGGAATAGGCGAAAAAACAGCTATTGAGCTATATAACAAATTACACGAAAACGACAAAGATATGCAATAAGCGAAAGATACATGCATATCTTTTTATTATGAAAAAGAAAATATTGGCTAGCTTGCTAGCGGTGTGTTTTTTGGGGCTTTGCGTACTTTTGTGTTTTGTTATTAAAGAAAAAAACAACAAAGTGATGCTTGAAGATAAATTTTTGAACAAGAAAAGCGAATATCAAGGCGTTATTACTTGTTACAATATTGATTCCTTTGAAAGTGGCAAAGCATCTAAGACTTCGTTTTTAGAAAAAGTGGCAATTGAGTTTGAAAAACAAAACCGCGGTCTTTTTGTTTTGGTTAAAAATGTGACAATTGATGAATGTTTGCTTGCAATTGACAGTGGCAACATGCCAGACATTATTTCGTTTGGCGAAAAATTGTATTTAGACATAAGGCCATACTTGTCTTGTTCGCTTAAAGGAAAACAATTAAAAACCATGGTTTGTGGTGACAGAGTAGATTTTTCTGCTGCAGCTCCATGGTGTTTTGGTGTGTATTCTGTTATCTCTACAAAAGAAAAACTTAAGCTTGCGGGGCATGAAGACGAAAGAAACCTGCTTGCCATTTTAGACAAGTGCAGTTATGATAAAAAACTTAAAAAATCTACAAAACACATACAATCTTTTGTCTATGGTGGCGTTGTGGGGTCGCAGATAAAAACTGTGATCGAAGACCAACTGGGGCACAAAATAGATGACAGTAACAAAACATTTTTCGAAGCATACGAAAGCTTTGTCAATGGTGACGCCTCACTGCTTTTTGGTACTCAGCGTGATTTGGCACGCATGGACAGCAAGGTCAAACTTGGCAAAATTGAAGATTATGTCTATTCGCCAATAACGAATTTCACAGATTTAATTCAATATATTGGTTACACAAAAAGCGATAACACACTTCGCAACAAAAAATGCGAAGATTTCATAGAATTTTTGCAATCGCCAAATATTCAACAAAAGCTTGGCAGTATTGGTATGTGTGCGGCAATTTGCGGGGTTGTTGCGAACACCGATGGTACTATTGCACAAATTGAATCAAATTTTTATTAAGCATAATAAAAAAATTGAAAAATAGAAAGATTTGGAGTAAAATGTTATGTGTGAATTAGTGGCACTAGATGAAAAGAAAATTGATTACAAAGAAAACTATCCGCTTTCAAAACTTTGTAGTTTTGGGATAGGTGGCGTTGCTCGGCTAGTCGTTTTCCCAAAATCTGCAAAAGAATTGATTTTTGCATATAAATTATTTGGTGGGAAAGCGATTATTCTTGGCAATGGCACAAACATTCTTTTTGTTAGTGATGTGCTAAATGTTCCGCTCATTGTTATGCGACACTTGAACGAGATATTTTTTGATGATTGCTATGTAACAGTTGGGGCAGGGGCACTAATGACTATGCTCTGCTTGAAATGCGCAAACCTTGGTTTTAGCGGGCTAGAAAATTTGGCTGGGATACCTGGCAGTGTTGGTGGAATGGTTATTATGAACGCTGGTGCCTTTGGAACGGAGATTTGCGACAAACTTGTGAGCGTAACAGTTATCCGTGGCGGCAAAGTAATAGCATTACCTAAAGAAAAGATTGCGTTTGGGCATAGGTATTCATCTTTGCAAAAAACGGGAGACATTGTTATAGACGCAACTTTTAAGCTCGACAGGGCTAGCAAAGTAGAGCTATTTCAAACAATGCAAACAAATATTCTTTGGCGCGAGTCACATCAACCAAAAGGCAGAAGTGCTGGCAGCGTGTTTAAAAAAGCAACTGAGCCGGCAGGGTTGCTTATCGATAAGGCGGGGCTTAAAGGTAAACAAATTGGCGGAGCTATTATTTCGCCGATGCATGCGAATTTTATTATCAACACGGGCAATGCAACAGCACAAGATGTATTAGAATTAATAAAGCTTGCAAAAGATATAGTATATGAAAAATTTGGTGAAATACTAGAAGAAGAGATACAAATAATAGGAGATACTAATGAAACAAACGGGAGATTTTCACACACACTCAACATATAGCAGGTGGGGGCATGGTAAACATACTATTGCCGAAATGGTGGAAGAAGCTAACAAAAAACAATTGACAAGTTTAGCTATTACTGACCATGGTCCAAAACATATTTTATTTCCTATTTCAAAAAAGCATTTGCTTGCCGCACGTGAACAAATTGACGAGCTTAACAAAACGAGTAATACAAGACTTTATCTTGGCGTTGAGGCAAACTTGCTCGATGAAAATGGAAAGATTGACTTAACAGATGAACAGATAAAACTTTTAGATATTTTGCTTGTTGGTTACCACAAGGCAACATTTGCAAAGTTCGTTGGTTTTTTCTTTAAGCATAATAACAGCGAAAAACAAATAGAAAAAAATACAAAAGCATATATAAATTTACTGAATAGATACAATGTTAACATTATAACGCACATTCAAGAACACATAAAAGTTAACCTTGAACCAATCGCAAAACTTTGCGCGCAAAAGGGTACACTTATTGAAATTAACAACAAGCACTTGCGCTTAACTAACGAAGATGCTAAAATCTTGATAGATAGTGGTTGCAAAATGATTGTTAGTTCTGATGCACATTGCAAAGAAAATATTGCAAATACTAGCGTAGCTATGCAATTTATTATCGACAATAATATTCCACTAGATAGAGTGGTTAATGTTGACAAAGAGTATATTCCAAAGAGGTAAAAATGACATTTTCAAGGGAAGTTAAAAGCGAGATAATCTCCACTTTTGACGAAAGCAACAACGAGCTTTCGATTCTTTGTGGTGCACTGCTTTCTGCTGGGTCGCTAGTAATTAGCAACAAAAAAATGTCGTTTACGCTTACGAGTGAAATTATAGATTTTTTAAAAGCTATTGAAAAAATAATAAAAAGGCTCACTGGTGAGTCTGAGTTTTTTATTACAAGTAAAAAGAACAAGTATTCTGGAAATGACCAGTTCACATTGGCTGTTTCGCCAGAAACTGGGGAAGAAATACTATCACTTTGCGGAATAATTGCTCGCGATGAAGATGGACACTTGCAGATTAACTATAATGGTGACGAACACTTGCTTGCCGAAAAAGATGATGAGATTGCATATCTTGCTTCGTCATTTGTTGGCGGCGGCAGTATAAGTATTCCTGATATGAACGAAGATGGCAATGGCCGCAACAGTGGATACCACATGGAGTGGACATGTCAAACTGTTGAGCAAGCTGAAAGACTAGCAGAAATTTTGGCGTCATTTGATATTTTAAGTAAAAAAGTAGAACGCAACAACGAACAAGTTGTGTATATAAAAGAAGGCGATGCTATTAGCGATGTATTAAAGCTAATAAAAGCGCCAAAAGCTGTTTTGGAACTCGAAAATCAACGCGTTAGCCGTGATGTTAGAAACCTGGCTAACAGGCAAGCAAATTGCACCGTGGCAAACATTGAAAAAAGTGTTTCTGCAGCGCAAAAACAGATTGATGCAATTATGATTATTGACCAAACGATTGGATTAAAGTCACTTCCTAGTGCATTAAAAGAAATTGCAACATTAAGGCTCGCTAATCCCGAAAGTTCACTTACAGAGCTTGGTATGATACTCGAAAAACCAATAAGCAAGGCTGCGGTCAATCAACGTTTTAAAAAAATTATAGAAATTTCAAAAGAGGTGGGTAATGGGTAAGTTTTCACATTTACATTTGCATACGGAATATAGTTTGCTCGATGGTGCGGCACGTATTAACAAAGTTGTAAAAGTTGCCAAAGAAATGGGCATGCCAGCAATTGCCATTACTGACCATGGTAACATGTATGGTGTTGTTCAATTCTTTAATGCATGCGTAAAGCTTGACGAAAAGTATTACCGCGAACATGGTGTACCAATTGTTAAACCAATAATTGGTTGCGAGTTTTATTTGTGTGACGATTTAAACATAAAAAGCGGCAAAAGTCAATTTTATCATTTGATATTACTTGCTAAAGACGAAGTGGGGTATAACAATCTTTGTCAGCTTAATACTATTGCATTTTGCGACGGGTTCTATTATAAACCAAGAATTGACCACAAAGCACTAGAAGCTCACCATGAAGGGCTTGTTTGTTTATCTGCTTGTATTGCTGGTGAAGTTCCGCAAGCGCTTCTCCGCCGCGAGTTTGACGAAGCGGAAAAACTTGTGCAATGGTACAAAGGTCTGTTTGGTGATGATTATTATTTTGAACTTCAAAACCATGGGCTTGAAGAACAATTATTTGTAAACGAAAAGTTGCACGAACTTAGCAAAAAATACAACATAAAAATGGTTGCAACAAACGACGTGCATTATATTTATCGTGAAGACTCTGTAACACAAGACGTTTTACTTTGCGTTCAAACAGGTAAAACTTACGACGATCCAGACAGGTGGCGTTTCCAAGGCGACCAATTTTATTTTAAGAGTGAAGAAGAAATGCAAAAAGCTTTTCCACAAGACCAGGAAGCGCTAGATAATACGCAGGAAGTTGTCGATAAGTGTAATTATAACTTTGTATTTGGTCAATATATGTATCCAAAATATGTGCCAGTTACAGGCCAGACGCCAGAAGATTTTATGCGTGATTTGGTCGAAGCAGGCTTGAAGAAAAAATACAAAGAAGAAACAAAAGAAATACGTGATAGAATTGAGTATGAGTTCGGAACAATAAAGAAACTTGGGTATATCGAATATTACTTAATCGTTTGGGACTATATCAATGCTGCGAGAAATAAAGGAATTTCTGTTGGCCCTGGGCGTGGTAGTGGTGTTGGTTCGATTGTCGCATATTTAATTGGTATAACAGACGTTGACCCAATTAGATATGGCTTGTTCTTTGAAAGATTTTTGAATCCAGAACGTGTAAGTGCACCCGACTTTGATGTGGACTTCCAAGATAATAGACGTGAAGAAGTTTTTGATTATGTAAAAGAAAAGTATGGCAAAGAAAAAGTCTGCAAGATTATAACATTTGGAACAATGGCAGCAAAAAACGCAATAAAAGACGTTGCACGTGTTTTGCGTGTGCCTTATGCTGAAGTCGACAAAGTTACAAAGGCAATTCCAGATTCTGTTAAAAGACCAAACATCATTGCAAAATGTTTTGGACTTCATCGCAAACCAGACGAGCCAGATACTAGTCTTCCAGAGCTTATGGAAATGTATAATAATAACCCAGACATAAAAAGGGTTGTCGACATTGCAGACAAGCTCGAAGATAGCCCAAGGCAAACGGGTATCCATGCGTGCGGCGTCATCATTGGACGTGATGTATTAAAAGAGCATATTCCACTTGCAAAAAACGGTGATATTATAACTTCGCAATTTGTTGGTGGTGAGCTAGAAACACTTGGTCACTTAAAAATGGACTTCTTGGGACTTTGTAACTTAACAGATATTCAGCTTTGCATCAAGTATGTAAAAGAAAATAGGGGAATTGATGTTAGCTTTGAAGGCTGCACTTACGATGATCAAAAAGTGTATGACCTTATTTCAACTGGCAACACAAAGGGTATGTTCCAGATTGAAAGCCCTGGCTTCCAAAAGTTCTTAAAAGAACTTAGACCAAACTGTTTGGAAGATATTATCGCCGGAGTTAGTTTATATAGACCTGGTCCTATGGATAGTATTCCAGACTTTATTCACAACAAGCATCATCCAGAAGATATAAAATATATCAGCCCAGTAATGGAACCAATTTTGAACGTTACCTATGGTTGCATAGTATATCAAGAGCAAGTTATGAAAATTGTTCAAGAGCTTGCTGGCTATACACTTGGTAGAGCGGATACCGTGCGTAAGTACATGGGTAAGAAAAAGCTTAAAGAACTTAAAGCTGAAAGAGAAGTCTTTTTGCATGGTTGCGAAGCTGATGGTAAAAAACCTGCCGTTGATGGTGTTATTAAGCGTGGCGTTGACGAAACGGTTGCAAATAAACTTTGGGACGATATGGAAAAGTTTGGTTCGTACGCGTTTAACAAATCGCACGCAGCGGCATATGCTGTCGTTACATATGAAACGGCATATCTTAAAACTTATTACGAATCAGAATTCTTAACAGCACTTTTGAATAACCGTATTACTAAGTCCGATGAAATTAAGAACTATGTAACATACATTAAGAGTGAAAAAATTGAAGTATTGCCACCAGACATCAACGAAAGTGAAACATACTTCAAGTGTCAAAAAGATGGTAAAATTCGTTTTGGTTTGGCAGCACTTAAAAACGTTGGTATTTCCGTTGTTGATTCTATTGTTGCAGAAAGAAAAGCAAATGGAAAATTTAAAGACCTTGGCGATTTCTTTGCAAGAATAGATACATCAATTTGCAACAAACGTAGTATTGAAAGTTTTATTTTGGCTGGCGCATTCGATTGCTTTGGTCACACAAGAAGCCAATATATGGCTGTTTACGACACAGCACTCAATTGTGCAATTAAAGATAAAAAATCTAGACTTGCTGGTCAATTTTCGATGTTTGGCGACATGCTTAGCAATGATGAAAGTATTAAAATCGACTATCCAAATATTTCTGAGTACGATTTAAGATTTAAACTTAAAAAAGAAAAAGAAACGCTGGGAACTTACATAAGTGGGCATCCACTAGATGACTATATCGAAAAGGTAAGTGCTTTTTCGTTTAACTCTAGCATGATTGAAGAACAGACGGAAGAAGAAACAACTGGTGACGAAGATGATGAAAGCACGCAAGTTATGGATAGTGATTTGCAAGATGGTATGAATGTTACTTGTGGTGGTATTGTATCAGACATTCACAAGATGTTTACAAAAAATGGCAACAAGCCAATGGCGGTTATATCAATTGAAGACCTATATGGAACATTTGAAGTAATGCTATTTAACAAGATTTACGAAAAAGTTAAGTATGAACTTCAAGAAGATGCAATGCTTACAATAAAAGGTCATTTGTCACTTCGTGATGGTCAAAAACCTATCATTATAGCAGATAGTATATCTTTTTGGAACGACGAAACTGGTGTAAATGGTGGCGCTGCATCGCTTCATAAAGAAGAAATAGTTTCAAAACGCCCAAAAACACTATATTTGCAGTTTAATATAGAAGATGAACCACTTAAAAACGAGATAATTAGCATACTCGAAAGTTATAGCGGTAACACACCTGTATTTGTTCAATCAAATAGGAAATTATATAACATAAAAACAACGACAGAATATACAAACAATTTGCAAATCGAACTTGCTTCAATTATAGGTGAAAATAATATAAAATACATATAATGTAAAATATTATATAAAAATGCTAAAAAAATACAAAAAGGCTTCAAAAAGAAGCCTTTTTTGTTTTTATAAGTTTCGTTTTTTGTTGATGTATTTTTCAAGAGCTGCAATTAAGCCATACATAATACCTGCAAGCACACAAAGAACTACAATTGCTGTCATAACAAGGTCTAGTTTAAATACTTGACCGCCATAAACAATCAAATATCCAAGTCCGGCTTTGCTCGATAAGTATTCGCCCATAATTACGCCTACCCAGCTCATGCCGACATTGATTTTTAATACGCTAATGAAGTTTGGTAGTGTTGCTGGAATAATCAAATGGAATAATTCTTGCATTTTGTTTGCACCCATGGTTTTAAGTAATTTGCGCTTTTCTTCTTCAACTTCCAAATATCCGTTTAGCAAAGAAATTGTTGTTATTACAATGCAAATGAGTATACCCATGGTGACAATAGCTTTTGTACCAATACCGACCCAAACAATAATTAGTGGGCCAAGTGCAACTTTTGGAAGACTGTTTAAGATTACAAGATATGGTTCAAGTACGCGTCTTATCGCAGGAATCAGGTATAAGACAATTGCAACAGCAGCACCCAGAATAGTACTAATTAAAAATGCCAGTGCTGTTTCATAAAGCGTGACTAACGTATGGTTAAAAAGTGCGCCGCTAGAAAGTAGGTCAATAAACGTTTTAGCAATTCTTGATGGAGAACTAATCAAAAACGGGTCAACGATATTAAAGTGGGCAATAAGTTCCCAAAGTCCTAGCAGGGCGGCGAGTAACAATATTCTAAAAAAGTGAACAAAAAATGATTGATTTCGAAGTTTAGATAGATATTTTTTATGCGAAAGAGAATAAGTTTTTTTCATTGCAGTTCCTCCCATACTTTATTGAAATACTTGTTAAATATGGGTGATTTTCTACGCATGAATGGTGTTAGAGATTTGTCGAAGTCCAAGGTGATTTCCGTTTTAACATGTGCTGGTGCCTTAGACAAAACAATTATTCGGTCGCTCATGCATATAGCTTCTGAAATATCGTGAGTTACGAGTATTGCAGACTTTTGCTCAGATTTTATTATATCGTATACATCGTCTTGAACACTTAATCGCGTTTGATAGTCAAGTGCACTAAATGGCTCGTCTAGTAACAAAATTTTTGGTCTTGTTGCAAGTGTTCGTATGAGTGCAACGCGTTGTCGCATACCGCCCGAAAGCTCGCGTGGGTAATGCGACAAAAAGTCTTCTAGGTAATATTTTTTAGCCAGCTGTATTGCGTAGTCTTTTGAATTTGCATCTAGTTTCTTTTGTATTTTTAAGCCCAGAAATATATTATTTGTTATGCTGAGCCAATCAAACAAATTATCACGCTGAAACATATATCCAACGGACGAAGATATTTTTTCTATCTTTTTCCCGTCAAGTAATATTTCGCCTTCGCTTGGTGGGAATAGTCCCGCGATTAGTGATAAAATTGTAGTTTTCCCACAGCCAGATGGACCAACAATGCTAACAAATTCTTTTTTATTAACATCGAAACTTAAATCTTTTAGGGCAAGTGTTTCATTTGCCTTTGATTGATATACAAGCTTTATATCTTTTAGCTCGAGAATTTTGTCCATGGCAATTCTCCTTATGGCTATTTATCAAAAGAGTATGCTAATGAATTGTCTACGACTTTGTCAAAAGCTATGCGTTTGTCTATTGTGCCAGCGTTCATCAAAACATCGAGTAATCTGTTATAAGACGATACACTCATTGCTGGTGTGCTCATCCATGCATCGATTGATTTATAAGAACCGATAGATGCTGCAAGTAATGCTTTGCTTGTTGTTTTGAAAGATGGATAAATTGCTTCGGCACCTTCTTCGTTTGTGTGAGTCATAAGGTAATCGTAACCTTTTTTCACAGCTCGCAAGAAGCCTTTTGCTAGTTCTTGATTTTTGTTTAAGTAGCTTGGTTTTGCAATGAAACATGTGTACGGAATATCGCCAGACTGTTCGCCAATTGATGCTACAATATGTCCTTTTCCAAGAGAAACATATTCGCTTGCTGTTGGCTCAAACATTGTGCAGAAATCAGCGTCATTTTCGCTTGAATCGAACACTGGAACCATCATGTTAAATGCTGTTGATTTGTCTAGAGTTATGTTTTTACCATTAAACAAGTTAACTGAATTAACAACCCATTCGAATGTCATTGCTGGAACGCCACCTTCTCTGCCTGCAATTACCTTTTTGTTTTCAAGAGATTTTGCCCAAGAGAAGTTTTGTATTGCAGTTTTAGAAACAAGGAACGAGCCATCTTTTTTAGTTAGTTGACCAAACACAACTGGCGCAGATGTGCTTCCGCCGCTAATGGCATACACAACTGGTTCTGGGCCAAGAAGTGCAATGTCGGCATTACCCGATAAGAGTGCTGCCATGCCCGCGTCGCTGCCACCAGAGTTTGTAAGCTCGATAGTAATGTTTTCTTCTTCCATATAGCCAAGATTGATGGCTGCATAGAGTGGGGCATAGAACACACTATGCGTGGTTTCTGTTAAGCGAACTTTGCCAGGGTCTTTTTTACAGCCAACAAAACCTATGACCGAAAAACAAACACACAAAGTCGCAAGTAATATAGTAAATATTTTCTTCATTTTTTCCTCCTTTGATAGTGTATTTTATTCACGCTTGCAAAAAAATGCCAAAAATACTTTTAATTAAATAAAAGACATGCTATAATGACACTATGCTTAGAATGATATTAGGTATATTAGATTTATTAATACTTGCAGTAGGAGTGCTCCTTGTTTTTGGTGGACCTATTTTTTATCCAGACAAAAAATACGAAGGAAACGAAGTTTTAAAGAACCACAAACGCACAAAACTAAAAGCGGTGGGATATGTCGTCTGTTTGGTCGCTTTTTTAATGGGATTAATTATAAGTTCAATAAAATAGAGGTAGATTATGTTTAACGAAAAAAATTATGATGCTAAAGCATTTGAAAAAGATATATATAAATTTTGGGAAGACAATAAGTGTTTCCATGCACAAGTAAATGACAAAAAAGAACCATTTACAATTATTATGCCACCACCAAACGTTACAAGTCAGGCACACATTGGCCATGCACTAGACATGACAATGCAAGACATTTTGATTAGATATAAAAGAATGAAAGGGTATGAAGCTCTTTGGGTTCCTGGGGCAGATCATGCCGCCATCGCTACAGAAGTTAAGCTTGTAGAAAAACTTAGAAAAGAGGGCAAGACCAAAGAAATGATTGGTAGAGCCGCTTTCGATAAAGAAGCTTGGGACTGGTATAACTATTATGGCGACAGAATTATGACTCAGTTCAAAACCATGGGGTTTTCAGCCGATTGGGACAGATATAGATTTACCATGGACGAAAAGAGCACAAATGCCGTTCTCGAGGCATTTATTAAGCTCTATAACAAAGGTTTGATTTATCGTGGTATTAGGCAGACACATTGGTGTGTTCATTGTAAGTCGGTTATTAGTGATGATGAAGTTGTTTATAGTGACGAAAAAGGTCACATGTATCACATAAGGTATCCATATAGCGATGGCAGCGGATATATTATTGTTGCAACAACAAGACCAGAAACATTGTTTGGTGACGAAGCCGTTGCCGTTAACCCAACAGACAAAAGATATAAAGCAATTGTTGGCAAGATGTTAAAACTTCCATTAACAGACAGAGAAATACCAATTATTGCAGATAGTTATGTAGAGAAATCGTTTGGTACTGGTATGGTTAAAATTACGCCAGCACACGACCCAAACGACTACGAAGTTGGTAAAAGGCATAACTTAAAAATTCTTCAAGTTATTGATAAAGAAGGTAATCTAACAGAACTTGCTGGTAAGTTTGCAGGTAAAAATGCGACTGCGGCAAGAAGCGAGATTATGGAAGAATTAGACAAACTTGGTTTGGTTGAAAAGATAGAAGATTACACCCATTCTGTTGGCCATTGTGAACGTTGCAAAACACCTATCGAACCAATGATAACAGAACAATGGTTCGTTAAGATGAGTGAACTTGTTAAACCTGCTATTAACGTTGTTAAAAACGGCGAAATGAAGATTTATCCAAAGAGATTTGAAAAGAACTATTTTCATTGGCTCGAAAATATTCAAGATTGGTGTATAAGTCGCCAAATTTGGACGGGTCACAGAATTCCAATTTATTATTGTGATAAATGTGGCAAGGTAGTGGCTGCAAAACAGATGCCACATAAATGTGAACATTGTGGTGGCTCTTTCCACCAAGACCCAGATGTACTTGACACTTGGTTTAGTTCTGCTCTTTGGCCATTTTCGACTCTTGGTTGGCCAGAAAATACAAAAGAAATGCAATATTTCTATCCAACATCTGTTCTTGTTACCGCATACGATATTTTAACTCAATGGGTAACAAAAATGGTTTATATGGGTATTGAATGTGCTGGTACAAGACCATTTAACAATGTATTAATCCATGGCTTGGTTCGTGATGAAATTGGTAGAAAGATGAGTAAAAGCCTTGGCAATGGCATTGACCCACTTGAAATGACCGAAAAATACGGTGCAGATGCACTTAGAATCGCACTTATAAAAGACATGGCACTTGGTGCAGATACCAGATTTAAAATGGTAAAAATGGACAATGCTAGTGGATTTATCAACAAGATTTGGAACGCTAGTAAGTTTGTTGCAATGCACGCAGCAAGTGAAACATTGTTACCACTAGAAAAAATTAAGCTTGACGACAAAGATAAATATATTTTATACAAGCTCGATAACATCATTAAAGTTTATACACGAAACCTTGATAAGTTTGATGTTGGTATTGCATTTAACAACATCTATAACTTTGCGTGGAGCGATTTCTGCGATTGGTATATTGAGCTTTCTAAACCAGACATTTTTGCCGGTGGCGAAAGAAAACAAAATACAGTTAGCGTACTTTCGTATGTGTTTGATAAACTCTTGAAGTTATTGCATCCATTTATTCCTTTTGTAACAGAATATATCTATCAAAAACTTCCACTTGCTGGTGGCAAGGATAAGAGCATTATGCTTTCTGCTTTCCCAGAACCATTAAAATGTTCTAAATATAAAAAGTCTTATGAAAGTATAGAACGCTTGATACAAACTGTAACAAAAATCCGTGCTCTTAAAACAGAAGCTGGAGTGCCAAGTAGCAAACGTGTTAATGTTAGTGTAAAAGAAACACCAGAACTATTAAAGTTTAAGGATATGATCGAAAAGACAGCTTGCATTAACATTGATTTTAATGGCAACGGAACAGGAAAGTCAACAATAACCGACCTTGGCGAGTTTGCAATCATCGAAGATATGGTTGATAAAGAAAGTTTAATAAAATCTTTACAAGCAGACATAGATAAGGTTAAGTTTGAAATTGACAGAAGCGAAAGAATGTTAAATAACCCTGGTTTTACAAGTAAAGCGCCAGAAAAATTAATAACAGTTGAAAAAGAAAAACTTGCAAAAAACAAAGCAATTTACGATTCTTTGCAAGCAAAACTTAATTCGCTATAAAACTAAAAAGAATACGCAAGTATTCTTTTTTTGCCTTTACAAATAGCAAAAATATGTTATAATAATAGCATGGAAAGAAAAAAAATTATTGAAGATATCAAAAAACGCGATATTGAAAGCGATGCGAAAACAAAAAAAATAGTAGGTCTTCTTTTGCAAGGCAATATGAATGGCGCTGGCGAACTTGTTGGCGGCAAAGAAAATTTAAAAGTTGATAAATACAACATTTTTACTTTTATTAACAACTTTACAAGCAGCGACAAGACCGCCGAAGAAAAAATGGACAATATAAAAAAGTTGTATTTTGGTGGATATGTACGTGCGGCAGGAATTGGTTCTGTTAACGCAGAACTTACAACGCTCGAAGGCGTAGAATTAAACATACAAACCTTATCAAGTGCACTTCCAAGCTTTGCAAATGATAAGACATTAAAAACCCTTGAAAGGCAAGGAAAGTGCCACGAAAAGAGTTTGAATATATTGCGCGAGTATGCAAATGAAGGTATTAAGGTTGTAACGGCGGACATTTCGCCACTTAGCGATGAAATAAAGCATTTGCACTCATGGGTAGAAATAAATCTAGATGGCAAAGATTATTGCATTGATTATACAATGAACGCTTTGATAAATAAAGACGGCTATTATGCGGTTATGAGTCCAAAAGTTAGATCTGTTCTCACACGTGAAGAATATATGAAAGATTTGAATGTCCTAACACCATTACTTGAAAAGAATAGTGTTGATATAAAAGAATATTTGGTATATCCAAATGAAGTTGTTGCAGAAATAGTTGATGAAAAGCAGTAGAAAATACTGCTTTTTTATTTTGTTTTTTACAAAAATGTGTACGTTGTTTAACATTTCGACATTTTGCACAGTTATTTATTATATTTTTTTGTAAATTTTGGAAAATAAATATGTTAATATAGTTGCAAGAGGAAGTAAAAATGGAAAACAAAATACACATATTACTTGCTGATGAAGACAATGAAACAAGAAAAAGTACAAAAGAATTATTAAGCAACAATTATTTAGTTGATGAAGCCACCACCGGCAACGAAGTAAAAAACAAGTTGATTGATAACGATTATGACGTAATCATTATGGACGTAATGCTTTCGGAAATCGATGGCTTTGCACTTTTAGAGTTTATAAAAAGGCAAAACATTCAATCTAAAATAATTATTGTATCTAATATCTATAGTAACACATTTATTCAAAAGGCAATGAATATGGGTGTTAGTTATTATATGATTAAGCCAGTTAGTGCAAGAGATTTGCTGGCAAGAGTAGAAGATGTGCTTGCACCAAACCTTCCAAAGTTTGGCGGACAGAATATTGTGTCTCAATCAAGTGTAAAATCAAAGCAGATAGAAGAGAAAATTACAAATATTTTTATAACAGTTGGCATCCCAGCACACATAAAAGGCTATCAGTTTTTGCGTGAAGCTATAAAAATGGCGATAGAAAACCCAGAAATAATCAATTCGATAACAAAAAAATTATATCCATCAATTGCAGATAGATTTTCTACATCGTCTAGCAAAGTAGAACGTGCTATCCGCCACGCCATTGAAGTTGCTTGGAACCGCGGCAAAATAGAAAATATCAACTCGGTGTTTGGTCTCAAAGTTTATTCCAGCAACGAAAAACCAACCAATGGCGAATTTATCGCACTTGTCGCTGATAAAATGTTAATGGAAGGATAATTTAAAAAAATATCAAAAAATAGTTTACAAATGGTTATAACTGATATAATATATTGCACATGATAGATTATATCTATCTAGGAAGGAGTATATTATGCCAAAATACATAAAATGTCCAAGATGTGAATTAAATTATATATTAGAGAGTGAAAAACTTTGTCCTGTTTGTAAAGCCGAGTTAAAACTTTGCAAAGACGACACGCTTTCCGAAGATATGGAACTTTGTCCAATCTGCGGTCAAAACTTTGTATCATATGATCAACCAATGTGTGAAGAGTGCGCTAAAAAGCGTAGTCTTGACGACGTTGTTGATGAAGATGAAGACGAAAAAGATTATGATGAGAAACAGACAAGTGATTTTACAGATATAGATGCTCCACTTAGCGATGACGAAGTTGAAGTTGTACCATTTGCAGATCTTGGTGACGACGATGATGATGACGACGATGACGAAAATGAAGACTGTAAGGTTGATAGTGCAGACTATGACGACTTAGAAGACGATTTCGATTATAATGTCGACAGTGACGATTTTGATAGCGATGACGATGATGACGACGATGATGATGACGACGATGATGACGATCAAGACGATGACGATGATTATGATGATTTCGATGATGATAACGAAGATAAACCAAAAAAGAAAAATAAAAAATAGAAAAAAAGTCCACCAATTTGGTGGATTTTTTATTGTATAAAAATACAAAAGTTGGCAATATATTGATTATGAGAAAAGTTAACCTTGACATAAAAGATATAATTGAAACAATAACAAAACTAAAAGGTAAAAGTGTTAGAATGCATATAAACAAAGGTAGACGCAAGATAGAAAAATATACTGGCATTATTGAGCATATTTATCCAAGTATTTTTACAGTTAGGTTAGTTAGCAACTCAAACCAGAACTATTTATCTTATTCATATAGCGAAGTTTTGTGTGGGGCGGTCAAAATTAAGCAAGATGAAAATAAAAACAAAAATGTAGAAGTTTAGTCATATTTTCCTTTTTTGCAATATATATTTGAATTAGCGAAAAGGGGGATTCTTTATGGCGTTTGAATCAACAAAAGCAACAATCAAACAAAATAAGCTTGTTGCAACAACTATTGTTGAATTTACAAAAGATTTAGGAGAAGAAAAACTCGATAATATTTTATCGGTTAGTGGTAAGTCGAGAGTTTTAAGAAAAGAAATGAACGACAAACTCACAATTTATGGAAAAACAAAATTAGATGTAAACTATGTCGAAAATGGCGAGCTGAAAAACGGCTTGTATGATATGGAGTTTTCTAAAGTCGTTGACCAAGATGTAACAGGTGACGAACTTGTTTTAATCAAAGAAACAAGAATATCCGCTGTAAACAAAGAAATAAGAGTTGTTGTTACTATTGAATTATTTGGTGAAAACATCAACATTATTCCAGAGCTCAAACTTGATGACGCAAACTTGTTTGTAAGAACAGAAGAAAGTGAAGTGGCTAACGCTTCAAATATTCAACTTGGCGAATTTAATTTAACAAACGAATATGAAGAGCAAGGTTTATATAGTATTATCGATAAAAGGGCAGAAATTGTCGATGTAAAGACACTTGCTGGCGTTGACAGTTATACCGTCGAGGGTAATCTTGACGTCTATTTAACACTATTTAATGGCGAAGTAAAAGAAGTTAAAAAGACTATTGAATTCAAACAAGAACTTGCCTTTACGGGGCTTCTTCCAAATGAACAATTAATTGCATCATTACGACTTGCTAACTTTATGGCAAATGTTGAAGCTGGTGAAGAAAAAACAAACATTATCGTGACAGCAGATGTCGAAAGTCAAGCTTTTGCAGTTTTCTTTACTCAAACTAAACAACTAATAGATGTTTATTCAACAACAAATGTGCTCGAAACAAATAGAGAAGTTGTTGAATATAACAAAAAAATTGAAAAAGTTACACTTAGTAACAATAAAGAATTTGTTATTGATGTTCCAGACGATAACTTGGCAGAACAACTCCTTTATGTTAATGAAGTTAATTTTAAAGAAAAGAATGTTGAACTTGATAATGACAAACTTGTTATTACTGGCGATGTAACAACAAATATTGTATATTATAACGAAAATAAAGAAGTTTGCACAAAAAAGCAAAACTTTGAGATTACCTTAGAAGGTAAAGTTGTAGCTAACCATGTTAGAGTTATGCAAACAAAAGCAAATTGCACTAATTGCAAAATTAGATTTGGTAAACAAATAGAAATTTCAATTAATGCAGAAGTAGATGTTTTAGCCTTTGAAACAGACTATCTTGTTTATATAACCGAAGTGGCAGAAAAAGAACCGCTTGAAAAAGATAACAGTCCAATAACCGTGTATGTCGCTGTGGGTGGCGAAGATCTGTTTGATGTGGGTAAGGCATTAAAGGTTGATCCAGAACAAATAAAACTTCAAAATAAACTTGGCGACCAAATTAGTGCAAAACAAAAGATATTTGTTTATAATAAGATTGTATAATTTGAAAAAACGCCAAAAAAAGAGTGAAATGTAAAAGTTTCGCTCTTTTCTTTTTTTTAGTGAATTTTGATGTGTAAATAATTAAAATAAGGAGAAAAAAATGAAAAAAATATTAATTACCTTAATTTTAGTTGTCTTTTTAGTTGGTGGTGTGGTAATGTGTGTAAACCAACAAGAAAAACCAGACCAACAATACTTAAGATTGCATATCAGAGCAAATAGTAATAGTGAAAGTGACCAGTCTGTTAAATATAAGGTTAAGGCTGCTGTTGTTGAATACTTATCGCCACTAGTTGCTAACACTAAAGATAAACAAGAAGTCCAATGCGTAATAGAGAAAAATTTGCCACAAATAGAAAAAGTAGCAAACAATGTTCTAAAAGAGAATAAAAAGGCATATAATTCTAGTGCTGCAATAAATAATGAGTTTTTTCCAACAAGAACTTATGAGAATTTAGTTTTAGAAGAAGGTTATTATGATGCACTAATTATAAAACTTGGAAGAGGAACTGGGGATAATTGGTGGTGTGTGGTTTATCCGCCATTATGCTTTATTGGTAGCAATAAAAACGATAGCGGTGAGCTAAGATATAAGTCGAAAATAAAAGAAATAATCGACAAAATCAAATAATGAAGTAAAAAGTGTTTTACAATGATTAAAAAAAATGTTAATATGAAGGCGGAGAAATTATACATAAGATGAATTTAAATGATCCAAAAAATTATAACCGAGAAGCATTAAGTAGACTTGGTATTTATGAACTTAGGGAATTAGCTCGCAGTTTGGGAGTTGTTTCTCCAACTTCAAAAGATAAGAAAACCATAAGTAACGAGATATTGCAAATTATCTATGGCGAAGATTATCAAGATTTAGAAAATCTAACAAAAGGTAGACCTGCAAAAAGAAGAAAAGAAACAGAATGGTTAAAATATACAAATAATACCGAAGAAGATGAACAAGATTTATCATATGAAGATTTAATGCAATCTATCTATCCAACACTCGATAGAACTATTATGAGTGCACAAACTTTTGTTGCGGAATCTGAAGACGAATATAAAATTGACGATAGACAATATTTTACAAACGATGAACTTGGTGTTATTGTTTGCGAAAACTATGAATACTTATTAAAATCATTTGATAATCCTGGTGCTAAGCTAACAAAACTCGATCCAGCATTTGTGACAAAATATAATATTTGTGGCGGCGATAAACTTAG
This sequence comes from uncultured Clostridia bacterium, assembly GCA_934756675.1. Lineage (GTDB taxonomy): Bacteria > Bacillota > Clostridia > Christensenellales > UBA1242 > CAKVLG01. The sequence continues at coordinate 48,285 of CAKVLG010000001.1, read as the reverse complement.
CTATAAAACAACAACTGACGGGCTAGAAATTTTTAAAATTAATGGGCTTCCTGTTGAATATAATCTATATGGTGAAGATGGTAAGTTTGACTTGTATCACATTCATAAACATGAAATCAACAGGGTAGAAAGCAAAAAACTTGATGACGAAAACTTACTCTATGCAAAACAATTTCTCGAAGAAGACATTGTTTATTTTCTAGACCTTGGTGGAATCAACGATGTTAAGTCGGGTGAGATAAAAATAAAAACTGCAAAGTTTGGCAATTTAGATGAAAAAATTAAATTGTTTTATGATATGATTTTAGAAATCAAAATTAAAGCAGACGACAAAAAAGAAGTGCTACTTGTAATAAATAACACATTGATGTTTAAAAATATACTTGATGCTGATTCAGAACGCGATAATAAAATCACAAAAACAATTTTTGATTTATTAAACGATAAAGAAAAACTAACTATTATTTCTATAGACTAGCATCTTCGATTGTGAACTTGTCGAAATTGACAGATTCAACAAAATCTCTTGGAAGAAAAGTTACATTATTAAATGTGACCAAGTTTTGAACGTGTGTTTTTAAAACCACAGGGGTAGCAATATCCATTTTGTGACAAATATTTGCAACATGTAGATAAAAAGTATCTGCAGAAAAATTATCTATGCTTTCATAGATATAACCTTGAGTGATTTTTTGATCTTTTATTGTTTTTGCCCACAATCTTAACATGGTTCACCTCGAATAAATAGAGTGTAGCAAAAAGTAACAAAATAGGCAAGAAAAATTTTAACTTTTACTTGACAATTAAGAAAAATATTCATATAATACTCGCATTAAAATGCACTAGCGGAGGACATAAAAATGGCAGATATTTATATTACTACAGATGGTGTAAAGAAAAAAGAAGAAAGACTTAGATATTTAAAAAACGAGAAGCGTCCAGAAGTTCTTGAAAGGCTTAAAACTGCTCGTGATTTTGGTGACCTTAGCGAAAATGCTGAATACGATGCTGCAAGAAACGAACAAGGTCAAGTTGAAACAGAAATTCAACTTATTGAAGATACATTACGTTTAGCAAAGGTTATTGACCCTAAAAAGGTGAGAAAAGACATTGCAGGTATTGGTACAACAGTTAAGCTTTATGATGAAGAATGGGACGAAGAAGTTATTTATAAAATTGTTGGAACAATTGAAAGTGATCCAGACAACGGTTTAATTTCTAACGAATCACCAATTGGCAAAAACATTATTGGTAAAAAAGTTGGCGATACAGTTTCGATCTCTACACCAGGTGGCGATAGCGTTTTAAAGATATTGTCAATTGAATAGGCTAATAAGCCTATTTTTTTATGCACAAAATCCGTATCTTGTGCTACGTAACTTGGTTTTTGTTGACAAAATATTAAGAAAAATGCTACCATTATCCTATGAATTATTGCGAAGTTATCGAAAAGACACATGCATATAACAACATTAGGCGCGACATGGAAAGCAAACGCTTTGCACATGCCTTTTTGTTTGTGAGTGCAGACACCGATTATTTACTCGAATTTGCAAAAAAAGTCAGCATGCTTATAATTGACGATAAAAACGCTAACAACAAAATTCAGAAAGAAGTATATCCAGATGTAATTATTCTTGGTAAAACAAGCAAGATTACATCGCAAGACGCCTCACAGCTCACACAATCTGTGTATGTTCATGGCTATAATAGTGACAAAAAAGTTTATATTTTAATCGATTGTGATGAGATGAATGAAGAGTCACAAAATAAATTGCTCAAAACCATTGAAGAACCACCAGAAAATGTGTATTTATTGTTGCTTGCACGTAATACAAACTCGCTTTTGCAAACAATACTCAGCCGCGTAAGTAAGGTCGAACTCGATAAAATCGAAACGAGCGACATTGAACGCATGCTTGTTGAAAGTGGTGTGAGCAATATTACAGCAAGCGAAGTTGCACCTTGTAGCAATAACAATGCAATGCTTGCACTTAAACTTGCCGAAGATAAAAACTTTAAAACGCTTTATGATAACACCTTAAGAATGTTCGAAATGAATAGCAGTAAAGACATTATCGACTTTGCTAAGATTTTTAGCCAAAAGTCAGTTGATAAAGAAGAATGGATAAATCTTATCATGATGTTTTGTAGGGATATTTTGGTGTATAAAGCTGGCAAGAAAAATTTGGTGGAAAGCAAATCTGCCGAAAATAGAATTGCAGCGTTATCTGACAGTTTTTCGGTTACAGCATTGACAAAAATAATTGAAGAATGCCTAAAGAGCGCCGAAAGTTTGCAATACAATGTCAATGAAACATGCGTTGTGGACGAATTATTACTTAAATTTGTGGAGGTTAAAGTTAGATGCAGAAAATAGTTGGGGTAAGTTTTAATGATGGCGGAAAAGCTTATTACTATAACCCTGGTGATGAAGAATATGCTGCTGGCGACTTTGTAGTTGTAGAAGCGAATACCGATTGTGTTCTTGGTAAAATTGCTTTTGCAAGCAAAATGGTCGAAGATAGCGAAGTTGTCGAACCATTAAAAATGGTAATCAGAAAGGCGACAAATAAAGATTTAGACGCATATAATAAGCAACGTCAAAGAATACCAGAGATTTTGAAGACTGTTAAAAACAAGGTTCGTGAGCTTGATTTGCAAATGAAGATTGTTGACGCAAACTTTTCGATCGATGGCGGAAAACTTATAATAGACTTCACAGCAGACGACAGAGTGGACTTTAGACAACTTTTAAAAGAACTTGCAAGTGCACTTAAAACGAGAATAGAATTAAAACAAATTGGTCAACGTGACGAAGTTAAAATTAAGGGTGGCATAGGTCCATGTGGCGAGATATGTTGTTGCAAAAGATTTTTAAACGACTTTGAACATGTGACTGTAAAAATGGCTAAAAACCAAGGTTTGTCACTTTCGCCAACAAAAATTAGTGGACTATGTGGAAGATTGATGTGTTGTTTAGCTTATGAAAACAGCAATTACGAAGAAATTTTAAAACGCATGCCAAAAGTCAATTCATCTGTGCAAACGCCAAACGGCAAAGGCACGGTTGTGTATAACGATTTATTGCGTGAACTTGTGTCGGTTAAAAGACAACAAAAAGACGAAACATTTGTTGTTGAAGAGTATGAGTTAAAAGACATAAAACAACTTTTCGACAAATCAAATAAGCCAGAATTAGTCAAGGGTAAACAAAACACCAATGAAAAGCCAGAGCAAAACAATGGCAAACAAAATAAAGCAGAACAAAACAAAGAAAATATGCAAAATAAAAACAATAAGGAGAAAAAATAATGGCATATGTAATTAATCAAGAAAAATGTTTAAAATGTGGAGCATGCATCAATATGTGCCCAGTTCAAGCAATTGAAATGAAAGACGGCAAAGTTGTTATTGACGAAGAGAAATGCATTAGTTGTGGAACATGCGCAAGCATTTGTCCAGTTCAAGCACCAGAGGCAAAATAGTGAAACGAATTGACGACTTGCAATATGACGGGCTGGTTTTGGTTCAAGATAGTGACCTTTATTGCTTTACGACAGATGCTGTGCTCTTGTCGTGGTTTTCTAAGTGCAAAAAACATGATGTTGTTGTGGAACTTTGTGCCGGAACTGGGGCAATTTCGACATTAATAAACGGGAAATATCACCCAGAAAAAATAATCGCAGTTGAAATTCAAAAACAATGCTGTGATTTGTTTGAAGAGACAAAAAAGTTAAATAAGCACGATAATATCGAAATTGTCAATTTGCCATTGCAAAATCTTTATGGAACAATAAAAAATGAAGTGGCTGATGTTGTAATTATTAATCCACCTTATTACGAAAAAGAAAAGAGTAAAAGCAAAAACGCAGCAATTGCCATGAGTACACACGAAGTGAGTGTTAATCTTGACGAATACATAAAAGAATGTGTAAGGCTGCTTAAATTTGGTGGAAAACTCTATATGGTTCATCACACCGACCGTTTGGCAGAAATTATTTGTAAATTAAAAGAATACAAGCTCGAGCCAAAAGTCATGCAACTTATTCAGCCAAAACCAAACGAAAGTGCAAATATGGTTTTGCTTCAAGCTGTCAAAGGCGGAAAAATTGGTTTAAAGGTGAATGCTCCAGTCGTTTTGCGTGACGAAAACGGCGAAGAATCTGAGCAAGCAAAAATTATTTATAACCGCTAAAATAATCTGCAAACAAGGCAAGCAAATATGCTGCCAATAAAACTACTAATTAGGGCAATTGGAACAATTGGCCCTAATTTTTTTATTTGTGTTTGGCTAAAATATAGTGCCACGACATAAAAAACAGTTTCGGTGCAACTCATAATTACGCTGGCACATTTTGCTGGGTAGCTGTCGACACCGCACGTTGTAAATATCTCGCTAAGCATGGCTAAACTTCCAGAACCAGAGAATGGGCGAAGTACCAAAAAATCGACAAGTTCACTCGGAATACCTAAAAAATTAAACATTGGTGTAAGAAAATTTGCAAGCAAAGATGAAAGTCCGCTTGCTTTAAATAATTCAACAGCTAAAAATATTGCAACCAAATATGGAAAGATATTAATAGTCACATCAATCGAACTTTTTGCTCCTTTAACAAAAGCGTCGTAACCATTGATGTTTTTAATTAAACAAAAAATGCATAAAATCAATATAAAAATAGGAACAATTAAGATTGCCATTTCTTTTTTCGCTCCTTTATTTTATAATAAACTTTAACCATAATTATTGCAATTACGGTCGAAAATATGCTGGCAATAAGTGACGGTAAAATTATTGCAGATGCATTTTTGCTGCCACCAGCACTCATTAACCCCATAATGGAGGTTGGTAATAATTGCAAGCTTGAACAACTAATAATTACAAGCATTACCATATTTTTGTTGACACGGTTGGTTCCATCTTGCATACTCTTAATGGCACGAATGCCAAGCGGGGTAGCTGCACTATTCATGCCAAGAAGGTTAGCACTCATGTTCATGCTTACAAGTTGTTTGCTTTCTTTGGACATAGAATTTTTACCAAAAATTAAGTTGATTAGTGGCGATAATATTTTGGAAATTAGTTTTGAAATATTTGTTTGTTCCAAAATATTAAATATACCCGTCCAAACGGCATAGACGGCGCAAAGATTGAAACACAAAGTCACCGCCTTGTTGCCAGAAACAGAAAGCGCTGGCAAGATTGCTTGCGGGTTAATGAATAATAAAACAGAAATACTTGTTAAAATCATTATGAGCCAGACTTTATTCATGCTACAATATATGTTAGAAAAATAAAAATATGAGGGAAATATGTTATTTGATTCACACGCACATCTATTATTGCTAGATGATAAAGAAAAAACAATAAACAACATGCAAGAAGATAACCTTGCATTTATAATTAATGCTGGAACCACGCTTGACGATAGCAAACGCGGTGTCGACTTAGCACAAGCAAATAAAAATGTATATGCAATGATTGCAATATATCCAGAATATGCTTCGGATTATTCAGATGCGGTAGAAAACGAGCTAGATAAACTTGCTAAAAATGACAAGGTTGTTGCTTTTGGTGAAATCGGGTTAGATTATCACAGTGAAGGCTATGATAAAGAAAAACAAAAAGAAGTATTTGTTCGCCAGATTAAACTTGCATATAAGAACAATTTGCCGATTTGCATTCATTGCCGCAATGCTGCAAGCGATGTTTATGAAATATTAAAAGAGAATAAATATATTTTTGAAAAAGGTGTTTTGTTGCATTGTTTTTCAGAAGATATGGAATATACAAAAAAATTTGCCGAGCTTGGTTGCTATTTTTCGTTTTCTGGCAATATTACATACAAAAAAGTAGACACGGATAGGGTAAAGGCAATTGATATAAACAAAATACTTATCGAAACTGATTCGCCATATCTTTCGCCTATGCCTGTGCGTGGAACAAAGAATTTTCCCGCAAATGTTAAGTACACAGCACAGAAAATTGCAGATATTTTGCAAATGGACTGCTTGAAATTTCAAGAAATAGCAATAAAAAACGCAAAAACATTCTTTAAGAAAATAAAAAATGTGGAAATTTGATTTCCACATTACACTTGCAATTACAACAGATTTTGCATGTGTAATTATATTATTAACCCTTTTTAATAAAATTATACACAAGGAGTAATAAATGAAAATAAATTTTAAGAAAAAGTATGGTCAAAACTTTTTGAAAGACGACAATTTGCTTGCTGGCATTGTTGAAGATGCTGGCATTACAACTAATGATGTTGTTCTAGAGATTGGTGCTGGCGCGGGCGCACTTACAAAGCATCTTAGCAAAAAAGCAAAAAGAGTGGTATCTTTTGAAATTGACAAGGAACTTGCAAGCTTGCTTTTAGATCTCAATCTCCCTAATGTTGAATTTGTATTTGATGATGTTTTAAATTGTAGCATGCAAAAAATCGAACAGTTATGTGGTAAAAAATACAAGCTTGTTGCAAATTTGCCATATTATATAACAACTCCAATCTTAACAAAGTTTTTGACTATGGATAATAAACCACAGTCAATCACGGTTATGGTGCAAAAAGAAGTGGGTGACAGAATAACGGCAAAAAATGGCACGAGTGACTATGGCTATTTCAGTGTCTATTGTCAGCTTCAAGCAAAAATAGAAGAAACAAGGTTTGTGCCAAAAGAAATGTTCACTCCAATGCCAAAAGTTGATTCTTGCATAATTAGATTTACAGACATATGTCATGACAATGTTCCAGATGATTTAAACGAGTTTTGTAAGAGTTTGTTTGTGATGAAACGCAAAACTTTGGTAAACAATTTGCTCAGTTCAAAAGTTATAAATGTAGTAAGTAAAGAAGATTTAATAAAGGCGCTTGCTGAATGCGGAATAAAAGAAAATGCTCGTAGTGAAGAACTGTCGATTGATGATATTAAAGCTTTGCACGAGAAGTTAAAAAAACATTGACATTTATTTGATACGTATAGTATATTATTACTTGTCAAAAATATTTAAGTAGGCGGTTATATGAAAAAGTTTTTAAAAGGTTTATTATGTTTTGCACTTGTTATTGTTTCTGTATTCGCTTTTGCAGCTTGCAAAGACAATGGCTGGTCAGAAACAACTAACGACACATCAAAAGTTTCTAGCAACGGCGGTATTTTGGCTGTTGTGGACGGATATATGTATTTTGTAAACGGAACAAAAACAAATGACGGAACAGGCAACAAAGGCAATATTGTTAAGTCTGCTATCTATAAGGTTAAGGTAGACGAAAACGGAAAGATTGCAAGCGATGCAACATACGAAAAAGTTGTTAATGCACTTGTTGGCTTTGAAAATGGTTCTATCTTTGTTTATGGTAACTTCATTTATTACACAACTCCATGCAATGATGTAAACAAAAATGGTGAAGTCCTTTATAACAAAACATGCTTCATGCGTTATGATATTGCTAAAAACAAATCTCAATTGATTTATACAACAAATGTATCGAAAGAAGAGTTTGATTTTGGATATTATAAAAATGGCGCTGATCTATATTTAGCTGTTTATGAAAAAGGCGAAACCAAAAAATTAACAACAATCAAGATTGGTTCAGAGATGACAACTGTTATTGAAAAAACAGATGTTCAAGCTGCTATTTTTGCAGAGAATGGAGGCGAAGCTGTTGGTGCACAAAGTTACATTTACTACACGCTAAGTGCCGACATTATGAGTGAATATACTTCTGGTACAAGAGTATATAAGGTTCTTCCAAACGGCAATGACGACACAAAAATTAGTGAAGGAAAAACAATTTCACTTTTAACAGTTCGCGGAAATAAACTACTTTACACATACAACAAAAACACCTATGCATCAAGCGTTGTAGATGGTAACATGACATTAAGTTATGAAACAAAAGATATTGTAACTTATGTTCAATACGAAACTATTATTTATAACGAAGACCTTTCTGTTGTCGTTATGGACGGCACAACACTTAGAAAAATTAAGTATGAAAATGGCGTAAAAACAATCGACAGAGCAATCTATATGTTTGACGATAACACAACAGTTGAATTTGTTGGCATCACAAAAATTGCTGGTAAAGACAATTTGATTTATGTTGTTTCTAACACCGCATATAAGATTAATGTTGAAGATGAAACTGGTATTATTCCAATTAAACTCAGCAAAACATCTGTTGATAAAACAGAAGATAAGAGCATGCTTTTACCAGAAGTTTATGGAAATTATTTATATATTTTCCACACAGACGATAAGACAAAGGTTACATATATGTATGCAATTGATTTAACTGCTAGCGAAGCTGGCGATGCAACACAAATTGGCGTTGCTGAATAACAAAAAAAATAAAAATGCACTGAATGATTAGTACTTTTGAAATTAGCAGAATAAAAAATAGGAACAAAGTATATTAAAGGCAATGTCGCTTATTTTGTTAGTTTCAAACAACATTGATTAATATCTTTTTTTATTTTTTTGTACTGCTAAATTGCACTAAGACAAGCATTACATATATGACATGTGAACTTAATAAAATTTAATTTTTGCTATTGACAATATTTGTGGTTTCGTGATAAACTGCCGATAAAGGATAATATATGTTTGTTGAAAGATTGAATTTGGTTGATGTTGAAAAAATTTGTAGTAAAGTTTTGGGTAGGGTAAAGCCATATATTGGTGAAATGCCAGAATCAGTCAAAATTGATAGGTCAACATCATTTGCAGTGAATATTTCTTGGGAAGATAGTTCGTTTTTGTTTCCGAACAAATACATTATTTCTATTACAGATTTTGACATAAAATTTTATGGTTTTGAACTTGATGAAAAGGCTGTTGACAAGACAAAAAAAGTGTATTTTGATTTTATGAAAAACAGTTTTAATAATTATCAAAAAGAATACAATTCAAATAAAGAAAAACAAAATGAATATACCATTAATATTGGTTAAAGCAACGAAGTTTAGTTTAATCGAAAAAAAAATGCACTGAAAAGTGCATTTTTTTATTTTGATTTTTTAATTTAAAAATCTTTGAATTATTGATCCATTAAGATGTCGTATAGCGAGGCGTAAACCTGACCGGCGCAATCTTCCCATTTTTTATAAATAGAACGTGCTTGTGCACGGTTCGCGACATTTAGTTTAAGTTCCATTTTTGTGCCAAGTGGATCCACAATTTTCATAAGTACGGTGTATGAACCGTCTTCATTTTTATAGTAATCTGTGAAATATTCTTGTTTACGCCTAAATGTTATGCGGTTTTCTTTTACATATGCCGAAATATCGTCACGCAAGCTTGCTGGAATCTTCATAAAAAAGTAAGATAGGCACGACCTGCCGTCGTTTGTAATGGTGTAGTAAGTGTCGCTAGAAGCGGACTTTGATTGAACTATGAAGCCAGTTTCGATTAAATCTGTTAAAATTTCTTTGCAAGTTATATAGTTAACCCATGCATTTTTAAAACAGCACATGTCAAGAACAGTCGCCTCTGTGAGCGGCATTTCCATTTTGTCGAAGACATATAGCAAAACAAGTTTGCTAACAGTTGTGTTATTTGCGATATCCATAGTTCACCTAATGCTATTATAACAAATAAAAATAAAAAAAGAAATACTTTTGTGTCGAAAATCTTAAAATTTGAGCAATAAAAATAATTTGCATAAGTTTTTGCGATATGATATACTATCTCAAGAGGAAAAATATGAATAAAATCAATAATTTACAAGAAATAAAACAATTTACCGATGCATGTGATGAAATGCTTGAATCTAAGTTTATTTTGGTGGACAAACGTATTGGTGATGTTTTGAAGTCTATTGCTCAAACAAAACCAGTGTATAATTTGATGGCAACTTGCCTTGCTGGCTTTAATTTTGAAAAAGAATATAAACTTGCAACAAGCAAAGGCCGTGAACTAGTTATACCTACTGGCAATGCAAAAGTTATTGCATTTGTTTTTTGCATGCTTAATGCTATCGATGATAAAAAACTCAACATTAACGAGATTTTGCAAAACTATTTTTCTGGCGATGATTGTATAAGCTCGTATAAGTCTTTTTGCAAGCAAGTAATTTTGCCTTTCAAGGTGTGTGTTGTTGGTGAACTTTATGAAAAAAAAGAGAAAGAAGATCCTGTTATCAATGAGAATATAGAGATTGACGATGAAATTTTAAAACGTCTTGTATTTTTATTAAAAGACTTAAAAAGTTATATTTCTGGTCTAAAAAAGATAAAAAATAGCAACTTAACTAAAGATGAAATTATTATTATGATTAACCATATGATTTGGCTTTGCGAAAATAAAATACCTGCAAGCTTAAGGGTTATATGTTTGGGACTAAGGGCGGCACTTTGTGGTGATAAAGAACTGAATAAAAGAATGAAAGAAGTTGAAAATATCATACAGGAGCTTAACTAATGGAAGAACTTAAATTAAAGTTAAAAGAATTGGAACAAGAAATGCGTGAGTTGCAAGATGCGTGGGCAACAGAAATAAAAATAATGTCTAGTAAAAAGAATTTTGATGTGTATTCTGACAAAACGGATAGAGAAATGGACGAAATTGCAAAAAAATATGCCGAAAAAATGAATGACAATTTGTATGCTCAACATCAAATAAAACAAAAAATCGATGAAATTAAGGAAGAAGAACGAAAAAAACAATACAAAGATTAAAAAAGTATTGCAAAAGTGGCATTTTGTGTGATATAATCACCAAAGTACGAGCCACTATAGTCTAGCGGTTAGGACACCAGCCTCTCACGCTGGGGACCGGAGTTCGATTCTCCGTAGTGGTACCAAGTAAAATAAAGAAACCCTGTGTAGGGTTTCTTTTGTTTTAATTAAGAATGAAAATATGAATAGCAGATGATAATTTATGTGAAAAAAACATGGAGAAATCGACGACGGTCCCAATTTGCGTGTGGTATGTAAGAAATATAAAGGTGCGGGGAATGCGATGTAGCAGATTGACTAAGATTTGCGAAGTATTTTGGTCAGTCTTGGTTGCTGGCTAGGGTTGCCTGCCAGCGTTCATGAATGAGCAAAAGACGAGTAAAGAAAGTCAATGTGCGGTGAGTTTTTTGCGGCCGGTTCGGTAGAGAGGCCGAAAAGTAACTGTTTGATTCTCCGTAGTGGTACCAAGTAAACAAAAAGAAAAGTCAGTCTGACTTTTCTTTTTGTTTACAATGAAATTGAACCTTACAGTTCAGTGAAATTACTACGTAAAGATATTGCTTTGCAATGATATTTTTGCTGACGCAAAAGTAAAGGTTCAATTTTATATCATTATAAGCAAGGGCGAAATAATATATCAACATGTTAAATTGTTTGTTGATATTGTTTGAATGTGCTATACTTTTTTTATTACAAATGAAAAAGTTGTTCAATTACAGACCAATAGTTTTGTTTTGCCTGGTGCTTATTTTTAGCATAATTATTTCAGCTTATGCTAATGTTTCTGTTGCTGCAAAAATTGTGCTAGTTGGTGTATTTGGAATTGTTTTGTTATCTTTCATTGTTCTTGCAAGCTTGCCACAAACACGAGATTTTGCAAAAAGACATGCAAGTAAATTTATTGTTGTAATTGTTGCCATAAGTATTGGCACACTTTCGATGTTTTTGCAATTTAGTAAGCTTGCTAAAAGGGAAGTTAATAAATCAACATATGAAGTTTTTGCTAGGATATGTTCATCGCTTAGCACAGATAATTATGGTAATTGTGGATTCGATGCGGATACCGTTAGTTACATGGTAGATAACAAGGAATCAAAACTCGATGGTAAGGTTAGGGTGACCATATACAAAACTGGCGGTAATAATTTTGACGCTAAAATGGGCGATTATATAAAAATTACGGGAACGTTTAGTTCTATAGATAAATCGCTTGCAAATGATTTTGATAAAAATTATGTCGCTCGTGGTGTTTATTACAAAGCGTATGCAAACTCGAGAAATGTTTTAAACTTTAATACAAACAAACTTCGTTTTGACGAAAATATTCGTCTATCTGCTCAAAAATTATTAAATCAAAATATGACAAAAGACAATGCATCTGTCGCATATTCGATGTTGTTTGGTGACACTTCAGGCGTGAGCGAAGATATTTTGCAAGATTTTCGTGATAGCGGCGTGGCACATTTGCTAGCTGTTAGCGGTCTACACCTTGGATTTTTGGTTGTACTTTTATCGTTTATTTGCAAAATTTGCAAGGCAAATAGATATTTTGAATTTTTCTTTATTGTTATATCAATGCTTTTGTATTCATATGTTTGTGGGTTTACAAACTCTGTCACAAGAGCACTTGTGATGACGACTGTTTTGCTATATAGCAAACTTAGATACAAAGAATATGACTCACTCAATTCCATTGCATTATCGGCGGTAATTATTTTGATAATAAATCCTCTAAGATTATTTAATGCGGGATTTCAATTGAGTTTCTTTGCGGTTCTTGGTATAATACTTCTATCAAAACCGCTAGAAGATTGCTTTGCTAAAATCTTTAATAAGAAAATTGCGCAAACTTTGGCTGTTATGGTGGCTGTTCAACTTGGTGTTAGCGTACCAATACTAAGGTTCTTCGAAAATTTTTCGTTGCTTTCGATGGTAACTAACATCATAGCTATTCCAATTGCAAGCTTTGGTTTTGTTGCGGTTTTGATATCGCTAGTAATTGCAACTATTTTACCTTTTATGGGATTTTTACTCACGGGAACGCAATATATAATCGGGCTAATTATTACACTTTGTAACACCGTGTCTAGTGTACCATTTGCTGTGGTTAAAGGAAAATACAAAAATGCGTTGCTGGCACTAACAACATTGGTGCTGGTCACTTGCAGCGATTATGTATTTATTAAAAACAATAAAAAAGTTATAATCACTTCACTTTTAGTTGGAGTGTTGTGTATAATACTACTAGTTTAGGAGAAAGAAATGAAATACATCGATTTTGTGAGTAGTTTAAAATCGGGCGTGCAAAACATTTACCATATTTATGGTAATGATGCTTTTTTGTGTGAAAATGCATTAAATTCAATCAAAAATAAGATAAATCTGCAATTTCCCGATTTAAATGAAGTATATTTCGGTGCAAATAATACAATAAAAGAGATTGTTGAATCGTGTAGCGTTTTTCCTTTTGCAGATGAATATCGACTTATTATTGTGAAAGACTATTCTGGCAAGGCTTTAAATAAAGAAAACGCAAAACTATTATATAATTATGCTAATAATTGCTTAAAATCATCAATTCTTGTGTTTTACAATAGCATGGGCGACGCTTTTCCAGAAATTTCTTCTAATATTGTTGAAGTTGATTGCGATAGGGTAGAAAGTAATTTAGTTGTTAAGTTTATCGATAAGTTACTTGCAAAAAATAATGCAAAAATGACAAATGGAGCTAAAAACTTGCTTGCAATATATTGTTCTTGCGACATGACAAGGGTGTCGAGCGAGCTTGCGAAGTTAATATCTTATGCTGGCGAAAACGAAATAACAGAAGACGATGTAAAAAGCTTGACTGTGCAAGATAAAGAGTATCAAATTTTTGAGTTATCGGAACAAATTTCAAAGGGAAATCGCGAAAAGACAATGGATATTGTTACGACGCTCGAAAATCAAAACAAGGCGGGTTTCGGAATAATTACACCGCTATATAACAACTATAGACGTGCATTTTTTGTTATGGTGAACCGCGACAGGTCAGATAAATCGCTTGCAGAAAGTCTTGGTGTAAAAGAATATGCGATAAAAATGATGCGTAACCAAATAACTGTTTTTACGCCAGTTAAGCTTAAACAAATTGTTGACTTGCTTGCAAAAACAGACCGTGATATAAAACTTGGTAAAATTAAAGAAGATATTGCGATAAAAACTGTTGTTATAACTATACTAAAGATTAGAGGGAAAAACGTTGGAACGAGATAAATTAATAGAGATGATTAACACAAAAACGAAATGCAATTGTGGCGTATGGCACAAACTTTTGCCATATGTTTTGTTTTTGTCTTTTGTTTTTGCATGTACATATCAAGCAATACAAACAACAAACTATGTGGCAAGTCTTGGTATGGCTAACACGACAACACTTATTTATTACATGTTGCTTTTTGGGCTTGTTTCATTTATTGGGTTCAAGATTATTTATTGGCTATATAAATCAATTTTGCAAACATCGCCATTTACTTTTTGCATTCCTTATGTTGTTTTTGACGATCAATTTAAAACGTTGTTTGTGATAAAAAATTCAGTTATTGGGTTTTTTGGAATCGTATTTCTAAGTGCACCATATCTATTTAATATTTTGCCTATTATGAACCTAGTTATGTCTCTTATAATTATTCCAGTGATATATAAACTTGACCAGAAATATATTTTAGATTTAATTGCAAATCAAGTGTTTAAAACATTTGCGGTGCCATACTTTTTATATTTTGTTTTCGACGTGGTTTTTGCAATTATGGAGGTGGTATAATGAAAAAGTTATTGCAAAAAATTATACCAGTTATATTGATATTTATTATGCTTTTCAGTTTGCCTGTGATTATCTCTAAGCCAGCAAAAGCGGCAGACAGTTCCAGTGAACTACTCGCAGTCGAAACACAAATAGATGGCTATCTAAAAGACTTTTTATCAGTCACTAGCACTACATTGCATGAGGAAATTGCAGACAGAAGACCTGGTACCGAAGGTGAAAAGAAAGCAGCACTAAAAATTTGGAACACACTAATGTCTGGAACTGAGTTTGCAAACCTTGTACCTGTTGAAAGTGATTCAACAAAAAACGGCGTTCAATACTTTCAATTTTTATCGACTTTAAACAATCACTATGCTGTTTCGCAAAACATTCGATTTGTGAAAAAGAGTACAAAATCTGGTGGTAAAAAAGTTATAATTGGCACAAGCTACGACAATCATTCGTATTTTGATGCAGAGAACAAAAAATATATCGACAGTGCTAGCAGTGCAGGCGGTGTGGCAACACTTTTGTATCTTTCAAAACTCATCAATAACTTTGATGAAAACATAATGTTTGATGTTGAAGTGGTGTTCTTTGGCGCGGGTTCGAGCAATAATGCGGGTGCTTTTGCGTATACCGACGTTTTAACAAAGGCAGATAAGGAAAACACTTTGCTGTTTATTAATCTAGATCAAATTATGCTCGGTCAAAATATTTATTTATATGTAAATGAAGTGCAAACAAAACAAGAAAAGTTCTTAAGCAAAACTTTTAATAATTCTGGCGTGCAAGCGGCTGAATACGAAAAAGCTGTTTGTATTGCTAGTAGTAAATACGAAGGTTTTGATTACACGCATCGCGGTATGGAAGGAAACAATATTGCCTTTTTAAAGCACAGCATAACTTCACTTAATGTATTTTGTGGATATTATGAAAACATTGGTGAAAGGTTAGAATATAAAGGCGAAACAACTGTCGCAAATACAAAAACGGATACTTATACACAAATAAAAGAGATATATGGCTTTGGTAACATGGCAAAAGTTGCAGCTGGCATAAAAAACATTCTTGGGGCAGACACTTTGAGCTATGAAATGATGAAAGATAAAAAAGCGAACAGTTGGTATTTATATATGTCCAACGCGAAGTTGCCAATTGCAATTATGGTTGTTGTTATTCTGTTATTTGGCTTGATTTATGTTTGGATATATTATTCAGCTAAACACAATGCTGAAAAGGTTATTAATAGCAAAGGCATAGACACAATCTTGATGCAAATGCAAAAAGAGTTAGATGATTTTGACAATATGAACCTAGACAGCGAAAATGATAATGAAAACAAGCAGAATGGTGATAAAGATGCAGATTCCCAAAACAAAACCTCAGACGGCGACAAAAAACCACAGGCGGAAGTAGGGGAAGAAGAGAAAAATAAAGAAAATAAAAAAGATGAGAAATAGCTCATCTTTTTTGTTGCTCCTCAAATCTTGAGGAAAAAACAAACAGACAAATGTCTGTTTGTTTTTTACTTTGCAACTTTTTTTGTTGTAGTTTTTTTAACAGCTTTCTTTGCGGCAGGCTTTTTAGCAACTTCTTTAGCAGCAACTTCGGTTTTAGATTGAAGTTTAACAAGCTTTGTAGAAAGTCTTGCTTTCATATCGTCTGCACGGTTCTTATGTATAATGTTCTTAGTAACATTTTCGTCAATGATTTCAAATGTCTTTGGAAGTAAAGCAGCAGCTTCGTCAACTTTCTTTTCAGCAACTAATGCGTTAAACTTTTTAACTTCTGTTCTAAGTTCATTTCTATCGCTTTTGTTTTTAATAGTGTTACGTTTAGTAACTTCTACTCTTTTCTTAGCTGATTTAATGATTGGCATAATATTTCTCCTTAATGTAAAACTAAGCAAAGTTTAACACAAAGGTTAATCTTTTGCAAGTGTTTAGACTAAAAATATAAGAATTTTTATACCTTTAATAGTTGATTTAAGTATTCTTGATAACTAGCTCGTAATGTTTGGTTGTGGCTTGTTAAAATGATACGGAAATCGCCACGCTCAGCAAATAAATGCGAATAGTTCGAAATCTGCTTTACAGTGCCATCAATACTGTCAAAAATAGGCAAATTTAACTCTGAAAGTGCACTTGCAATGAAAGAATAGTGTGTGCAGCCAAGAACAATTGCATCGAAATGGTTTTGTTTTATGTATTTGATTAAGTCGTTGATGTCCGGGGCTGTTTTTGTTTTTAATGCGTCTTCAATCTTTCTGCAAAGTGTAGGGCAAGCGACGAGTCTGTTGTTTGCATGAATTAGTCTTTTTATTCTTGGCATCGAAGCTGAAAGTGGGGTAACTAACACTGCCACATTTTTAAACCCGAGTTTTGTTGTGATGGTTGTGTTTGGTTCGGTGCCGATTATTGGAATGCTTAATTTTTGCCTTAAATAATCAATTGTAGCTGCGGTCGCTGTGTTGCATGCGAGGACAACTGTTTTTATGTTGTAGCAAGTTGAAAAACGATTAATAATTTCAAAAATTATCGATTGTAATTCTTTTTGCGATTTGTTACCATATGGTAAGTTTTTGTTATCGGCAACATACAAAAAATTGGCAGTAGGGTTTTGCAAAATTGCTTTTGCTAAAATATGTAAACCACCAAGTCCGCTATCTATAATAAGACAATAATTTTTCTTTTTCATATTGCCAGTCTATGCTAGTATTTAGAAAACTGACAAAAAGAAAAAAGCACCGAAGTGCTTTTATCTAACTGATACTTTTTTACGTGTTTTGAAGATGAATAATAGCAAGAATGCGAGCGTCGCAGCACCGACAACAATAAGTGTTATTGCAGCGCCATTCATTTTAACATTAATCTTAAATGAACGTGTTACAACATTGCCCATTTGGTCGACTATTTTAACATAATATGAACCAGCTTGTGAATAAGTAAGTGTGTCACCATTGGCAACTTTTGTTACTGTGGTGTTACCATTAATTGTTGTTGTAACAATTATCTCGCCAACACCAGAAACTTTTAAAGAAACTTCATCTGTTGTTGATGCGTTGTTTGAAATACCTGTTATTGATGTTGATGGGTTAACGACTTGAAGTGTTGTTTTTGTTGATTTTAAACCATATACATCGACAACAGCTTCGGTATTTGTAGCAAACGAATATTTGCTAGTATTTGTCTTAGGAATTTCCTTGTTATCAATAACGTTGGTTTCTTCTGATGTGTAGGTTATATTGTCGATTTTAAAGCCGCTGTTACGGATATTTTTTAAGATAAAGAATGATGTTGTGTAAACGGTTATAGTTTTGTTTGAAGTGTCGACAACCCTGATTGTGTATTGCCCGTCGCTATCGAATGTGAGTTTAAAGTTTATAGATGCAAGCTGTGATGGAGTATAAGTTGTTTCTTGGTTGTAGTGACCAGATGCATCGTCCACACTTTTCGATATAACAACATGTTTTAAGAAGTTGCGGCTGCTCGAACCATAGTTGCCATATCTTGCAATGCTGCTGATGTTGTGAAATTCAAGATTTAGAGAATGGTTTGTGTATTCGTAAGCTGTAACTGTCTTGTTGTTTGCGTCTTGGTAAGAACCAGTCATCAAATAATCGCCACTGTCTGTTTGAAGTGTCATATAAAAGTCAGACATACCAGATTCGAAAGTGGTTCTTGTATTGATGCCGGTATTAATAACAAATTCATATTTCAAATAATTGTAGTAATATTGTGATGTTTCAAAGTTTTTGTTTGAATAGGTAATGTCGTAAATTTCAAGTATATAGTGACCAGATTTATTGAATATAAGTTCGTTTACGCCATTCATAATTTGGTTGGCATTGTTAGTGTCGACATAATAGAAATTACCGTTATAAATAATGGTATAATTATCACCATTAAAGTTCATTTTGATTGTGATAGGGTAATATTCTGTTGCTGCGCCTGCAAGTGGCACCATAGTAAGTTTGTTGTATTTTACATTATAGCTTGGTGCGGCAATTGTTTGAGAACCATATTTATATTCAAAAATTTGTGTGCTATAGAAATTGTTTGGAACTTGAGTAATAACTAGTGTGTGTGGACCACTTGAACTTTGAGATGTGAGTGTACCACTTGTTTTACCGTTATATTTTATTGTAAAATGCGTTTCATAGTATGTTGTATTGTTGTTAACAGAAAAACTCATTTGATAGATATTTGTACTTTTCCTTGTAACGGTGATTGTTGTGTTGACGTAAAGAGTATATTTATTATTTCCAGTTGCAACAAGGTCATTATATGTATATTGGTGACCTGGCGATGAAATATAAACATCATCAAGCACGGTATTTGTGACAGTTGGAATAGAATCATCTGCAGCACAAACAATAGCACCACTCAAATATGTTTGTGGAACCAAAGCTGCCATACAAATAAGCAAAGCAACAAATATGTATGCTAATTTATTTTGTAATTGTTTATTACGGTTTTTCATACGAGTATTTTAGCATAAAAAAATTATTATCGCAAACAAAATAAGATACTATAAAATAAATATTATATAATAAAAAAATCTCCGCATAAAGCGGAGGTTTTAGTTGTCGTAATTCAAAACAATGCTGTTACGTTTTCTTATATCGTAGAAAACTTTTTCTTCGTTAAGCCTTTGACCAGGAATAAATGGCGTTTCGATGCAACCAATTTTGTAAGTGTCTAGACATTTAAAGTACGGAGTAATAGAAGTTTTGATAGGAAATTGTTGGAAGATTTTTGTGTAGTTCTCGCCAAGAGGGATACGGTCAAGGTCAGAAGCATAAACAAGTGGAACTTCTTGCAAACTTGTTGATGTGCTTGAAGAACTGCTGTCTTTTGCTTTGCCTTTACTTTCTGATTTGCTCGAAACTTCAATTGTCCTTTTACCAAGTTCTTCTGAAAATTGTTTACGAGTTTCAAGGTCAGGTGTACCCATATAGATTGTGGCTTTACATTGACCACGCACGATAGATGCAACATCTTTGCCATAAACTGTGTCGAGCTGAGAATATGATTGAATTGCCATGTTTAAATAAATCCATCTTGAACGGGCAACTGTGATAACTTTGTCTAGGTTTTGAATTTTTGGTAAGTTAGCAAACTCATCAAGCAAATACACCATTGGACGTTTAAGGTGTGCCATGTGGTCTTCTGTAATTTTTTCGTTACGTCTTGCTTTGTCTACAAGCTCTTTATATGCTTGGTTGATGCAAAGCGAAGCTAGGCTATATCTTGTGATTTTTTCATCTGGAATTTTAATAAAGAAAGCTGTTGGTCTTTCGTCCATTTCAGAGAAGTGGATATCGTTTTTGCTTGTAAGATAACAAATTGCGTTATCTGAGAACATAGAAAGCATTGTAGAAAGTGAGCTCATGAAACCATCACGGGTTTGTTTTGCGTTTGTTTGTGTGATGTTGGCTGAAAGCTGACGTGTGCTAGAAAGTGGACTTCTGCCGTTGAAGTATTGTTTAACAACTTCAAAATCGTCTTCCTTGTTCATTGCAATTTTGTAAGCGTTGTAAAAGTTATATTTTTCACGCGTCATGCCAAGAGCGTCATTGTCGCTATCTTCGAGCATGGCGATTAAAACAGCGTGGAAGTAATCCTGAGCACCTTGTTCCCAAGAACGTGATTGACCGTCGGAAACGGGGCAGATAGCTGTACAAATATCGGTAATGTCGTCCAAACAGCCATCGCGGATTTTTGTTCTGTTAACTTCTACTTCGTTTAACGCTTCACGCAAGGTA
Organism: uncultured Clostridia bacterium; assembly: GCA_934756675.1. GTDB lineage: Bacteria > Bacillota > Clostridia > Christensenellales > UBA1242 > CAKVLG01. The sequence continues at coordinate 28,042 of CAKVLG010000001.1, read as the reverse complement.
GAAAAGGCTTTGCCGTCAAATTCGTACCACTCACTATTGTCGATTTGACCAACCTTAATAAAATCGTAATTAGAAATAGGGTCGTTAGTGTGCTTCAAGATTTCTGTTTCAAGATGCCTTGCTTTTTGCCAGCGGTCATAGATTGGTTCAAGTGGGTTCCAGTTTTTGCTGTTATATGGGTCTGCAAGGTCGAGAAGAACAATATCATAACCACTGTCTTGCAATTTTTTACTATGGTGAGCATAAAGTTCACCCTTGGTATCTGTTATAAAGAAAGATGGTTTGTTCTTTTGTTCTGATATAATTTGAAGTGCAGGTTCGATAAATGAAACAGTCTTACCAGTACCAGTGGCACCGACGATAAGACAGTGTGAGCCTTTTGGTACAAAGTGGATTTTAATTCTTCCGTTTTTAGCGACAGCACTAAATGGAACAGAACCAACAAGTGAAAGATTCTTTACATCTTCGAAATAACCTGTGACAAAGTTTTTGTCCATTTCCTTTTCTGTCATAAATCTTTGGTTTTCCATTGAGTCGCGCCCCTTGAGAGAGCCACCTTTCTTTGGAGAAGCTGTTGCAAATATAAGCAAAATTATAACACCAATAATGACAATAGCGTAAACATAAGAATTGCCAACGAACATATTGTCGATTACGGATTTAATGTTTATATCTTCGCCAGAAGAGAGCGTTTGCAAAAGCCCACCCATAAGAAAACTAAAAGCAACTGCAATTAGGAAAAATATAAAATAAATACCTTTGTTACTTTTCTTCTTTTCACTACCCATAAAAGCACCTCTATATAGATTGATTATAACAAACAAAATTGTTTTTAGCAAACAATTAGCAATCAAAAAATAAAAATAGCAATACAAAAATAGTTGCACAAAAAATTCAAGTGTGTTAAAATCGGTGTAATAGGAGATTTGGTATGAATCAATTTTGGCGACTTCTTTGTGATGGTGAAGATGTAATCGACCCACTATATCAAGCAATATCAACAATTGGTCCCGTTATGATGGGCATTGTTTTGTTGCTTGGTGTTGTTTATGGTATTATTCTTGGCACAAAATATTCAAAGGCAGAAAGTAGCAGTGAAAGGGAAACGGTTAAAAAAGCATTAATCAACGGCATTATTGGTTTTGTTTCTATATTTTTGCTTATTTCGATACTCTATGCTATCCGTGGTCCACTTGTTGATTGGATGAATGGTGGTTAAAATATAAAAAAATTAAAAAAAGTTAAAAAATATTGATAAAATCGTTTTGAGTTTTTATACAATATGTGCTAAACTGTCATTAAGTTAGTGATGCCAATGATGGCATTAAATATGTAAAGGAGGAAAAAACATGTTTAAAATTGCTAGAGCTTTGTTAGGAGCTGAGAGTGGTTTAAGTAGTAGTGCATTGAATGATATCGTTAAAAGTGCATACGATCAATTTAAAGAAATCTTTAACATTGTATTACCAGTTATTCTCGGTGTTCTTGCACTTATCGGTGTTATCTTTGGTATTAAGCTTGGTATTGACTTTGCTAAAGCTGAAGATGCTAACGCAAGAGATGAAGCAAAGAAAAAGCTTGTTAACTTCATCATTGGTATTGGTGTAGCTCTTGTCGTAGGCGCTGTATTACTTATTATTGTTAATAGCAACTTACTTCAAGGTTTGTTTATTACAAAGTAGTCTGACACTAAAAAATCCGCCTGAAAGGGCGGTTTTTTTATGGCTAAAGTTGGGAATAAATGCAATAATTATTGAAAATAAATATGACAAAATATGAGTGTTTTTACTGAAAAATTTGTGAATAGAATGTGACAAATTTTAGTGTAGAAAACAGAGATAGAGTAAAATAGTTAAATAAAACAAAAATGTATTTTATTGCTAAAAATTGTTTAAAAAATACAATTATATTTAAATTTTTATTTTGTTAAGTAAACCAGAAAACAAAAATTAAAAATCACGAGTAAAAATATTAAATTTTTATAAAAATCGCTTGTTTTTATTTGGCGATTTTTTTTTATTATGTTAATATATATTATATATATTAATATCTCGCGCATTTTGTCTATTATACGCGAAAAGTGAAAACAAATTAAAAAACCACAAATACTAAGAAAAAATATAAAGAGGATAAACTAATGGTAAATGCTACAATGTTAAAAATAGCGAATTTTATGTCTGCCCAAATGCAGACAAAAAAATCTTATACATTTTGGACAAAAATTGCCGAAGGTTTCATTTCGTTCCTTTGTGCTATTTTAAATGGATTTGTGTGGCTTGTTTACCATATTTTGAAGTTTGTTCTTAACATTATTGACCTTCTTCAATATTTTGTAAAAAGGTTGGTTGGTCTTGATTATTGGGGAACGTCAAAGGTAACCACAGACAATTATGCTGACCACGATATAATTTTTAGGTTCTTGCAGAACAAGCAAGTTCAACGTGTGTTCAGATATATGATTGGTATATTTGTAGTATTACTCATTGTCTTCACGATCATTGCAATTATCAAAAGTGAATACAGCTTTGCAGCAAACGGAACAGATAATAGCAAAAAGACGATTTTTACACGTTCATTCAAAGCAATTTTCATGGTAATCATGGTGCCAATTCTTATGACTGTTGGTATCATGGCATCAAATGCTGTTCTTCAAGGCGTTGTTAACGCTTTTTCCTTAAATAACAATATCACTCTTGGTGGGCAAGTGTTTGTTGGTTCAGCATATAACGCAAACAAATATAAAATGTATGTCAATGACAATACTAGGTATGCGACTGCCACAAAAGTGACGTTGTATTACAAAGATGGTTGGTTTAAACGTGAAACTATTGGAACTGGTTTATTTGCGCAAACAGTACCAACATACGACGAAGATTGTATCACGGCTAGTTATGATGAAGCAGTTACTAATGGATTTAATAAAAAAATCTCTATCGACACAACAGTACCTGTAGATAGCCCTATGAGTTTCGGCTCGGGTAACCGCGTAAGTGGTATTGTCTTTAGTGGTGTTACAGCGGAAACTGGAACAAAGTTCTTCTGGAGAACTTATACCGGCAGTGCTACAAATGGCGACACGAAAGAACAAAATCATGCACTTATAAGATATTACATCGAAAAAGTTGCTGGATATACTATTGTCAACGATTATTTTAACCAAAAAATCAATGCTGGGCATTCTGGTGATGAAATTATCAGTGCTATGTATAACAGCTGGAAGTATAACGAATACTTGACCCAAGTTTGGAATTTTGGGCAATCAACAACTTCAACAACAACAAGGTTTGTTGCTGCTAGTGGTATCAGTTATAATTCTGCAAAAACATATACAAATAGTGCTGAATGGTCTAAGTTCTATGATGGTGGTAAAAATGGACTTGTCGCTCTTACAGATGAATACAAGGTAATGGGTGACTTTATTGACTATATGGTGCAAAATTGCACATCGGCAACAATCGTTGATATCACAAATCAACAGATTGACTGGGATAAAGTTGCTACTACTGGTAATTTTAACAAATTCCGCGCTCCAGACTTTATCTCAACTAAAAAGTTTGTTGTTGAATATTCAAACAGTGGATATGTTGTTTATAAACCTTCAATGATTGGTCAAAGTACAGATGAACTTGGTGGTTCAATTTACATTATGTGTTACACCGATTATAGTACGGGATCTGCAAGATATATTCCAGTTATTGCTAATACCAACCAAAAGGTAACAATAAAAACACCTGGCGGCGTGAACTTTGATGAAAATTACTATTTCGAGTCAGAAAACTTAGGATCTTCTTACCAAGGTTTGATTGTGGCTCGTGGTGGATTTAAAGAAGGATACACAAATGGCCCCGCTTCTGCTGGTTATCCAACATATATTGCGTCTGACACAAAATTGACCGAAAAAACTGATAACTCGTTAAACGAAATTAAAGCGGGCGATAAATATTATGCAGAGGTAAGTGGTGAAAAGGCAGAGTATTTCCTAGAGTTAGTAACAGGATCTGGTGCTGATATTAAGTCAGTTGATTTAAGCAAAGGTTACATGGAAAGTGGAACAAGTGGTAGTACTTATAAATGGGTATCTCCAAACGGTGCAGAGTTGGCACTAGAAGATGAATTTCATATGGAAGATGAGCTTGATGAAAGCGGAAACCCTAAGAAAGACACTAATGGTAATGTTATTCAGAAGAAAGTTTATACTAGAGTTGGTATAAAGGGCGAACTAAATCCATTTAAAGAGGTATTTAAACACGAATCTGGAAATTATTATGAACCAACTAGATATGCTATAACTGATGAAACAGGATGCACATTGTTTGGATTCATGGTTACTGTTAATAAAAATACGACTAATGAAAACTCTTATTTCTTTTATTTACGTTATAATCCATCAGATACAAATAATGAATTATCAGTTGTAAAATGTTCAGATTACTACTATTATTATTACAAAGTAGGCACAACCGACACAACCAAATATTACATGAAAAATGACGGTTCATTTGGAAGTTATGTAAGCACAGATGATAAAAGGGTGAAAATTAACTTTTATGATATGAATTTCCAAAAGGTTCTGAATGATGGTTCTGTGGTTGTAAGGTTTTCTGGATATGAATATGGTTCGAATTATTATGGAACTCTTAGCAAAAGTGCTGGTAGTTCAATCTACCAACCAACTTCAAAAGGAATAAATGCCTATGCTATTACTGTAGATTATTACGACTACTTTACGTTTAGAGTTAACAATATATATTATAAATACGACTACAACGACAAGTCATATAGTCCTACTACTCCTATGAGTACCGAAAAATTCTTGGTAATCTATGATAAGGATGCAGTACAAAACATAACACTTGTGCTTGACAAGAATGATAGATTTATTCGATTTACTGGTGATATTCATAGTAAATTAAAGTTTAGTAACTATGTGGAACGTAATGGTTTGACAGATGCTGATATAATTGAAGCTGCATTAAATCCAAATAATTCAAAACATAATGACTATCTTTACTCTGTTTATGAAGATAAAGAATATGCTCAGTACGTAAAATTAAAAACATTTAGCGGTAGTGGTGCTTATACCGATGCTATTGCTTACTTCAAAGATATTTCGGTTAACATTCACTTCATTAACGAAAGACCAACAGCTGGTATAGCAAAATTCGACTTTTATTTCAATGTTATTAATATCTTTAATAAAGATGCTGTGTTTAGACTTAAAATAGGATTTTTTGATTGTCACAGTGCATCGCAAGCTACAATTGTTGAATCGTTTGCAAATGGTGAATTTTATTTGGATTACAACTTTGGTTCAGATGGACCAAACATGGGAACAATGTATGCACACATAAATCTTGATTATTTGATTTTAGTATTTGCGTGCGCATTGTTATTCAAAACACTTGGTGTTGCTGTTTGGGGATTGATTTCTCGTATTTACGAAATCACACTATATTATTTAGTAATGCCAGGTATTGCTGCTATGTATCCATTAGATAGTGGTGCAGATAAGTTTAAAAATTGGAAAGATGAACTGATAAAGAAAATTCTTGGAACATATGGCATTATGATAGGGTTAAATTTCTTCTTCATATTGCTGGATCCAATACGAAAAGCGTCCAAACTATTTAATGCAGAAGACATGGCACGTATGACGTCAGGCATTGGTAGATTGTTATCTGGCAGTGCAGCGGTGTTAAACCAAATTGTATATATTATATTTGTATTAGTTGCATTCACAATGTTGCAAACAGCTCCTCAACTTATTTCGAAGCTTGTTGGTGGCGAAGACATGTCAATGAAAGGCGAAACTGTTAGTAAACTAGTTAAATCTAATTCTAAACAAGTTGCCGGTGATGTTAGCGGTTGGGTAAGTGGTAAAAAGATGATGGAAGCAGGCGAGAAGATAAAGAATCTTCCGTCAGCAATGTGGGGGTTTGTCCCTGGATCTGCATTTATAAATGAATATAAGAAAAAACATCCAAAAAATAATGGCTCGGCCGAAGCTGGCAGCGCATCTATGGAAGCTGGCGACAAGATGATGAACAAAGGCGACAAGATGGGTGCATCGGCAAGTGGAAGTACATCAGGCGCAGGTGGTTCTGGAACAAGTTCAGAAGAAGAAAGAGTTACAGAAGCTGCTGCAACAGGTGGTGTTGCTGGTGCTGTTAGGGAAGGTGTAAGAATGGCTGCCGATAAACTTGAAGAAGGCTTAGACAAAACATTCCATGACGAAGACGACGCAACTCATGGTCTTGGCGAACCTTCTGAAAAGGGTGTTGACGGAATTACTGGCGCTGATAAAGAAAATGCTGGGGAAGGTAAGGACGCCGACGAAGGTGCAGAAGTCGTTACAAGCGAAACTGCAGCCGAAAAGACAGAAACTAGTGAAAAAACTACAGAAGTTAAGTCTGAAGCAGATAAAAATGCAGAAAACAAAGAAAAAACTGGTGAATCTGATACCGAAACGGGTGAAAAAACCGCAGAAAATGCAGATACAACTGGTGAAACTGGTGATAAACCTGCAAAAGATGACACAAGAGCCGATGGCTCAAATAACTCTGACCTTGATGTAAACTCTGTTGAAAATGCAGATAAAGAAAAGGCAGAGTCAAAGAATAATGAGAATAAAGATGTTCAAGAAGGCGAAAAAGATGCCGAAAATGCAAGATCTTCAGTAAAAATTGCAGAAGAAAAGAATAATGTTGAAGCAGAACAAGCTGCTAAAGAGCAACCTGCAAGTGCAGAAAGTGAAAAAGATGAAACAGACAAAACATCTACCGAGCCAGAACCTCCAACCGAGGTAAAACCAGAATCTCCAACAGAATCAAAAACAGAAACTCCTACAGAAGATAAGAAACCAGATGACGACAAACCAGACGATGATCCAGACAAACCTGGTGGTGGAAGTGGTAAAGGTGGCAATGATGAAAATGCAAGCAGTGCAGCTGCAGATGCTAAAACTCAAGCTGAAAGAGCTAGAGCATACGCAGAAGCTTCACGTGAGTACGCAAGAGGTTCGGGTATTTATAGCGGACATATAGCGGTTAAACCTTCTTCACAAACATTATCGCATTGGGAAAAGAAACTTCAAAAACTCCAAGAAAAACGCGATAATAACACAGGCACATTCACATTTGTACGTCGCCCTGTTTACGATAAACATAACGAGACCGCATCGGAAGACGACAAAATTATAGACAAGAAAAAGAATGATACAGAATATAGGCAAGCTGCTGTTAAACATTACAACAAGACACATGCTGATCAAATTGACGAAAAAGATATGTTTAACGACAATGTTATGAAGAAAGCTCTTGATGAATTTGATACCCGTCAAAGTGTTCTTAGACAAACTGCAAGGAACAACTATTTAAATAGAAAGACAGATAAACAGATAGAGAAGTATCAACAGTTTGTCCAAGATGAAAAGGAAGGTATCCAACATCGTCACGGCATTAACTTCTTATTCGGTGGTGCAAAAGACCTTATATATAGAAAAGCGAATAAGAACGATATTGCAAAACGTAAAGACAAACTAGATGCTGCAAAAGAAAAACTTGCAACTCTCGATCCGAACTCAAAAGCATACGAAAAACAACAAGAAGTAGTTAATAAGAAAGAAAAAGCATTAGTTCGTGCTGAATCTGGAAAACTTGGATTTATTCCATTTGCATCTCGTGGCATAAGAAATGGCCTTAGAGCTACTGGATACAAGATCTCACAAGGTGTTCAACGTGGTGCTAATATTGTAGCGTCTGGTATCAAACGTACAGCAACAGAAAAAGATGTCGAAAAGGCTAAGGCAAAACAAACCAAGGCAGAAGAAAAACTTACTAAACTAAAAGACCCAATCAAAAAAGCAAAAGTTGAGCTTGAAAGTGCTAAGAGCACTCCAACAAGGGCAGCTGACCGCAGCGAACTTGATAGATTGAACAAAGAACTTAATAAGGCAAGAGCTGAGGGCGCTGGTAAGAAAAGACTTGAAAACTTGACAACAAGACGCAACGCTGCCGAAGCGAAGTATAACAAAGAAAATAAATCCAACATTAAAAGACAAAATGCCATCGACAAAGCTCAAGCCAAAGTTGACCAGCTCGAAAAGAAAAACGGCAAAGGTATTCAAAAACAAGAAAAACAAGTTGTTAACTGGCAAGATGAAGTAGCACGTAGAAGTGCTGGCGGAACAATGGGATTTGTCAATACTAAGTTTGCTAAGAATTCTGTTAAGGTTGCTAAATTTGCAGGCGAAGTTGCTAATGAAATAGGTAAAGAATCTGGATTGTTCTACGTACGCGATAACACAGACGTCAAAAAGCAAGCTGCCGCTGCAGAAACAAAGGCAAGAGATGCCGCTAAGAAGTTCTTAGACGGTCAAAAGAATGGCTTGCCAAAAGATGAAGTTGAAAAGCTTAAGAAAGAAGCTGTCGATGCTGCAAAAGAATCAGCAAAACTCCAAAACGAAGCTAAAAAGAAAACCGGCGGATTAATTCCTATGACATTTAGAGGTGTTAAGTTCGTTGGTGAAAAGGTTGGTGCTGCTGCTAAAGCTGTGACATTTGCAAATACTCGTAAGCATAAGAGAGCATACGATCGTGAGGTCGAAAGAAATGTTGGTGCAAGAAGAAAACAGACAATTGAAACAAGAGGTAGATCTGGTGCCAGAGTTGCAGAAAGAAGCCGACTTCGTCAAGAGAAAGTTGACCAAGCGGTAAGAGAAGCTGTCGAGAAGCTTGAAGCCGAACAAAGAGCAAAGAGCGCAAGCGAAAAACAAGAAATCGACAAAATGAACAAGAAGTTAAAAGAAGCTCATGGACGCAATGTTGAGTTTAAGACTGCAATAGCTCGTGACCGTGCAAGATTAAAAGAACTTGAAAGCGATTTAAACAAGATTAAACAACAACATGACGTAGAGAGAATAAAAACTAACCGAAACAAGGATACATCCGATAAAAGCGAGTAGGGAGCAAAAGCTCCCACCGCTCAATCGGTGGAAATAAGGAGAAAATATGGGAAGAATTATACCAAAAAATACTAAAGTAAAAACCCAATTCTTTAAGAACTATACTCTTACAGATGGGCTAGTTGCGCTTGTTTTCATTATTTTGCTTGCTCTCGACCTTTTATCAGACTTTTCGAACACTATTAAAATTGTGGTTGGCTTAGCTGTGCTTGTACTTGGGCTTTGCATGCTCATGACAGTTTCGCCAGAAACACGAACATATCAAGTTCTCGGCGATATGTTTAGATACATATTTGGTGTAAAAAAGTTTAAAAAGATGGGGCATGCGACAAGCAAAAGTGTTGAATCACTTATGCCTTATGTAAAAATCAATGAACAAGTTAACAACGAAGGTGATAAATTCAATGAACAACGCATTGGTATCATCGATTATTCTGAATATTATGGCGTAGTTTTTGAAATTAAGCCTATTCAGTTCTATATGTTAACACTTAGCCGTCAAAATGCGTATATTAACGCGATTGACAATGCTATCAAAGTATTAAGTCCAGATCAAACTGCTGCTCTCTATAAATTTTCTAGACCAATGGTTTTGGACTCGTACATTGAAAATGAAATTCAAAAACGTGATGAAATTTTGGAAAACGTTAAAAACGGTTCAACAAAACCAGCCGAAGCTAAGCCTCGTATTGAAATTGTTGAATCGAGAATCAACTCGCTTGATGCGATGAACGTTGATAAAGATTTTCCAATCCAAAAAGACCATTATTATATGGCTGTATTTGGTAAAAATGTTAAAGCTTTGCTTTCGACAATTGGCTTCATGGTTGACTCTATTCAGGGTAACACAAACGGCATTATTGAATGTAAGGTTTTAAACAGAAAAGAAGTAGCAGTTTTTCTTAAAAACTACTATGATTCAAACTTTGACGAACGAGAAGTTGAAAAACTTGATCCTAAGGACTATCTTGAATGGATTTGTCCAGACACTATTAGCTTTTCTGCTAGTAAGCAAGTTATTAATGGCGTAACTCAAACGGGATATATGCTTGCAGATTATCCTGTTCAAGTGCCAAATGCTTGGGGTAGAAACTTCTTTAGTGTTCCAGCAACAAAAGTTTGTGTAAAGTTTGTTCCAGTTGCTCAAAACGAAGCTGAAAAGCGTTTGGATAGAGCTATTATGGAAATGGAAAGCCAAGCAAGTAAACGTGGTAAAGCGTCTACAATGCTTGAAAAAGACCAACACCTAGAAACACTTAACGAGTTGCTTGCATCTATTAAAACTGGTAACGAAACATTGCTTGATACAAGTATTTTCTTAACAGTTGAAGAAGAAAACAAAAAAGTTCTTCGTACGCAACTTATGCGTCAAGGCTTTAGACATGCGGACATGTTTGGCAGACAAATCGACTGCTTTATTAGTGCAAACGTGTCGAAAAGAAACAACATCAAACGATTCGACCGTGGTATTAACAGTACATCATTTGCTGCAATGTTCCCATTCGTTTCAGATGAAATTCAAGACCCTAAGGGCGTTTACTTCGGTGTTACCGAAACAGAGCCAGTATTCATTGACTTCTTTAAACGTGATAAAGAACATGTTAACTCAAATATGGTTGTTATGGGTAAGTCAGGTTCTGGTAAGTCATTCTGTGTTAAGTCAATCCTTTCGCACCTAGCATCAGACAATACAAAAATATTTATTCTTGACCCAGAACGTGAATACGATATCTTGGCACGTAACCTTAATGGTAAGGTTGTCGATGTAGGTTCGGCTAAAGAGGGTAGAATTAACCCACTTCAAGTTGTTACATCACTTGAAGATGAAGACTCGTCTGGTACAAACGTATCGCTTGCAACACACTTGCAGTTCTTGGAATCATTCTTTAAGACAATTCTTGATGGTATCACAAACGATGCTCTTGAAGTGTTGAACGAATGTATTAAACTACTTTATGATAAGTTCAATATCACAGATAAAACAGATATTAACGACCTAAAGCCAGAACAATTCCCAATCATGCAAGACTTGTATGAACTTGTTGGCGAAGAGTATGACAAAGCTACAGATGAATATCAAAGAAACAACTTAAAGATTATCAAAGTTTATCTTAATAAGTTTGCTGAAGGTGGACGTAACAGTTTACTTTGGAACGGTTATTCAACAATAACGGCAGACGAAAACTTCATTGTGTTTAACTTCCAATCATTGCTTGCGAACGATAACAATGATATAGCAAATGCACAAATGATGCTTATCGTTCGTTGGCTAAACAACGAAATTATTAAAAACAAGGACTTTAATGCTAAATTTAAGATTAACAGAAAAGTCGTTGTCGTAATCGATGAAGCACACGTCTTCATTGACCCAAAGAAAGACGTTGCGCTAGACTTCATGAAAAACCTAGCTAAACGTATTCGTAAGTATAACGGTATGCAAATCGTTATTACTCAAAACATCAAAGACTTTGTTGGTACACCAGAAATTGCATTAAAGAGTACGGCTATTATCAACGCCAGTCAATATTCATTAATCTTCAGCTTGGCGCCACAAGATATTACAGACCTTGTTGCACTTTATGAAAAAGCTGGTCAGATTAACGAAAAAGAGCAAGATACAATCGTATCTAACGCTCGTGGTAGTGCATTCTTTATCAGTGGTCCATATTCAAGAACAAACATCAGCATTGTTGTTAACGATAGAATTAGAGATCTGTTCGAAAAACTTCGCGTGGACGCTGCTCCTGGGAAAGATGTTGAAACAGAAGACAAAGTTCCAGAACATGTTGACATTGAAGTAAAAGAAAAAGCTACTGTAAAAAATAATTAAAACAAAGGTAAAATTTATCAGCAAAGGAGAAAAATATGACAAAACTAATGACAAAGATTAGTGGGCTGTTATGTGGAAGTAAATTAGCTTCTATTTCTTCTTTGCTCGGTAATACTTTGGAAACAGTCGAAATTTCGGGCTTGCCATCACAAGGTATTGGCATTTTACTTAATTTAATTGTTAAGTTCATAATTAAAATGGTTTATACCGTTGCAACATTTGCACTCAACCTTGTTGATCTTATGCAAATGGTTGTTAACAAGATAATTGGACTTGATGGGGAATTTGTTGTAATTGATACTCAAAGTCCAATGATGAAATTCTTGCTTAACGATACCGTGTGGAAAGTGTTTACTTATATGTGTGGTCTTGCCATTGTACTTTTGATTGTTTTCACAATTTATGCAATTATTCGTTCAGAATTTAAGTTTGCCGCTGGTGATGCGGAACATAACAATAAATCAAGAATATTTGGTAGATCATTGCGCAGTGTTTTCTCGCTCATGATGTTTCCAATGGTTCTTTTTGCATCAATATTCTTGCTCAATTCTATTCTTTATGGTTTTGATAGAGTGTTTAAGTCTGCAAGTGGAGAGGGAATTGTTTCGCTAGGTGGTCAAACGTTTACCGCTTCGGCATATGGTGCAAACAAATATCGCAATTATGCAAGTCTTGGTGTGCGTGTGCCAATACTTATTGACTTTGACGACCCAGTGCAAAATGGTACTGCCGCTGGATATTCGGGCGAAGAACTTGCCAAAATTTATGACACATACAACAAACTATCGGGTGCTGCTTTGTATGAAAAATTTTCTAACAGAGACTTCGATAAGTTTAATGATACTATTATCTATAAAAACAACAAACTTTATAACACAAAGTTATTCGAAGAATTTGAAACATTTGCTGTGACACCAGAGCAATATTATGTTATGGCCGATTTCACAGACTTTGCTGTTAAAAGTGGGCTAACTTATACATACAAAAGTGTTAAAGACGAAGATATTTCTTGGAAATATGTAGATAGTGCGGTTTTCGACAAGCAATCTTATACTCTTACTATTAAGTACAGAGATACAGACGGCATTGTAACTGGCAATGCCGGTGAATCATACACCGCTCAGATCACTCCTTCATCGACAAATATTTCTACTCCAATTCAAGATGCTATGCGTACGATTGCTTCAATGCTTGCAACGGGCGAATATAGCGACAAAAGTTTTAAGGTAATGGACAGAAACGAAGACTTTATCAACTTTATTGAATGGGATACAAGAAAAGTAAAAATCAAACTGTCTGATGATTGCGACCTTTCAAACCCAAAAACGTGGACAGTTGCCGATGGTATTATTATTTACGAGTGGCAACGCTATGAATACAATAATACAATTGATCACAACATGTCTTCGAATGAGCTTAAGGAAAAAGGAATATATCTTTCTGCTGCGACACTAAAAAAACGTTCGTATAATTCAATTATTTCTAAGTATGTAACTACTGACGAAATTGATGTTGTTGTTATAAATAATAACTATTATCGCATTGTTGAAGCGTCAGATCCAAACGATGTAGACGAAAGTGGCTATAGAAATTATCGTATTTTGGGCTATGATACAAAGCTTGGTGATAGTGCCTTGTATACAAATATGAGAAATCATATTATAAAAACAGAAAGATATGTATCAAACGAATATATCAACGCAAGCACAAAGCTAACTGTAGCAGCTAGTACAATTAGTGGATATACATATAAGGGCAGGGCGTACTATATTGTTACAAACGAATTCCATACAACAAATAAAAGCGAAGATGGTGCTATTAACTATAAATATTATGGTAACAACCGCGTTCGCCGCTTGCAAAAGGGTGTTTTAGACGAAAAAACTGGTCAGCTTGAAAGAACAGACGAGTACTTCTTTGTAGATACTCCAATCTCGGTGTCAGGTGATGAAGTTGCACAAGTTGGTACATATTACTACTATTTGCCAGATGTTATAGACAATACTATAACTAAAGTAGAGAAGGGATATTATAAATATTCTTATCTTGGTTTTAAATCAAATGCGCTTGCAAACGAAGTAATAACAATTGCTGGAAACACATATGTTTGCCCAGAAGGTTGCCTTGACGATATAAAAGAAGTAAAAAATGTTGGCACGGTTGAAACAATTGACTATAATACTGGCGAAACAAAATATCAATTCTATGATGATAGAGTTTCGAAAATTATTAAAAAGGTTTCGTGGCCAGAAAAACTTGCCAGCGACCTTCAAACAATTTACAAAGACATTAACGTTGGTTTACTCATAACAAACGGCACATGGCTCACAAAACTAAGTGAACTTTCGAAAAACTACCTTAACTCAACTGGTCTTGGTGGCGATGTCGAAACAGCGTTCTCGTCGCTGCTTATACACCCACTTGGCATCATTCTTTCTGAATTATTTTTGGGTGTTATAGAAGATGCTAACCCATACTACAACTATGGTACATATTTGTTCTCGTCAGCTTATGATGACGAAACCATTCGTGGACTTATGCTCGCTTTACTTGGCGAATCTAAGTATTTCCAATTAAAACAACAAATGACATATTTTATCGAAATTTACAACGCTTATTTTGCTACAATGCTCGATGAAATTGCATATACTGAAAACTTTGACTTAACAGACGGCGAAAACGCAAGCGTTCAACTCTATACATACAAAGCTTATCTTGCTAGTATTTTGCTTTCGGATGACTGTGCGGAGTTCTTTAAGAATTTGGCACTTGGCGTTGTTGGTGCAAGCGACTTTGAATACAACTATTTGCGTACTGGCAGTGGTGAAAAATATAATGATTATGCATCAGATAAATTCTTCCGCGGTGAATCTTTAACCAAATATGCGAAAGCAATGTTAAACGACTATAAAAATGCTACAACAAATGAAATATTCTTATCGTTCTTAAACTATATTAGTTACGATGATGAAAAAGTAAATAACAATCCTTATCGAGAAATATATAATAATAGAAAATCTATCATTTTAGATGCCGTTACATCGACAGAAAATATGGCAACAAAAGTTGGGGCATTAAAAAACTTAAAAGAAAGATTAAATTATGTGACCAAGCCAACAAATGCTAATTTTAAAGGCATAGATAATATTAGCGTCCTTGATAACATAATTAAAGAGTTTGTTAAGACTGCTCAAGAAGACGAAAACTTTGACAATTTGTATGATATAATAATAGATACTAACGGTAATGTTACAGTTAATAATAACTTTAATATCACAGCACTAGATTTTAGCTCTAAATTATCAGATTTAAATACTTTATCAAATTGGATTGATGTAAAAAATTATTCAACAATATTAAAAGAATATGCAAGTTTAGCAACACGCGTTAAGAACTCTGATATATATAGTAGCAAAAGTTCTGAAGAAAGAAGTAAATATGACAGTGCGCTAAAAGAGTTGCAAAATAAATATCAAAAAATAGCAGACTATGTTGATGTTCAATCACAGTATGATAGTTTGACTAAATATTATATTTCTTATGCAATGAAGATTTATCTTGACGACCAAGTAACAAACACGGGTTTTAGTGTTATTATTCGCAATAAATCATACACAATTGGTGAAAGTTTTACAAGAGCGAAACTCGCCGAATATATCCTTGGTGGGGAATATCTATCGAAAATTGGATACACTCCAGCATTTGTAGACAAAGATTACAAGGGTATGATTACTATTGAAGGTAATAAATTAACAGGCTCTTGGACATATCTAAAAGAATTTTTAACTCAATTTGGCACAATTTGTATGGATGTTTATTCCTCAACAAACTATGCCGCATTAATGACAAAAACTATTGATGAATTGAAGTTAGATGGTAACAACATTGAACTTGTTAATATGGTTAACACATTTATCGAAAGTCAACCTGGCATGCCAACAGTCCAAGCTAGGGTTGGAACTTTAACTAGCACCGAAAAGATGCAAGCATTGCTTGAATACATCTTGCTTCAAAATGGTACAGAAAAAGTCAACTACATTGGCAAAACATTAAAAGATATTAGGCTTGAATGTATTAATTTCTTGATGAATTACGAAAAACCATCGGGAATAAGCGAACAAGAAGCTCAAAATTCTTATATGGCAGTGTTCTATTTGGCAAATGCCAACTGGAAAGCTGACGGTAACGTTGGTGGCAAAAACTGGATAAAAAATAGTTACGATAAAAATCAAACAGACCCAGGCACACTTATTAATAGTGGCAAATACCATATCTATGCATTAGAGACAAATACTCAAAGTATTGGCACAGTTCTAAGGCTTGCTGGTATTGATAGCAGACCAACTGAAGACATTATTGGGCTCGAATATTCAATTGATTTCAATTATCATGGCGTTGATGAACAATATGGTGATGTGTTTATCCTTTGCACATACAATCCAACATCTAAGTTGTATTTACCAGTAATGTCAACAAACAGATTAAACACAAATTCTAGAATTAAAAAATCATTAAAAGAAGCGACAGATGATTATGGCAACAAACTATTTATCGATAGCGATGGTAAATTTAGCGATAATGATGATAAGTACCTAACTTATATGCATAGCGATTATATCAGCACCGAATCGATGTCTGGTACGGCGACAAGTTATCAAAATTGCTATCCAATCATTGCTCGTGGTATTATTGATAGCAATGGTTTTCCAACGGCAATCAGACGTGTCAATGGTAATATAGAATTCTATCGCGAAAATACATATTTTGTTAACACATCAGAACTTGGTATTAGTGAGTACTTTATTAGTGTAGATGCTGTAACAAGTGGGGGAAACCCATTTTCTAGCTTAACAAATATAATTTCTAAGCTATTTACTGGTAAATCTTTGGCAAGCAACATGATGTCTTCGATACCAAGACTAAAAGTTGATTCTTACATCGGTTTTGCAATTGGTGTTCAAGATGTTTCTGTTGATATTGTTAATGAAGGTCAGTGCCATTTGGATTACACATTTAAAAGCTATCAAACAGATACAATACAAATGAACTTGCTCTATGATATTGACGAAATGAACATCATTATATACTTAGCTGGTGCGTTTATCTTGCTTGGCATGATATGGCGTGCTTTCTGGGGTGTTATTTCAAGAATGTATACCGTTACATTGTATTTTGTAATGGGTCCAGTCATGATTTCGACAATCGCTCAAAAAGACGAAAAAGTAGAAAAGAAAAATGTTAAGGAAATGAACTCGGCATACGATAGTTGGCGCGAGTCACTTGTTGCGGAATTGCTTGGCATATTTGGATATGTGTTTGCAATTAACCTTTATTTCATATTAGCCACAATGGTAGAAGGCTTTACTATGTTTACGACAGCTGACGCTTTCAGCGGCTTGCCAGTGTTCTCGAACATAACAGTTGCGGCGCTCAATGAGATAACCAGGCTTGTATTTACAATTGGGTTAGCATCGCTGTTTAGCCAAATTCCAAAAATGTTCTCTGGTATACTTTCTATTAACGTTGACATTTTTGATAAAGGTGATGGAACAATTGGTCAAGTTAAGAATTCAATCAACGAAGTTCAAGACTTTGTGTCTGGTCAAAAATTCCTTGACACTGTTGGAACAATGAAAGACAATTCGGTATTCTTCCAAACAAAGAAAAGTGTTGAAAAAATTGGCAGAAATGTTGCGATAAAAGCTGCTGAAAAAGCTGCCGAAGCAAATGGTGTCTCTAAAGATGCAGCTAAAAAGGCAGCTAAAGCGTTAAAACAACAGATGGAACAAGTAGAACAAAAACGTATAGTTGAAAGGCAGACACGTCAGTATAACCGTGACAAGCGATATGATTCTATGTTCGGTTACGACGAAGATCTTGGTGGCAAAGCTGAAAACCTTCGCAATAAAATGTACCCATATGCAAACAAAGGCCAAGATAAAGACAAAAATAAAGGAAAGAAGAAAAAATAACTAGTTTATAAAAAGTAAAAAGAAAATAGGAGTAGAAAAATGATACGTATATATATGGCGTTTCAAAATATTTTATTATCAGAACGAACGTTTTCGAATAATGACGTTTCATTTTTCGAAACTGTTGGTTTAATTCTCAAGAACTTCTTTTTGGGGTTATTTAATATAATAGGCACGATTTTTGCCAGAATTGTTTACTTTATATGTAAGTTTGCAATAACAATACTAGACTTTGTTTACATTTTTATTAGGCAATTAATTGGTATAAATGCAGACTCGAGCGGCAAGGCGGCATTCCAAATAGATGACGATATAATTATTAAATTCTTAAGCGGCGACTATTTCATCACACTTATGAAATATATGCTTGGCTTCTGCTTAGTTTTGCTCATTGTGTTCACAATAATTGCAATTATTCGTAGCGAATACAACTATGTTATCCGCGGCGAATCTAACGACAAAAAACAAGTAATGGCAAAAACACTTCAAGCATTGTTCTTGATGGTTATTGTGCCATTTATAGTTGTTGCAGCGATAATTTCTTCGAATGCAATACTTCGCACGCTCGATGCGGCAACAAGTAACACTGGTTCGTCTACAACGCTTGGTAGCCAAATATTTGTTACAAGCTCTTATCGGGCAAATAGATATAGAAAATATGCAGATGATAACCTAAAGATTCCGATTACATATAATTTTGCAAAAGCTACCGCTGCCGATAACATAGCAGGGTGGGATACCGATGGTGGTATCGATGACATTAAAAAGGTTGTCAACGAATATCAAAACATGTCGGTATGGAAACGTGGTTACAAAGCATTTTTAATGCACGAAACGCAAACATATTTTTCTATTGACTATATAGACGAAATTACATATCAAGCTCACCAAGGCACAAACCTAAATAGCGATAAAATGAGTATTTATGAAGGCTTTTATGATCTTGGTATACAAACTTATAGACCAGAATACTACATAATGGCGAACGTAATTGAAACCATTATGGGTACTGGCAAACAAATTCAATTCAAAACGCTAGAAGAAGTTTGGTTGAGTTACCAAAACTATTCCGGCTCAGATGTCGACTCGCTTGGCAACCCAATAAATATATCAACTTTGCGTAATTACTATGGTATTGGCACAAACGGTTCAAACTACACGGCATCTGTAACATACATAATTAATGGTGGCGAAAAAACAGTTAATTATGTCAGTCCAGCTGGTGCAAAAGACGAAGCTGAAGGGGCTGTGTTCATTTGCACAACACAAGAAACGACATCGAATGGTCATGTTTATTACAGGCCTTTCAATGTCCCAAGTAATGACGCTGAAGAAAGTTATAGAGTAAGCGACACAAATTGCGTAACAATCGCAAGGGGCGACTTTAATGACGACGGTTATCCAACAGCCTTGCGTGAGAGAAATGGTATTGTGGAATGTTATAGAGAAAATCTTAATATTCCAACACTTCTCGACTTTTTCCCAACAATCAGTTACGAAAAGCCAGAAGGTGCGACAGAAACTCTCAATTCTTGGATTATGCGTAAAGGTTTTGAACTTTTGACAGGTATCAACCCAGACGAGTTAATTCCTTATGTATACTACAATTTCGACTTGTTCAGCTTGTTTACAAAATCGACACAAGTTATAACAAAGTTCGAAACGGGCGGACTATCTGTCGACTTGTATTTTTCTAACACAGATATTGCATTGACTAACTTTTATAGTGCGGCACATATCGACTTGTTTATATTGACTTTTTCAACTTTCTTATTGCTTGGCATTATATTAAAAGTTATGTTTGGTGCGGTTGGTAGGATATTTGATATCATTACGCTTATTATCATCTATCCGGCAACACTTGCATTGTTCCCATTAAAAGGTAACGCGGCGTTCAATTCGTGGTCAAAACAATTTGTATCAAAACTAATTAGTATTTATGGCGTTGTTGTGTCGATTAACCTTATGTTTGTGTTAACAACGGCGACCCAAAGCTTCACATTTATAACAAAATCCGATCAGGCAAGTGGCAACTTTATCTTTAGAATGCTTGCGTTTCCACTTATAAATGAGATTGTTCGAATATTGTTTACACTAGTGTTATTCTCGATGATTGCATCGTTTGCTAAAATTGTTAGTGCGGCTATTTTGGGCGTAAAATCAAATAAAAAAATGGATTACGATGTTGATGATATTATTAAACGTGGCGAAAAACCTGTAAGTGATATCAAAAGTTACAGCAATAAAACACTTAAATTCGCAAGCTCTGTACTTTCGGGGCAAATTGTTTTTGATGCAGCTAAAAAGGTTGGAGATATAGCTCTTAGCAGTGTTCCTGGCGGTGCATTTATTAGAAATAAGATAGATAAAAAGAAAGATTCAAAAGCAATGGCTAATCTTGAATCGTTGAGAAACACGATGGCTGGCGGTGATGTTAGTGGTATCATTGGTGGTCCACCTCCAGCAAGTGGTGTATCTTCCGGCGGTGGTGGATCGTCAAGTGGCGGTGGTTCATCTGGCGGCGGAGCGTCAAGTGGCGGTGGTTCATCTGGCGGTGGTTCGTCTGGCGGCGGCGGATCGTCAAGTGGTAGTGGTTCATCTGGCGGTGGTTCATCGTCAAGTGGTAGTGGTTCATCTGGCGGTGGAGCGTCTGGTGGTGGTTCATCGTCTGGTGGCGGCGGATCGTCAAGTGGTAGTGGTTCATCTGGCGGTGGTTCATCGTCTGGTGGCGGAAGCTAATACAAAAAGAGCACTTTACGGTGCTCTTTTTTGCTGGCAAATTTTGGCAAGTTGTTCATTTTAATTGCTAAAAATTTGGGAATAGTTTAAACTAATAAATATATAAAAGGAGAAAATTATGGCAAAAGTAAAAGTAGGTATTAATGGTTTTGGTAGAATTGGTAGCTTATTGCTCCGCGCTTCTATCTTGAACAACAAAAATATTCAAATAGTTGGTATCAATGATCCATTTTTGGATATAAACTATGCTGCATATATGCTTAAATACGATAGTGTACACGGCTATTTCGATGCAGACGTCAAAGTTGAAGGAAATTATATTGTTGTTAACGGCAATAAAATTAGATTTTTCACAGAAATGGCTCCAGAAAACATCGATTGGAAAAGTTGTGGTGCAGAAGTAATTGCCGAAGCGACTGGTAAGTTCACAAAAATGGAAGATGCTGCAAGGCACTTAAAAGGCGGTGCAAAACGCGTTGTTATTACCGCTCCTGGTAAAGACGGCGTTCCTGTATTTGTTATGGGTGTTAACGAAGATAAATATCAAAAGGGTATGAACATCATTTCTAATGCCAGCTGCACAACAAACTGTTTAGCTCCACTTGCAAAAGTTATTAACGATAATTTTGGTATCGAAGAAGGTCTTATGACTACCGTTCATGCTACAACAGCAACACAATTGACAGTCGATGGTTCAAGCAAAAAAGACTGGCGCGGTGGTAGATCTGCTCTTTGCAACATTATTCCTTCATCAACTGGTGCTGCAAAAATGGTAGGGGAAGTTATTCCAGAACTCAAAGGCAAACTTACAGGTATGTCATTTAGAGTTCCAACAGCAGATGTTTCGGTTGTTGATTTAACATGCAGACTTAAAAAACCAACTACTTACGAAGAAATTAAAACCGTTATGAAAAAGGCAGCAGTTTCTAAGAAATATAAAGGCATTATTGGTTATACCGAAGATGCTGTCGTTTCGTCAGATATGGTTGGCGAAGTTTGTACATCTGTATTCGATGCAAGCGCCGGCATAATGTTAAACCCAACATTTGTTAAACTCGTTGCATGGTATGATAACGAGTGGGGGTATAGTTGTAAGGTGTTAGATTTGATTGAACACACAGCCCTTTAAGACTCAAATTTCAGCTTAAGGCTCAGATTTCAGCAACTTGCTGTAGAAAATTAAAAATAAGTCACACAGTCATTTACGCTCAAGTAAACTCCTGCGTGACTTTTTTTATTTTCTTTGCAATTTACCAAAATTTGAGCCTTAAAGAAAAATCTTCGCAGCGGTTGGTGTTAAGTCGCTTTTTCGTTTCTAGTAGCATGTCATCTTGAGCGGAATGAAATGGAGTCGAAAGATCCCCTTTGTACTAATAGTTCTGAAAATAAAGCGGCAATTATTTATGTAATGTGAAAAGTATGAAGTAGATTTTGCGTCAAAACACGCGGGTAATGTAATCACTTTTCTTACTAAACGTTCATCTAAGCCGCGGTTTTTCCTTTCCCCATAAAGTTTTATGCTAAAAACTTTTCGGGGACCCCAAATGACGCCTTGCTCAAAATGACGGAGTGGGGGTAATTGAAGGTTTATGTTGCTCTGCTCAAAATGACGGGAACTGTGTACCCGACAGCTACTACAGTGCAATATTTGAAGTTATCACATATTCATTCCGTACAAAATGACAAAGCTGGGTAATCAAAATGAATGTTGATCAATACGAGGAAAGAGGATATGAAAATGGTGTATAAGTTATGTAGTAAAATAAACAAAAAACTAGGCACAAAAAAAAGACTTAATTCGGGGAGAGAATTAAGCCTTTAAAATTTGTAACCAAATCGTTACTGTCTTATCATACCTGATTTTTTGTTATTTGTCTACAATTTTTCGTAAAAATATTGATAAAAAATAAAAAAGTGTGTTGTTATGGCACATTTTGTTCAAAATTGTTTTGCAAAAGTTTACAAAGTTTAGATAATTGTGTTACACTAAACTCGGAGAACATTTATGTTAGGAAGAAAATTTTGTCCACGTTGTATGGCTATTCTTAAAAAGAATGTAGAAGTATGCCCTAATTGTGGTACTGATATTGCAGAATATGAGTATGAGCAAGAAAAGGAAAAACTAGCTAAAGAAACTAGCAAGTTGCAAGCTGAGCCAAAACAAGAATTAGACACGATTAAATCAGATGTAGAGAAAGACGCATCTGCTATTTCTGATGAGAAAAAACCAGAAAGTGAAAAAACGGGCAATGAGCCAGTTGATCAAGAAAGTGACGTAACGGAAGAGTCAAAGCCAGAAGAAAAAAAGGCAAAACGCCATAAGCACAAACCTAAGGCAAAAGAAGTTCCGCAGTTTACCGTTGATGCCGATGGCAGTTATAACATTGACACAAGTGATGTGACATTTCTTGACAATTCTTCCTACAGTTCAAAAAAAGAGCGTGGGGAATTTAAACCAGAAAAAATTAAGTGGTGGGAGATATACAAATGGGCGGATCGCCATCTAGCCCGAAGAAAGATTATGAAAGAAGTTAACAAGGCAGCGCGCACAAAACCTGTTTTCGTTAACAAAGTAACAATGTCGATTTTGGCTCTTCTTCTTGGTTGGTGTGGTATTCACGACTTTTATGCAAAAAACTACATCAAAGGAACAGTTAATGCTGTTAGTATTATTTTAGCATCGATTTTTGTAACGGTGCCAGCACTTGCTCCTGTTGCAACATTTTTTGGTGGCGGTTTTGGTTTAGTAGCATTCTATTTGTGGGTAACCGATTTCTTTACTATTCTGTTTGACAAATACAAATATCGTATAAGCAAGGAAGCATTTATTGCCAAACTTAATGTTGAAACACGTTACAAGATTTCTAAACGCTATTTACAAATCGACAAAATAAAGAAAGAGCAAGACAAGATCTTAGAAAAACAAAGAAAGAAACTTGCAAAAAAGGAAGCAAAATTAAATGCAAAGCAAAAATAACAAGACAGTTGTTGTAGCTATGAGTGGCGGCGTAGATTCATCCGTAGCTGCCTTTCTTTTAAAACAAGCTGGTTACAATGTCATTGGGCTCCACATGGTTGACGCAAACGCTGAGCAAGAAAAAATTGATGGAATGATGGCAAAGTCAATTTGCGAAAAACTTGGCATAGAGTTTGTGGTCGAAAATTATTCGAGCCAAATGCAGCAAGTTAAAGATTATTTTATAAACGAATATGCTAGTGGAAGAACGCCAAACCCTTGTGTTGTTTGCAACAGGGAAGTGAAGTTTAAACCATTTATCGACTTTATGAAAAAGATTGGTGCAGATTATTTTGCAACTGGTCATTATGCTAAAATTGAACACATAAATGGCGAGCACTTGCTTAGAAAGGCGAAAGATGCTAGCAAAGACCAAACATATTTTTTAAATCAATTATCACAAGAACAATTAAAACATGCACTTTTCCCACTAGGGGAACTTACAAAACCAGAAGTCCGAAAGATTGCAGAAGAGAACGGGCTTGCAACTGCACATAAAAAAGATAGTTTCGATGTGTGCTTTATGGGTTCGGCTAAATTTAAAGACTTCATGCGTAAAAATTATCCCGAAAAGCAAGGTTATATTGTCGACATAAAAACAAAGAAGATTGTTGGCAAGCACGATGGTGTGTCTAAGTTTACGCTTGGGCAACGCAAAGGTCTTGGCATTGGTGGAAAGTCTGATGGCAATGGCGAAAGTTGGTATGTTGTTGATAAAAACATGAAAAAAGGCATTCTTTATGTTTCGCAAGGCGAAGGTGAAGAGCTACTTTCACGCGGGCTAGTGACTGACGGCTTCAATTTTATGCCGCGCTTTGGCGAGAGTGGCAAAGTTAATTGTTATGCAAAAACTAGATATAGACAAGATGACCAAGAATGCGTTGTAGAAAGAGTAGATGGTGGCGTAAAGGTCACATTTAAAATTCCACAGCGTGCTGTTACACCTGGCCAATATGTGGTATTATATGATAATGAAGGCTATATGCTTGGTGGTGGAACAATAAAAGATATAATTAGGAGATAAAAATGAAACAAGTAGTAATGACGGGTATAAAGCCAACTGGTATTCCGCATATAGGAAACTATTTTGGTGCAATTAAACCAGCAATTGAAATGTCAAAAAACGAAGAATATGATAATTATTACTTTATTGCAGATTATCATGCTCTAAACTTTATTAAAGATCCAAAGCTCTTAAAAGAGAATACAAAAATTTTGGCATGTACTTGGCTTGCTTGCGGGCTAGATATTGACCGCATAGTTTTTTATAAACAAAGCTTAGTGCCAGAAGTTACCGAACTCAACTGGCTATTGTGTAATGTTACAAGTAAGGGACTTATGAATAGAGCACATGCATACAAAGCTATAGTTGAAAAAAATATTTTAGTTGGCGATGACCCCGATAACAATGTTAATATGGGGCTATATAACTATCCAATTCTAATGGCTGCGGATATTTTGTTAATTAATTCAAAATATGTTCCAGTTGGTCTTGATCAAAAACAACATGTTGAAATGGCACGCGATATAGCAAAAGCTTTCAACAAAACATACGGAAACACTTTTGTAATTCCACAAGAAAAAATCACAGAAGAAGTTGCCACAATCACTGGGCTTGATGGCAGAAAGATGAGTAAGAGTTATAACAACACAATTCCTCTTTTTTGCGAAGAAAATAAATTAAAAAAGCTTATATCTAGCATTGTGACCGACAGTTCTCTTCCAACCGAGCCAAAGCCTACAAATTGTGCCGTTTTCGACTTATACAAGCTATTTGCAACAAAAGAAGAAGTTGAAGTAATGCGAGAATTGTATTCAAAAGGCATCTCTTGGGCAGATGCGAAAAAAGCTCTTTTTGAAGTCGCAAATCGCACAATTGCCCCAATTCGTGACAAGTTCAATTATTACATGGAACATTATGACCAAGTTGAAAAAAAGATTGAAGAAGGTAGCAATCGCGTAAGGCAAATCGCACGTGAAACAATTGTAAGAGCAAGAAAAAATATCGGTTTAGATTAATTTTACTATTGCAATAAAATAAAAAGATATATATAATAGAAAAACAAAAGGAGATAAAAATGAGATACAGTAAGTTTTTTATGCCAACAATGAAAGAGTGGCCTGCAGATGCAGACACTATGGCAATGAAATATATGCTTAAAAGCGGAATGATTAAAAAAGTTTCTTCGGGGCTGTTTTTCTATATGCCGTATTTTAATATGATATTAAGAAAAGTCAATTACACAATTAGACGTGGTATGGAAAAAGCTGATTGCAACGAAATGAAGTTTCCAATCTTGGTATCAAAAGATGTACTAGAAAAATCTAACCGTTGGACAGCTTTTGGTAAAGAAATGTTTTCGCTCGTAGACCGCAATGGCGATGCTTACGCTATTAGTCCTACAAATGAAGAGTATGCTACAATTGTTGCTGATAACTATGTAAAAAGTTACAACGATTTACCATTTAGCATTTATCAAATTCAACAAAAACACAGAGATGAAATTCGCCCTAGAAATGGTGTTAACCGTGCGCGCGAGTTCACAATGAAAGATGCATATAGTTTCCATGCAAACAAAGAAGACCTTGACGTATATTATAAAAGAATGCGTGAAGTGTATTTAGAAGTATATGAAAAACTTGGGCTTAAAGTTGTTCCTGTTGTTGCAGATGGCGGCGTTATGGGTGGCTCGTATTGTCACGAATTTATGGCGGTTTCTAACGAAGGTGAAGCAGATATTGCATTCTGTGACGATTGTGGCTATGGCGCAAATCTCGAAACTGTACCTTGCAAAGATAAATATACCATCGATACAAAATTTAAAGGTCAATATAAAAAGGTGATTACACCAAAAACAAGTTCAATAGCTGACCTTATGAAATTTTTGGGCATGGACGCAACAAGATTTGTTAAGAGCATGGTATATAACGCTGGTGGGCAAATTGTTATGGCACTTGTCCGTGGCGATAGGGAAGTTAACGAAACAAAGCTCGCTAAGATTATGGGTACAAATGTTGAACTCGCAACTGAAAAAGAAATAAAAAAAATTGGCAGTGTGCTTGGATTTGTTGGTCCAATTGGTGATTTACACGATGTTAGAATTATCGGCGACTATGAAATTAAAGGTATGGAAAAATTTGTAGTCGGCGCAAACGAAGCAGACACGCATTTAATTGATGTTGGCGCAAGCGACTTTAAGTGTGAATGGCAGGATATTAGATTTGCCGATAACACAGATACATGTCCAGTATGCGGCGGCAAAATTCATGTTTGCCAAGGTAATGAACTTGGTCATATATTTGCTCTTGGCGATAAATACACAAAAGCATTCAATGCTACATTTGTTGATAAAGATGGCAAAGATAAAATTATGGAAATGGGTTGCTATGGTATGGGACTAGAAAGAATTGTATCTAGCATCATCGATCAACACCATGACGAAAAGGGCATAATTTTGCCTATGGCAGTTGCACCATTCAAAGTCG
This sequence comes from uncultured Clostridia bacterium, assembly GCA_934756675.1. Lineage (GTDB taxonomy): Bacteria > Bacillota > Clostridia > Christensenellales > UBA1242 > CAKVLG01. The sequence continues at coordinate 1,037 of CAKVLG010000001.1, read as the reverse complement.
ACTTAATTGTGGTAGACACAAAGAAGCAAGAACAGGTTGATTTTGCAGAAGACCTATATAATAGATTAGAGAACTTAGGCATACCTGTTCTCTATGATGATAGAAATGAACGCGTGGGCGTTAAGTTCAATGACTATGAATTGATTGGCGTGCCAATGCGCATAGTTGTTGGTAGAGGTTTAGCAAACGGCAAGGTTGAGCTTGAAATAAGAGCAACTGGCGAGAACAAAGAAATTGATATAAAAGATATCGAATCAACTGTTCAAAATCTTATAAAAACACTTAAATAAGTGGAAAAATTACGAAAAATGAAAAAACTGCAAATTTTTGCAGTTTTTTTTAAAAAAGTTGTTGCATATTCAAAAAAAATGGGGTATATTATAACACGCTACAGGAAATTAGAACACGAAAATGCTGGATTTTAAAAAAAATAAAAATTTTTAAAAAAAAGTGTTGACATTGTGTTTGGCTTGTAGTATTATATGACTGTTGCACCCCAAAAGGAGCAACAAACGAACTTTGACAAGTGAATAATTGAAATGTACAAGGTTTAGAACGCGATTAATTTGCGATTTAAACGTTCTTGTTAATTTCTGTGTAGAAATACACATTGAGTAATGAAAAAAAACTAAACTTTAATACGTCAGTATTTAGTTAGTTCTAAGTTAGATTTAAACTAAAGAGTTTGATTCTGGCTCAGGACGAACGCTGGCGGCGTGCTTAACACATGCAAGTCGAGCGGAGTGTTTGGAAGCTTGCTTTTGAACACTTAGCGGCGGACGGGTGAGTAACACGTGAGCAATCTGCCCTATACATCGGGATAACAGTTGGAAACAGCTGCTAATACCGAATATGACCACAACGCGGCATCGCGAAGGGGTGAAAGGGTTTACTGGTATAGGATGAGCTCGCGTCTGATTAGCTAGTTGGTAGTGTAACGGACTACCAAGGCAACGATCAGTAGCCGACCTGAGAGGGTGATCGGCCACATTGGAACTGAGATACGGTCCAGACTCCTACGGGAGGCAGCAGTGGGG